>JAITOB010000015.1 GCA_031290155.1 Endomicrobium sp. | reverse complement strand
GAGCTTGAAATTGAATATAAAGGAGAGCCTGTTGAGATTAATTTTAATCCCAATTTTGTAAAAGAAGTGCTGCAAAATATTAATGAAGATTTTACAATATTTGAATTTACTAACTCTTTAAATCCTGCGGTAATGTCTCCTGAAATGAATAAAAATTATCTTTGTGTTATAATGCCGATGAGAGTCTAAATATGTCTTGGACGTCTGCGGCTGAGATAATAAACTTACTAAAAAAACAATTAGGATTAAATGAAGATTTTTTTACGATTGAAAAAATATGGAAAAAAGAAGTTAATATAAACGGCGTTGAAATAAGCGGATATAAAAACGGTACTATTTTTGCACAGACGCAAAGCTCGGTTGCAAGCTCTGAGCTTACAATTCGCAAAAAAGATATAATAAAAAAACTAAATCAGTATCTCGGCAGTCCAAAAATAAAAAATATAAAAATAAAAATAGAATAAATATTTTTTAATAAAAAAATTAAATAATCAGAGGAACTTTAATGCTAAACGAAGAAGTAAAAAACGATAGTGCAAAAAAAAACAATTATGACGCATCTAATATTCAAATTCTTGAAGGTCTGGAGGCGGTGCGTAAAAGACCTGCTATGTATATAGGTTCTACGGGCAGTCAGGGCCTTCATCATTTGGTTTATGAAGTTGTTGATAATTCAATTGATGAAGTTCTTGCGGGTTACTGTAAAAATATTGATGTTATTATTCATCACGATAATTCTGTGACGGTTTTAGATGACGGACGCGGAATTCCTGTAGATTCTCATCCTGACCCAAAATTTAAAGGCGTCTCAGCTTTGGAAATAGTTCTTACAAAACTTCATGCCGGCGGTAAATTTGACAAAGACTCTTATAAGGTTTCGGGCGGGCTTCACGGCGTAGGCGTTTCGTGCGTAAATGCGTTAAGCGATTCGCTCGAGGTTGAAGTTTATCGCAATGGAAAAATTTATCAACAAAGTTATTCAAAAGGCAAACCTTTAGGTAATGTTAAAGAACTTGGTATGACTGATGAAAAAGGAACTAAGGTTACTTTTCATCCAGACCCAGAGATTTTTTCTATGGCTGTTTACTCTTTCGACACTCTTACAAACAGATTAAGGGAATTGGCATTTTTAAATGCTGGCACGCATATCAGAATTGCAGATGAAAGAGAAGATAAGGAACATATTTTTGATTATGACGGAGGAATAAAAACTTTTGTACAGTATCTTAATACAAATAAAAATGTTATCAATAAGGATCCAATTTATTTCATAAAAGAAAGAGATGGGGTAAGCATAGAAACTGCAATGCAGTATAATGATTCCTACAACGAACACATTTTTACTTTTGTAAATAATATTAATACCATAGAAGGCGGAACGCATTTATCGGGATTCCGTTCTGCTCTTACTAGATCCGTTAACGAATATATAAAGAAAAATGAAGTTTCAAAAACTAAAGATTTAAAACTTTCAGGTGAAGATGTCCGCGAAGGACTCACTGCTGTTATCTCAATTAAAGCACCGAATCCTCAATTTGAAGGCCAGACTAAAGCCAAACTTGGGAACTCTGAAATTGAAGGTATAACGCAGTCTATAGTCGGCGATGCTCTTACAACTTTTTTGGAAGAAAATCCGGGTATTGCAAATCAGATTTTAGATAAAGCAATTAATGCTGCGGAAGCTAGAGAAGCTGCACGAAAAGTAAGAGAACTCACAAGAAGAAAAGGGGCCCTTGACAGCGCGGCGCTGCCGGGCAAACTTGCCGATTGTTCAGAAAGAGATCCGCAAAAAACGGAATTATTTATTGTTGAGGGAGATTCTGCGGGTGGTTCTGCAAAACAGGCAAGAGACAGATCGTTTCAAGCAATACTGCCTTTAAGAGGGAAAATTTTAAATGTAGAAAAATCTCGTCTTACAAGAATGCTTGCAAACGAAGAAATAAGAACGTTAATTACCGCGATAGGCGCAGGAATAGGAAAAGAAGAGCAAGATTTTAATATTGACAAGGTCCGTTATCATAAAATTATTATTATGACGGATGCAGATGTTGACGGCGCTCATATCAGAACCTTGCTCCTTACATTTTTTTATAGACAAATGCCTCAACTTTTAGACAGAGGATATATATACATAGCGCAGCCTCCTCTTTTTAAAGTTAAAAAAAGTAAAAAAGAGATGTATTTGGATTCAGAAGAAGCTCTTGATAAATTTTTATTTGCAGCAGCGCTTGATGGCTTGTCTATGTCGCTTGTGCATGACGGCCGGGAAATAAAAGAAATTGACAACGAGACATTACGTAAAATAGCCGCAGACATAGGTGAGCTTGATATTCTTTTAAAAAAAATACAGAAGAAAGATATCAGCTGGAAAGATTATCTTCAATTTAAGAGTGAAGGAAAAATGCCTCTTTACAGAGCGGTAAAAGATGAAAAAATCCAATATATTTACTCGGATAAAGAATGGAAAGAGTTTAAGGACAGTCTTTTTGAAAAACGTAAAGAATCTTCTAGTGTTCAAGGCGAATTTTCTAAAATGACGCAAAGTTTTCAGCTTGACGATGTCGTATCGGAATATAAAGATTTATGGGAACTTTCGCGCATAGATAAAATTGTAAAGCAGCTTGAAGATGAAGGATTGAATCTCGAACATTACGGTGAAACGCATATAAAATCCATTTACAGGCTGCAGGATGCCGAAAAGAAAACGCAGGGCGATATTTATGAACTTCATTCTATAACGGAGCTTATTGAAACTATAAGAGAGATTGGAAATAAAGGAGTTACAATTCAGAGGTATAAAGGACTTGGAGAAATGAATCCTGAGCAGCTTTGGGAAACTACTATGGAGTTAAAAAATAGAAAACTTTTACAAGTAACGCTTGAAGACGCCGTTGAAACGGACCGCGTATTTACAACTTTGATGGGCGATCAAGTTGAGCCGAGAAGAGCTTTTATACAAACGCATGCTCTCGATGTCAGGAACTTAGATATTTAAAAATAATATATAGAAAATTAGCGTTAGATTTATGCAAAACAAAAAAACAAAATGTTATATTTGTTTAAAATAGCCGCACAATCTGTTTTTTATTGGGAGTTTAGAAACACGATTAAGAATAAAATGCAGACGGACAAAATATGATGAAAAAAGATTGTATAACAAAATTAAAGCATAATAGAAATGATGAAGCGGCGGTTGTTATCAATGAACAATGTAATTCAGGTAGTATTAATTTTATTATTGCAAATTTAGGTCAATTACAAAAAAGAGTGCGATACAAATGTTAGACGCGAGAAAGTATTAAACAGACTATTTTTTTGACAGAGAAAGAAAAAATTTTTTTTGAGTATATGAAATCTAAAGTAAAATCACAAAATATTATTGAAAAACGCAAAACAAGATTTTAACATTAGAACAGTTTAGAGAAATAATATAATTATTAAAAGACAAAGTAGTAAAAGATATAATAAAACATCTTATTAGCGGGAAGATTACAGAATAGAAATAATTAATTTAATTGATGCAGAGTTTTTACAGTTTGCTGTAAATTTTTTAAAAAAAAGTTATTGAAGCCAAAACTGCAAATAATGATATTACAATGGGAAAGTTGACTTTTACTTAAAAAGAGGCAATAAATGTTGTAAATGTGGAGTAAAATTAATGGGACACGGTAATCCTGAGAGCGTGGATTCAATATTTGCCAGAGAGACCGATATTTTTATTGCGGGTAAATTATTGAACTTAGTAAAAGCAGGCGAATATGTCAAAAGTTAAATGGGTTGCATTGCGAGATATAAATGTATATAAAAAATTTGAAACAATTTTAAGACAGCTCCGTATTCCCCATGCAGATTTCAAAGAAAATTTGGATTTCCGTTTGGACGAAATATTATATGAATTGTTTAATTAATAAAATAAAAAGACGCTCTGTATTTAATTTTTTATGGTATAGATGTTAAAAAATGATTATTAAATAAAAAATATATCTTTATAAAATAAAGGATGTAAAATGACGAAAGATAAAGAAACTAATAAACAAGAAGAAACAATAACATCTCAAACTCTTGTGTTAAACATCGCTCCGCGAAATATTGAAGATGAAATGAAAAACTCTTATATTGATTACGCTATGAGCGTAATAGTGGGAAGAGCTTTGCCAGATGTACGCGACGGCTTAAAGCCTGTTCATAGAAGAATACTTTATGCGATGAAAGAAATGGGCTTAAAACATAATACCGCCTATAAAAAGTCCGCCAGAGTTGTTGGAGATGTTCTTGGCAAATATCATCCTCACGGCGATACTGCAGTTTACGGCGCTATGGTTAGAATGGTACAGGATTTCTCTTTAAGATATCCTATGGTTGACGGTCAGGGGAATTTTGGTAGCATAGACGGCGATTTTGCCGCGGCTATGCGTTATACTGAAGTCAGAATGGACTCAATTACTGATGAAATGCTTGCCGATTTAGATAAGAATACTGTTGATTTTATTCCCAATTATGACGGCTCTTTAAAAGAGCCGTCTGTGCTTCCGACAAAACTTCCTAATCTTTTGGTTAACGGTTCAGCAGGTATAGCTGTAGGTATGGCTACAAATATTCCAACTCATAATATTGAAGAAATTAGCAATGCGCTGATAGCTTTAATAGATGATGCGAAACTGCCTGTTTCAAGCATGGGAAAATATATTAAAGGCCCCGACTTTCCTACTGGCGCAATAATTTTAGGTAAAAGCGGCATAAAAGATTATATGGAAAAAGGCAGAGGCTCGGTAAAAATCAGAGCCAAAGCCGAAGTAGAAGAAATGAAAGGCGGCAGAGAAGCCATTATAATAAACGAGATTCCCTATCAGGTAAATAAATCTAATCTTATAACTTCTATTGCCGATTTAGTAAAAGATAAAAAAATTGACGGTATTTCTGATTTGCGAGACGAATCAGACCGTGACGGAATAAGAATTGTTATTGAAATTAAAAGAGATGCAAACGCTCGAGTTGTATTAAATCAGTTGTATAAACATACCCAGATGCAGTCGTCTTTTGGCGTTATAATGCTTGCCCTTGTAAATAAGAGACCAAAAGTAATGAATATTAAAGAAATTTTGACGCATCACGTTGAGCATAGAAAAATTGTTATTGTAAGAAGAACAAAATTCGATTTGCAGAAAACTGAAGCAAGAGCGCATATTTTAGAAGGTTTAAAAATAGCAATTGATAATATTGACATTATTATTAAAATTATAAAAGAATCCGCTGATGAAGAAACTGCCCGTATGAATTTAATGTCGCAATTCAGTTTAACCAAAGTGCAATCTGAAGCTATTTTAGAAATGAAGATACGGCAGTTAACCGGATTAAAAACAAAAGAAATCGACCAGGAGTATTTAGAACTAATAAAATTGATTGAACAGCTGCGTTCCGTGCTGGCTGATCCCAAGAAAGTTTTGGCTATAATAAAAGAAGAAATTATAGATATAAAGAAAAAATACGGCGATAAAAGAAGAACGCAGATTCAAGCTGCTGAGGCTGATTTTAATATTGAAGATTTAATTCAAGAAGAAGAGGTTGCAGTAACAATGTCGCATGCCGGATACATTAAACGTATACCGCTTGATACGTACAAAGCGCAGCACAGGGGCGGACGCGGCATAACTGCAATGAATACTAAGGAAGAAGATTTTGTAGAAAATCTGTTTATTACCAGTTCCCATTCATATATGTTATTTTTTACAACGCGAGGAAGATTGTACTGGACAAGAGTATATGAAATACCTGAAGGGGTCAGAACATCAAAAGGAAAAGCTATAGTAAATCTCTTGCAGCTTCAGGGAACGGAAGAAAAAATTACCGCTGCAATTCCTATAAGATCTTTTAATCCTAAAGATATTAAAGACGAATATTTGCTTATGTGCACTAGAAAAGGCACAATTAAAAAAATTGCGCTTAAGGAATTCTCTAATCCAAGGAAAGGCGGTATAATAGCAATTAAACTTGTAGACGGAGATATTTTAGCGGAAGTAAAAGCAATAGAAAAAAACCCGGAAGTTATAATTGCTACTAAAAAAGGCATAGCTATAAGATTTAAAGAAAGCGATGTGCGCTCTATCGGACGTAATGGAATGGGTGTAAACGGCATTTCTTTGGATAAAGATGATGAAGTAGTTATAGGCATGGAAGTCTTTTCGCCTAACGATATTTTCCTTTCAATATCTGAAAACGGTTACGGCAAGAGAACAGCAGTAGGGAAATACCGCCTTCAAAAAAGAGCCGGACATGGAGTTATAAATATGCAGGCGACTGAAAGGAATGGAAATATTGTTGGAATTAAAAAAGCGAATCCCGGCGAAGGAATAATGATAATTACGCAAAACGGTATAACAATACGGCTTAGAGTAGACAATGTTTCTGTTATAGGCAGAAATACTCAAGGCGTGCGGTTAGTGCGTCTTGGAGATGGCGACAAAGTTGCGGCAATCGCTTCTGTAATAAAAGACGATTCCGCAGAACAGGCGCAGAATGAAGTAGAACTTGGCAGCGAGAATGAAAAACAGAAAATCAAATAAAAAGTTAGTTTTTATTACGTCAGACATCCGCTTTTTCAGCAGCGAATATGATATATAAGTACAAGGTTAGTATTATTTAGCAAAAAATATTTAATTAGTATCTCTGGAAGTTTTGCTTATTTCAGATATCTTATATCCCGCATAGACAATCAGTATCCATACCGGTATTGATATAACTTGTGTAATCATTCCGAGGCCAGGTGTTGATATAGCGCCCAAAATAAACAGAATAAAGGCAAGCACAATATAA
>JAITOB010000014.1 GCA_031290155.1 Endomicrobium sp. | reverse complement strand
AAAGTTAGCAGAGTTGGTAAGGTTGGTGTAGTTGATGAAAAAATAAAGACATTTTAAAGACGATAAAGGAGAAAAATATGGAAAAATCAATACAAAATGCATTTATATTATTCGAATCCCTATCTCTCCGAAATACATTTTTCTTTGCCGTCTTAGAAATTGTATATTTTGCAAATTTGTTTATAAATCATTCGGTGCACCTATTTTGGTGAGCTTCTAAAACAAACAGGCGTTCCTGCATTTTGTTGTACTTATCCTGATTACCTTCCAGTATCTGCAGACGATATAGGATTAAATTTATTTTTGACACAAAATTCCTATCGTTATTCCGACAGTGATAATATTGATATTGATATTTCCATACTGCATTTATGTTATTTTTACCAAGCAGTCCGCCTAATAATGCTCCTATCGTTCCCAGAATACCTAACAGCGCTCCGGCCAAAGCTCCGCAGACACGTTGCCAAGCGTGACCCCGCCTAACAATCTGCCGCTTTGGACCAGCTGTACTGCCGCCGTCTGCTGGTCTGTCTCCGCTGACTTGCAAGCATTCCCGCCTAGCTGTAATACTTGCGATAACATATTTGAATCAATTACAATTTGTCTACTACTCTTTGTTTTATTGGTCATCCTCAATTCTAACAATACCCTTCTCAAACCCATACTTACTAAGTTTATCGCCAAGGGCTAAAGAATTTCTTACAGATTCACCTGCAGAGATACATAATCAGATTTGTTTAACGGCGCGTTGTCTTTTGCCGGCTGGGATAATTCTTTCTGCCAAGACTTCTTACAGCGCTAATTACGTTTTTATTATACATTATTATTGCGGTAATTTGACAGATTTAATAATATGTTATAATACGTATTTATAAACAAAAGGGGACAGGAAATGATAATAAAAAAAGCAAGATCGAAAGCCGGTATGAGAACAAGGCGTATCACGCTTCTGATTAATGATGAAGAAGGAAAAGAACTGATAAAAAGAGCGAGAGAAGCTGATATGTTTGTATCGGAATATCTCCGAAAAGTAGTATTCTCACACTAATAAAAATTGTACAAGTACAAAAAAGGAACATCAAATGAAAAAGATTGTTTTAGTTGGAGCGAGTTTGTTTTTATGTATGTCCAGCCGCGACAGGACGAAAAAAAACAGACCTTGTAAGATTGTTGAAAAACCGAAGCCGGTGTTGAAATTGGTGGAAAACAGTACAGAGTCTACAGATTATAGAGAGAAGTAGGTCTGCCAAGATATCATACTCCAGGATAGAGTGAGGAATATCATCTCAAGTAATGATACCCTGCAACATCAACTGGCAGAAAAAATGCCGCCCTGAAAAAGAAACTGGTAGAAACCTGATACCGGCAGCGCATGGGGGGAAAGGGATGGAACAAAGCAACTCCTTATGCGTCAGGTGGCTTCGGTAAATAAGGGAAATGAAGAACGATTTGAAAGGATGCGGCCCCGGACTACATGAAAAGGAGATAAATAGCCTCATAGAAGCTTACAGAGCAGTTGATGGGGAAGCAGGTAAAGGTGAAGAATATAAATCTGATACTAAATAATTGGAAAAAGCGGTTTGCTCATATATGAAAACACCTACAAAAACCCGTACAAATGCCTATGCTTTACCGTAGTGTTTAGTCGTATAATATGAAAACTTGTTCCAGATAAAAATAACAGAGCAGCTGATTAAAGCTGCTCTGTTTTTATTGAATAGCATTTAATCTCATAAAAGAGTTTTTGCCGTAAATCTAGTACAGCAGTTCGATCTGGCAGTTATAGAATTTTTCTCTAAGGACTGTTCGATATGCTCCGGTTTTTCTTTTGGTGCCTGTCTTTTCAAAAACTTCAATAGTTCTAGAGCATCCTCCATTTCCTGTCGTGTTTTTCCTACAAACGAATTGCAATGAAATTTCTGCATTGTAATTTTGCGGGTCTGTGCAAAATTACATATCAGCCTTCCTGAATTTTATTCAATGCCTAACGTTCTTAGGCCGCGATACTCCCTGCGTAATGCAATGCCACAATGGTAAACCCTGTCTTATTCTATCAACAAAATGAAAAATCAAGTAAATTTTAGAGGCTCTGCTATAACCAAACTCAATCGGTTAATGACCTTGAATATTTATATAATTAACGAAAACTAGTAAAATTATGTGTAAATTACATTAGAGCTTTTTGATAAAAATTATTCCAACTCCCGCTACAGTTATAAATCAGTCAAACCTAAAACTGTAAGAGTAAAAGGCCACTATCGCAAAAATGGAAGCTATGTATACCCTCATACCCGTTCTAAACCGACACGCAAATAATTAAAGATAAAATATATGATTTATATATTTTCTATATTGCCCATAATTGCTTTAGCTAATTTTGGTTACAGTTTTATTGGGAGCCAAAACGCGCAGACGTATTCGCATATCATTGGGGGGGGAATTGGGAAAATTATATTTACGCTCATAATTTCACTTATATCTCTACTTATACTTTTATGCTCAACTCGACTATTGTCGGTGTTATTTTTTTGGATTTTTTATATTTTATTTGTTTGAAATGCGATCATATTATTCTTTCTCTTATCCCTGTTGCGCCTTATTTAATTATATCTAATAATTTAACAAATCGTTAAAAACTCCGGACAAAATATTTGCAATCTGTGGAATAAATACCCAATATAATTAAAGGGAACATGGCAATACCGCAACTAAAAATAATTCAAACTAAGGTTTTTCAAAAGCGGTTTAATTGTCCCCTAATATACATAATAGAATAGCAGAATAAATTTATATAGAGTTTTAAAAGGCAGTACTGCATAAAAAACACCATAATGATAAGAAATTATTTGAAAGAAAAGGAAAAATTGATAAAACAGATTGGAATATTGCTTTAGAAGATTTTATTTACATACGCAAAAAGTTTAAGTAAAAGCTCTAAAAGATTAAAGGCATTTAAAAAACATATAGCTAACAATTATAATGAAACACAGAACATAAGATTATTCCTATTATTAAATTTAAAAATAATTGCAATAGTCGAGCGTAAAATGTCGGAACTTGCAAAAGCAACAAAAATAGAAAGAAGCAGCATATATAAAATGTTATCTAAAGACTCCAATACGCCACTCTATAACTTAGTATCTTTTGCGCATAATTTAGGTATAAATTTTAGATCAAGGCCGGTAAATAAATGGCACTTATTACAAAAAACACGGACGTAATTATACTGTTGCTATGTATTTAAAAAATTCGCTGAACAATATTATAAGATAATCCTTTTAGAAATTTTAATTGAAATATGAAGTTTTTTGGGACTTTGTAAATTTAAAAAGAGGGCGCAATAAAAATTGAAATCATCAAGCCAGAAAACAATGAAATAAATTTCATAATAAATAGTGGTAAATTTAAAACTATAAAAATCTTGTCCTTTTTGTAAAAAATATTTGCTAAAATCAAAGAAATATCAAAAAGAAAATAAAAAAATTAAACCGAGCAAAGCAATTGACTGTTAATAAAACTTCGTTCTCTTAAATTCCTTTAGGTGTTTTTTAAGTTTTTTAAAATGTACAAAATAAGCGGAGAAAAAATGTTGGATATTAAATTTATCAGGGAAAACGTAAAAGAAGCTAAACAGGCAATGTTAAATAGAAACATTGATATTAATTTTGACCGGCTTTTAAGCTGGGACGATGAAAGAAAAATTTTAGCCGCCAAAATAGAACAATTAAGGCTTAAAAGAAATACGGAATCTGAAAAAATAGGCAGATATAAAATTGAAGGTAAAGAACCGCTGTCGGGGCTTCTTTTAGAAATAAATGAATTAAGAAACAAAATTCAAGAACAAGAAAAACAGCTTTTAACGATTGAAAATCTGATAAATGATTTTTTACTGCGTACTCCTAATATTCCAGATAAAAGCGTGCCTGTGGGCAGAGATAATAGAGACAATAAAATTATAAGATTTGTGGGAAAACCTAAAAAATTTTCTTTTCAGCCTAAATATCATTGGCAAATAGGAGAACAATTAGATATTCTTGATTTTACAACGGCTTCAAAAATTTCAGGTCCGCGTTTTACAGTTTTAAAAAATGAAGGCTGCGCTTTGGAAAGAGCAATCATTACTTTCTTCTTAGATACCCATAAATCAAAAGGATATAAAGAAATAATGGCTCCCTATCTTGTAAATCAAGCTTCAATGACAGGTACTGGACAACTTCCAAAATTTGGAGAAGAAGTATTCAAATGCACTAATGACGAATTATATTTAATACCGACAGCAGAGGTCTCGGTAACAAATATTTATAGAGACAATGTTTTGGAAGAATCTGTTCTACCGAAAAAATATGTTTCTTATTCAGCATGTTTTAGAAGAGAATCCGGAACTTACGGAAAAGATACAAAAGGGCTTATTAGAAATCACCAGTTTAATAAAGTAGAACTTGTAAAGTTTGTTGAACCAAACGCTTCAAATGAAGAATTGGAATCTCTTGTTACTGACGCAGGAAACGTTTTGGAATTGCTAGAACTTCCCTACAGAATTATGCTTTTATCTACAGGAGATATGAGTTTTACATCATCAAAAACTTATGATTTAGAAGTATGGCTTGCAGGAGACGGAACATATAGAGAAATTTCATCGTGCTCAAATTTTAAAGATTTCCAAGCAAGAAGGATGAATATAAAAGTAAAGCTGAAAAATCAAAAGAAAAATTTTTTACATACGTTAAACGCTTCAGGCGTAGCCGTTGGAAGAACTTTTGCCGCAATACTTGAAAACTATCAACGGGAAGACGGTTCTGTGTTAATCCCTGAAGCGCTACGCAAATATACGAGGTTTGACGTTATAAAACCTAAATAAACACAGTTTGTCTTTTTTTAACTTAAAAATCATAATGTCTATTAAAATTTAACAACCGGCTTAAATCGCTTCAGTAAATTATTTTTTCTTCTTAGGAACAACTTTTTACAGCAGCTTTTGTCTTAGACGCAGCCTTAGATTTATTTGCTTTGCATCCACAAGCCATGTTTGACTCCTTTTTGGAAACAAAATTTCCATTTTTTATTACCACATCAAATACGGAAAGCTAAAAACCGACATCAGTGTTATAATAAAAGAAAATAAAAAAAACAAATTATATTAGATCATTAGGCGCTGTCCGCGGCGGAAGCGCAATGCTTTTCATTTCAAAAATACCTGAAATAATTGCGCCAATAAAATAAATTGACCAAATATAAGTGTAATACGAGCCGGACATTACAGCAATTCCCGCTATAATAAACGAACCTGCAAAAATAACCAAGCTAGCTTCAAGATATTTCCATTTTTAGGAATTAAATTATAAATATTTGAATGCTGATAGTTGTGACGTCTATATCTTACATATGCTGCTGCGAGAAGCAGAAAGCCTACCGGGGAAACAAACTGACATATTAAATGTATCGGCGGCAGAAGCCGTGTTACGGAAGCTCCCGGCTGAAACCATATGGGGTCATACATATTAATGTTTCCCCAAGACGATAAAAGTTTTGATCCGCTTACAGCTATACTGTTTAGCAGAACAAAAAATTGTTCCCATTAAACGCCTATTGTATAAGCGGCAAATTTAATTGAACGCGGGGGCGCTGCCGGGCGCTGGAACCCAGTGGAAAATTGCAACGAGAATTGACGGAGCAATAACAGCCATTAGAAAAAACTGTCTTGCACAATTTATTATTAAAGGCAGCGGATGGGGGCCTAAAATATTCTGCAAAGGACGAGTAATAAAATAGATGCCAAACATTATAAAAGCAAAGCTAATTTTCTTAAACCTGATTTCTCCAAACATCATAGAACGGAATTTGCTTATACACTTCACTTCAAATGCCATAAAAAAATATAAAGACCCTGCTAAAATAGGAAGAAAAGAAGCTATTATAAAACTAAGCTTCATTTATTGCTTATCCTATTTTATTAAATGCTTTAAGCGTATTTTCCAAAAGCATTGTTATGGTCATAGGACCTATTCCGCCGGGAACAGGGGTTATTTTTATATTCATATCCTTAACCGCATCAAAATCAACATCGCCACATAATCCGTCAGAGGTTCTATTTATACCCACGTCAACAACTACAGCACCGTCTTTAATAAAATCTTTATTTATAAATTTAGGCCTGCCTATAGCAGCGGCAACAATATCTGCAGATTTACATATTTTTTTAAGATTTTTTGTCCTTGAATGAGTCATTATAACAGTAGCATTGTTTGCAAGTAAAAGCATTGAAAGAGGTTTGCCGACAAGATTTGATCTTCCAATAACAACGGCAGTTTTACCGTCAATCTCAATATTTGATTGTTTTAATAAATATATCACTCCAAGAGGAGTGCATGAAATAAGAATATTTTTTCTAACAATTTCCTCCCAGCTTTTTGACAAATTTAAAAGTCCCGCATTGAAAGGATGGAGTCCGTCAACATCTTTTAAAGGACTGATTGCATTAATACATCCTTGAGCATAATTATTTTTTGGAAGCGGCAACTGGAGTAAAATACCGTCAATATCAGAATTGTCATTTAAATCTTTTATCAAAGAAATAATATCTTCCTGTGACGAGTTTTCATCAAGGTTATGATGAAATGATTTCATTCCTACATCTTCGCAGGCTTGTATTTTTGATTTAATATAAACTTGGCTTGCAGGGTCTTTTCCTACAAGAATTGTCGCAAGACTCGGAACCGCTCCCGTCAGGATTTTAATTTTACCGATTTTTTCTTTAATTTCAATTCTTTTATTATCTGATATTTTTTTGCCGTTAATCAATTCCATTTTAGCCTCGCCGTAAACTAGAATTATTATCACATAGTCTTATAGCAGTATATCAACTATAGTATAACAAAACAATCGGCTTATAACATTTAAATTAATATATTACAGAAAGAAATAATATTCTTAAATATTTACTAAAGTTCTGTCGTTTTATTAGTCTTTAAATAATAGTTTAACAGCATATTTTTTGTTAATTTACCGGATATTCTTAAATATGGAAGCTTAACAAATTTAAGCAAGATAGACTGTGTTAATTATTCTTCACATCTTTGACTATAAAATTGACAGCTTGTTTTAAATTTCTGCATACGGCAAAAGGTTTCATTTTTTCTCTTGCTAAATTATTCTGATGTTTTTTTCCTTGACCGGTAAGAATCAAAATGCCCTTGCCGCCCATATTAAACCCCAATAAATAATCCCTTATACTGTCGCCGATAGTATAAGACTTTGAAAGATCTATATTAAAATCTTTTGCTCCCTGCAATACCATGTCTGTTTTTGGTTTTCTGCAAGAACAATTGTCAGAATCAATATGCGGACAATAATAAAGAGCGTCTATTTTAGCTCCTTTTTTTTTCAGCATAAACAAAAATTTTTCATTGATATCTTGTAAATCTTTCTCAGTAAACATTCCTCTACGTATGCCTGACTGGTTTGTTACAACTATTATTTTAAATCCTGCTGCTCTTAATTTATTTATGCTTTCCGCAGCATATGAATAAAGTTTTACCTGAGCAGGAGATTTTAAATAATTTTTATCGAAAATAATCGTACCGTCTTTGTCTAAAAAAACAGCAGGTTTTTTAATACCGTTTGTTCCCATGTTCTTTCCCCTGTTTTAAACTTTGGTTTTACAAAAAGAACCGCAATTTTCTCTTTTACATCCGCACTAATATTTTGAAACTTGACCACGTCTTTACTTGTAATAATAAAATACGAATTCTTTTTATACAGACCTGTTATTTTGTTAAGCATTTTATTGTTATAATAACTATGATCACTTAACACTACGCTGTCTTTTACTTTTATTCCCGATTTTTCAATAGAATTTTTAAAACCTTCGTTAAAACCTACCGCGCTTAACGAATATACGTCAGAGTTTTTCAACAGTCCTAAATCAAAATTCGTTTCCAAATTTGAAGTTTTATATTCAAAATCTCCGTAATAAGTTACAACGGGTTCTTTGTTTGAGAGAATAAACAATATTTCTTTTAATTTTTTAAGCGCCGCATCTGAAATCATATCCGAATTTGTAATAATTATAAGGTCGGCTCTTTTTAAAGCTATTGGTTTTTCTCTTAAAATACCTGCCGGTATAAGCATTCCGTTGCCGAAAGGATTTGCCGCATTGACACAGACTATATCTAAATCTCTTTTAATACGCCAATGTTGAAATCCGTCATCTAAGACATAAATGTCAGGATTTATTTCATTTTTAAATTTTAAAACATTGCCATATCTGTCAGCTCCGACAATCACAACGGACTGCGGAACGCTCTTGGCAATTAAAAGCGGTTCATCGCCCGTATTTAATGCGCTAACGTCCGCAGCTCCGTCCTTTAAAATAATTGAAGATTTTCCATACCTGCAATAACCGCGCATTAAAACTGCAGGTTTTAAATTATTTTTAATAAGCAGTTTTAAAAGTTCAATTACAATCGGAGTCTTGCCGGTACCGCCCCACGTAATATTTCCAACGCTTATTACAGGCTTTAAAAGTTTTTTAGGGTTGCTAAAACTTCTGTCTGCCTTCAACAAAACAGAATACATTAAAGAAAGCGGATACAGAAGCTTATTCATCTGTTTTGGAGTCCCCAAAGTTTTATATATTTCATCAAAGTATAAAAATAAGAATACAGCAGCGCAAGTATTAATCCTGTAAAACCGTCAAGAAAACCTTTTTTTATAAAATACATTTTAAAAAACATAACTATAGGATTTCCAAAAAGATTTATAACCCTGCACTTTCTGCCTTTCTCGAACATTTCTTTAGATGATAAATCTGTGTATATATCAGATTTTTTTATAAATTGTTTTATATTGTCATAAGGATAATGAATAATATCGCCTTTAAAATAATATTTCTTGCCTTGGTAATCAATATCTTCGTGCACCAATTGTTCTTTATAATAAACTATTTTTTTGTTAAAAAACACCGGATGTCTGTAATCCGGATACCATCCCGAATGTAAAATCCATTTATTTATAAATCTGCTTTTTCTAGGCGCAAGAAAAACACTGCCTTTTGGGAGATTTTTCAGTTCGTGTTCTATTTCTATTTTCAATTTCGGCGTTATTCTTTCATCCGCATCAAGACATATAATCCAGTCATGAGAACACTGCGACAAAGCGAAGTTCCTTTGTTTACCAAAGTATTCAAACTTATTTTGTATAACTTTACATCCCATTTCTTTTGCAGTTTTTACCGTAGCATCTTCGCTAAAACTGTCAATAATGACAATTTCGTCAACCCATTTAAGGCTCTCTACGCACTTTTTAATATGTTTTTCTTCATTTTTCGTTAGAACATAAGCTGAAACTTTTTTCATTAAACCGCCAATATTAATATCCGCTTAAAAACAAACCAAATCCTTATACCTTTTTAAAAATCTTAAATAAATTCATTCAGCGCTAATCCTGATTTGAACTTGTTATTTTATTGTATACTTCCAACGTATTATCAACCATATTATCTGCAGTAAATTTCTTTTCCACAAACTGCCTGCCTGCAATACCCATTTGTTTTGATAAACCCGGAATATCAACAAATTTTTTTATAGCTTCTGCAGTCTGTAAAGAATTTGAAGGCGCAACCATAATGCCTGTTGTTCCATTGATAAAAGATTCGGGATTGCCGCCGATATTTGTAACAATAACCGGTTTTTCAAGCGCTTGAGCTTCAATTACAATATTTGGCATACCCTCAGTGTGCCATGATAATAAACAAAAAATATTCATTGCCAAAACAAACTTTTGAACCTGTTCTTGGTATCCTGTAAAATAAACAATATCATCAACATTTAACTTTCTTGCATAATTTTTCTGTTCCTCAAGACCTTTGCCGCTGCCAACAATTAAATATCTTAAACAAGGATATTTATCTCTTAAAATTTTTGCAGCCTCAAATAAATATATTTGTCCTTTACCTTTAAAATCTACAATTGCTCCGGCTGTTCCGACAACTATTTTATTTTCTAAATCATATTTTTTTATAATTTCACTAAAATTGATATCATATTTATTAAATTTTTCAAAATTTACGCCGTTGTAAACCACTTTAATCTTATCCGGCGATGCCTTTTCATACTTAATCAAACCATTCGCTACGGCTTGAGACACTGTTATAACGGCATCTGCAAAACGATAATGATTCCTGCTTATAAAACTATGTCTTGTATCCTGTCTTCTATGAAAAACAATTTTAATTTTAGGACAAAACAGTTTTGCAAATAACGAAGTCCAGTATAGTTTCCCTTGGTGGACATGCACTATGTCAATTTTATTTTTTTTTATTATCTTTATAAGATTTAAAATTCCAAATGGATCAAAAGAATTATTTGCTTTAAAAGCAACTGTCTTAAGATTTTGACAAATCGCCTGCTCAAACAGCTTGCTGTGATTAGGAACGGCTATTATGTTTATGCTTCTTTTTGATTTTTGAAGATTTTGAGCTAAAAAAAGCATAGCTTTCTCGGCGCCGCCTATAGAATACGATGAAAAAATATGTAATACTCTGTATTTCATTTAAATATCTTTTTCCCTAAAGATATGTATTCTTTAGCTGTAGCTCTAAAAAAAGTTTCCGCATACTGCATACCCGGACTTTTTATTTCGCCCCAATACTGATTTAATCCCTGCGCTATCCTTACATAATCTCTAGTGGCTATTTGCGTTTTATAACATTCTATAGCTTTTTTCTTTAATTCCCATATATCGCTTATATCAAATAAACAATTAGGATTTAAAGTGGACCAAACGGCATAAGAATAAATCATAAAATTTAAACTTATTTCTTGCTTTATATCTATCAAAACTTTTGAAACCGCCCTATGATCATCATGCTTGTCAAACCAAAAAGGAAGAAATATAATATCCGGGCTTACCTTATTTATCACAAAAGTTAAATTTTGTTTAAACTTTTTATTATTATATAAACTTCTTATAGGAAACTGCATATAATGATTTTTCTGCGAACCAATAATGGAAGCTGCTTTTTCAGCTTCTTTCATTCTTTCTGACGTGTCATAGGTACAAAAAACTATTTCAACATATCCGCCGTTTTTAACATATTTTATTAAAGTGCCTGCGCAACCTATAGATTCATCATCTTGATGCGGCGCAATAACCAAAACTTTATTCCCGTAGAGTGCTTTTTCATTGGGAATTGAATAGTTTATAAAAGGCTGTATATACTCATACATTCTAAATAAATGCCTGTTTTTTAAACGTTTCACTTTTATCTTTAGAAAAAATATATGCTATACATTTTCATTTATAAATTAATTTTACAACAGTTTTATTGGTAAAAGCAAAATTTATTTATTAAATAACCACAATATGTCAACTTTTTTTAAAATTTACATTTAATATAAAGTCTTACCATTTGTTGAGCAGGTCTTAGTTTATAAGTTATTAGAAATACAACTTAAAGCATTTGATTATTTAGAACCATTTCATTGTTTAGCGGCATATGAGAATATTTTGCCTTGCAAATAATAATTTTGATTGTGTAAAAAAATGACAAAGAGAGTTTTATGAATTTAATTTTTTTGATGCGTATTGATGAAAAAAACCGCATTAAATTTATAAAAGCAGAAGGGAAAAGGCAATTAAAGGATAAACCGACTTGATTCTAGCGGTTTAAAAAAACAGCGCATCTTCAAGAAGAAACGCAATATTTTTAGAAGCTTATGTTTAGGTAAGTTATTGATAAAAAAATGAAAGGGTTCTTATAAACTATCCTAATTTAAAAGAACATAAATAATTTGCAATGACAATTATATATCTTTGCTCATATTATAGCAATACTTATTATATACTAGGACTTGCGGCAATTATGTGCTTTAAATTACTTTACAATTTTTTTGAAAAGAGAATTGTCTTATTACATAATTTTTCCGATATAATATCCTATAATAGTAAATATTCCCATAATAAAAACAAAAAATGCCAATTTTGAACGATATTTACGTAATCTTGGAATATATTTCATTAGCACAACAGGCATCAAATAAGCATAAAGCGCAATAATTGGAGTTGCTGGAGCTCCAATTATGGATAAAGTTGACGAATTATAAACCGCCGAAAGCCATAGTAAAGCAAATAATATCAAAGTACTGAATAATTTGATTTTTTTAAAATTTAATTTATGTTTCAGTTCAGGATTTTTTCTTGTCATAATTTGGGTAATAATACTGCTCAACCCTTCTCTAGTACCCGTAAAATGTCCAAAATATGAACTTGCTATGGCAAGAAATGCAATTATCGGAGGAATGTATTTTAAAACTTTACTATTATAATTTAAAGCATCTATATTATTATTTTTAGCCTTTATTAAAATATCCGGTGTGATTGAAAAAAACAAAGAAAAAATAAAAAACATAACAAAAGAAGAGAATTCCATTTAATAACAGAATCCGAATGGGCAATTGCTTCATCAATATTGGTGTATCTTTTTCTGTAAAAAGCTCCTAGAGAAGAACATACCGGAGAAAAATTCATTGCAAAAATTAAAATCGGCAGCGGCAATAAAGTATTTTTATGAAATCTCTCATAATAAAAGGTTCGTAAAAAGATGATAGATTCCAGTTCGGTATCATATATACGGAAAGGGCGAATAACAGAATTATCAATGGAAAAGTTATAATTGATGTAACGGTAACCATAATCTTTTCACTGCCAAGCATTACCATTGTCATAATAGCAAGAATAACAAATGTAAATATAGGCCTTGCTATTTCAGCATAGTGCAGCTGATTAGTCAAAAATGAACTTATTATATTAGTTAAGCCGGTGGCATATCCAACACAAATGCTTACAATTGACAAGAAATAAAGGATAGACACAACGAATCCTGTAGTATGACCTAAGTCATATTCTACAGCTCCAACGATATCTGTTGTTTTTGGACAAGAAGCAGTTATTCTTAGTTATTCCTCTGTGTGAAATATAAGTTATTGGATAAATATAAGGGTCAAAATATAATAGGCCAAATGCCGCTCAATCCTGCTTGAATCGCAAAAATAATATTCCTGCTCCAACATCAGTTCCAAAACATGTCAAAGCCCAGCCTCTGTCAAGATTTTTCAATTTTATCTACTCCCTTTTTTAAAATTAGAACAGTAAGTACAGCGGCTTAATTTATTTTTATTTAAAGCATAATTGTATAAAATATTTGTATATGTCTAATCAAATTTGCTTGTATATACGCTGTTAAAACCAGACGCAGCATTTTATTTCAGTTTCACCACGTTTCTGTTTTAACCGATATATATTTAAATTTATCAGTCGTTGTTATATATAATTTTATTTTAAATTTTAATTTCATAATTCAGTATTTTTATTATTTTTTAATATTATTTCAACTTCTTGCAAGTTTGTATCTGTAGCCGTACAACCGTCTTTACTAAGCGGGACAAACTGAACTATAATATTTTCATCTTTTAATAATTTAAAAGCTTGTTCTCCTTCAAAAAAACAGGCAATGCCTACTACAGCCCGGGTATTTTGCTCTTTTACAATATTTTTAATTGCTCTTCCGCCTTTTAAAACATATAGAGCCTTGTAGTTCAATTCTTTTACAAGTTTGCTTATTTCGCTAATCCTGCATCCGCCGCATTCTTTACAGATATAATAACCTTCCTTTTCAGCAGCAACACAAACCACAGTATTTCTCATACAATGCGGAGCGACAACAATACATTTATCAGAAGGAACAGAAGCAAATTTTTTTGCTTGCAATTTATTTTGTTTATCTGTAAAAGCCTTACAGACATTCTCTTTACTTTTACCGGCATCTTTACACAATTTCATAAATTACATTTTACAAATATTTACTTAATAAATCAAAATGTTTATTGATTTACATTTTTAATATATGTTATAGTAGATAATAAAAAGATTTTTAATTATAAAGAAGAAATTAATATAGAAATACTTTTTTGTATTTGCAGGGAGGCAAAGATGGATGAAAATAAATTGATTGCCGTAGTTGGTGTTTCTGAAAATCCTGACAAGTTTGGTTATAAGATCTTTACTGATTTGATTAAATCTAATTTTAAAACTGTCGGGATCAGTATGCGCGGCGGTATAATTAACGGGAAAACAGTATATAAATCTTTAAAAGATTTACCGGAAAAACCCGGCATAGTTTTAACGGCGGTTCCGCCTGCAGTTACCGAAAAAATTGTTAATGGAGCAATAGAGCTTGGCATAAAGGAAATTTGGATGCAACCTGGATCTCAGTCGGAAGCGGCGACGCAAAAAGCAAGAACGGAGGGAATAAAAGTTACATACAACAGTTGTTTTATGGTTGTACACGGAATATGGTAAATTAAGATTTTTTATTAACAATTATCGGCAGCCGCTTATTTGATATATTAATACATAATATTTAAATCTTAAGTACATAAACCGAAATTCTATCAATTATAGTATTTATGTTTTGTTGAATTATAACGCTTTTTGTTAGTATATTGTAAAAATATTCTCTTATATGATTTTTGGATTTATTGCCGTTTCTAGTAATTATTTTTACACTTCCTGTACAATATACATATAACCTTTTGTTATAGTCGCCATCTCGCTTTTTGGCGAACATATACTGCAAAAATCATATTTATAGATAGGTTGAAAGCTTAAAACATAAATATTATTTAGTTGTTATTATCTACAAAAATTATCAGTTTTACATTTTTATATGCCAATAAACGAAAATAAAATCTGTTTTACAGAAAAATTTACGATAAATATTTCAGCTTAAGTATAGATTTATTTAGTAATTTATTTTAATATTAAGTACTATACTTTAAATTTATATAAAATAACGTTCGACATTGATTATGTTTCACGTGAAACATAAGTACGAAAACAGGGATATAATAAAAACGGAGTTTTAAATGAGTAAGGTAGCAGCAATCGCCAACCAAAAAGGCGGAGTCGGAAAAACTACAACTGCAATTAATTTAGCTGCAAGTTTAGCCCATCTAAGGCAAGAATGCTTACTTATTGATATGGACCCTCAAAGTAATACTACAAGCGGGTTAGGTATTAACAAAAATAATCTTTGTAAAACCATTTACAATGTTTTAATAGATGATATCGCTTTAGAAGACGTACTGCACAATACCGCCATAGATCGCCTTGACATTGCACCTGCAACTACCGATTTAAGCGGAGCAGAAGTAGATTTAGTTAATATGCCAGACAGAGAGAAAAAATTAAAACTTGCATTAGAAAAATTCCGTAAAGTATATGATTATGTTGTTATAGATTGTCCTCCGTCACTTGGACTGCTGACAATAAACGCATTAGTAGCGGCAGATACTGTTTTAATTCCTATGCAATGCGAATTCTTTGCGCTGGAAGGATTGGGACAGCTTTCAAAAACAATATCTGCATTAATGCAGAATTACAATTTAGATTTGGAGGGAGTTTTATTTACAATGGTTGATTCAAGAACTAATTTGACAAATCAAGTTGTTGAAGAAGTAAAAAAGTTTTTTAAAGAAAAGGTTTACGAGACAAAAATACCAAGAACGATAAGACTTGCCGAAGCGCCAAGCTTTGGAAAGCCTATTTTATTATATGATCCGCTAAATAAAGGCGCTCAGGCTTATATGGATTTTGCTAAAGAGTTTTTATCTAGACAAAGCAAGTAAACTTTAGAGGAGAAATAAATATGCAAAAGAAGGCATTGGGCAGAGGTTTGGAATCACTTATACCGTCACTTGCACCAAATAAAACGACACCGGATGAGGCAATAGCAGCAATACCTTTAGGTAAAATTAAACCTAACAGGTTTCAACCAAGAAATAAATTTGATAAAGAAAAACTTCAAAATCTTGCGGAATCAATAAAAAAACACGGACTTGCCCAGCCTATTTTAGTTACTGAATCAATAGTGCCGGGCGAATATGAAATTATAGCAGGAGAAAGAAGATATAGAGCTTCTAACCTTGCAGGAAACAAAGATATTAAAGCTATAATAAAAAAATCTACAGATAATAAGCAGAAATTTGCTTTAGCTTTAATTGAAAATTTACAAAGAGAAGATTTAGACCCTATTGAAGAAGCAAAAGCTTATAAAAGGCTTATAGAGGAGTTCGGACATACGCATGAACAAATTGCAGATATCGTAGGTAAAGACAGGTCTGTAATATCAAATACTTTAAGGCTTTTATCTTTGCCGGAAGATACACAGTTAATGATAAGCGAAAGTAGAATTTCATCTGGACACGGAAGAATACTTGCAGGAATAGAAGATAAAGAACAGATAAGAACTATTGTAGAAAAAATATTAAATGAAAAACTTTCGGTAAGAGCAGTAGAAAAAATTGCTTTAAAATTTAAATCTAGAAAAAAAGCTGTTGAGCAAATCAATCAAGAAACAGAACTTATAAATTTAAAAGAAGCAATTCAGCGAAAACTTGGCACAAAAGCAAGTATTTCAGGAACAATTAAAAAAGGCAAAATAGAAATTTACTATTATTCTCTGGAAGAGCTGGAGCGTATTGTAAATGAATTGAATTTAAAGATATAAAATATATTTTATATCTTTAATAAATACTAAATAAATAAAATTCTTCAGATGTTGATTTTCAAAAACATATTGAAAAATCAATTAAAAATCTAGGATGCATAATGTTAAGTAGGAAAATAAATAGATTGTACTTGTGTATAACTTGTTGATAACTTTTAATTTTTATAACTAAAAATATTATTAATATCAACAGATTTTAAACAAATTTTATTATAAAAAACAAAAAGGATTAGTACTATTTAATAAAAATGAAAAATAAGATTGAAATAAACGGTGAATTTAAACAAGCTTATAATTTAATAGATAAAAGCGACGATTGTGTTTTCATTACCGGCATTGCCGGTACAGGGAAAACTACTTTTCTGCATTACTATGTTACAAATGCAGATAAAAAAACCGTAGTACTTGCCCCGACAGGGGTAGCCGCTCTTAACTGCGGAGGAGAAACAGTACATTCTTTTTTTAATTTTAAGCCTGATATAACTCTTTCAAGAGTAAAGAATAAAAGAATTTCAGAAAAATCCATATATAAAAAAATTGAAACAATCATTATTGACGAAGTATCAATGCTGCGATGCGATATTTTAGATTGTATAGATAAATTTTTAAGATTAAACAGGGGGAAAAATCAGGATCCCTTTGGCGACGTTCAAATGGTTTTTATAGGAGATATAAAACAATTGCCGCCTGTAGTAAAAAGGGAAGAACAGTATATATTTAAGTCTTTTTATAAATCACCTTATTTTTTAAGTGCATATTCTTTAAAAGGAATTATACTCCACACTATAGAATTTAAAAAAATATACAGACAGCAAGACAGCAGATTTATCTCGCTATTGAATTCTGTGCGCGGCGGAATGCTAACTAACAAAGAGCTTGAAGAACTTAACAAAAGAGTATCAACACAGATTTTTGATAAACCGATGACGGTATATCTTACAACTACCAATCAAAAAGCCGCAATTATCAATCGCAAATATCTTTCAAAAATAAAGCATAGCCAGGTAATTTTTACAGCAGAAACAGAGAATATTGAAGAAGATACAAAATCTCTGCCGGCTGAATATGAACTTATTATTAAGAAAGGCGCTCAGGTAATGATGTTAAACAACGATTCAAAAAACAGATGGGTGAACGGAAGCATCGGGGTGGTAGAAGATATAAAAAACAGCATTTTCTCAGATAAAACTTTAATACATATAAAATTTCCAAACGGGAAAATAGAATATGCCGAGCCTTATAAATGGGAATTGTTTAAATACAAATGGAATGAAAAGCAAGAACGGATAGAAACAGAAAGCATAGGTTTTTTTAAACAGTATCCATTAAAACTTTCATGGGCAGTTACTATCCATAAAAGTCAAGGAAAAACTTTTAACAATATTATTGTGGATATGGAATACGGCGCATTTGCTCCCGGGCAGTTGTATGTGGCTTTAAGCCGATGCATGTCTTTAAACGGAATAACCCTTTCCAGACCTCTTAGCAAAAGAGATATCCTTGTTCCAAAACTGCAGTTTTAGAAGCTTGAGAAACCTTTTTTGGTAATTATTTCCTCATTTATCAATCTATTTTAATGGAGCAATTAGTCAAATTCTAATTCATAGTTATTATAAAGTGCTTAGAAATATTTTTACTATCTAACTATGTTTTTACAAATTTTTATTATTAAATAAACACTATTATAAAGTTGTTTGAAATACTACAAAGTATTCATTTAAATGGTGTTTGATATCAAAAACTTCGAATTTCCTATAATTATTATAAATTTGAAAATTTTTTTAATATTAATTCTTTATCTTGCTCATTATTTTTAGGGACAATTGAATTGATTTATACCTCTAATTGCAGGGTATTTTTTAGAATTTCATATATTTCCTTCTGATTTTACCTCGGTCGTAATACGAAAACGCGATTTTACAGATGCATTGTCTATATTTCTAACTTTACCAAAATTTTCTTGTTCTGAAAAAATATTTATCAGTACATTTTTAATACTAGGATTTAATTTCAAATTTTTTATCATTCTTTCTTCTAAAACCTTTCTAAATGATTAACTTATTAATTCATTTATTTTTAATGTTTCAAAAAAACTTCCATGCACTAATATAACTTTTATGTTATCTTTATTTTTCCGCGAATTAAATAAAAAAACATCTCACAATAGAACTGTTTCAATATGTGCCAGACAACTCCATTTGCTGTTTTATTTTACTATTTGCAGTTTTTATAATCTTACTTATGTCTTTCTGTCCTGTAGGAACTGTTGAATTAAATGACGATACATTACACGATTTGTTATCTTTAAGTTCTATCAATTCCCCGACAATAAAGAGAGAATTTGATTGATTGATTTTTATAGCTAAATCTGGAAACTGGCCCGAATTTTTACAAGACAACATTGAATCATTGAAAGGAAATTTGTCCGATCTTGACAAATTTTTGAAATAATTCTTATTATTCTCTAAATGTTTAAAAGTGATAGATTGAATACATTTTTTGTTAAATTTCATTAAATAAACTCAAGTTTTGTACTACAGCTTGTTTTAAGCTTGAGACTATTTTTATTTCGTTACCCCAAATATTTTGTAAACCTTCAGTATAAATATAATCTTGATAGTACTTATGTATATTATCCGCTTTACTAATACATTTTAAACGATTTTGAATACATTTGATATTGTTAGGGTCAAGTTCTATTGCTATTGATTTTCTTTGTATTTGTTTAGCTGCAACTGAAGTTATTCCAGTACCTGAAAATGGATCTAAAACTATATCGCCAACATTGGTAGAAATTAGAATTATTCGCAATAAAAGCACAAGTAGAGCTTGCTGTTTATAAAATCTGCCGCTGCCGTTTAATCTAATAGCCTCTTGACCAGCAAAATATCCTGAAGTCAACTCACGAATATTGTCCCAAACATCTGTCACATAAATTCCATTTTCCCTTTGAAATTTGTAATTTACAGGTATTTCTGGATTTATTCGTAAACGATTAAAAGTTTTAGTTTTTTCACCTTTTGTAGCATAGGCTATTATTTGATATTGCTTGCTACATTTTCCTTTTACAGGAACGGCAGAGGTTTTCTTTTTCCAAATGATCAGATTCTGCAAATTCCAATCTGTATTTCGTAAAGTTTGTAAAACGAATTCCGCGTTTTTTTCTCTTCGCATAAAATAAATACAACCACCTTCATTTGTTAAATTATAAACTAATTGACATACATTTTCATCATTAACCAATATTTTTCTACAGATACGTCATCATTATATAAAGTATATTTTTTGTTAATTAAATGGAGAATTTAAAAAAGTTAGATCTATTTTTTGAGCAACTTTCCGTAGAACATCTATGCAATCTCCGCAAATTATTTCAGGCATCATAAATAACTCTCTTTTACAATAAAAAATCTGAAAAACTAAAAATCATCATTCATATGCTGTTTTAAAACCAGCTAACAGCAATATTATTAAATAAATTCACTGTTTTTTAATCGTTACATTTACTCTTTTAAGAATATATGAACATTTGTGTATTTATACATCATATATTTCTATTTTAAGTAAAGTTTAAATTAATCTGTTTATATATCTTATACCTTTAAATAATAATTGCTCCTCAGTGGATTTATTGCGTTTCTAATACCATCTTTAATATTTTTATAGAAACTTTATTTCCGCCATATTCTCAAATTCAGATTATGTTTAATTTAAAAATAAACAGCATTATTCCAATTGGGGCAAATGAAAAAATAATATGTTTTAATACGTGCCCTAATTTAAAATGCCCCATTTCATGTGCTAAAACGCTTGTCGGTTCGTCAACGGTATGTTTGTTGAACGTTTTGAACCTCCATTTTAAAATTTTCTTCTATTACAAATACAGAATAAGCCAAAAAGGTATTTTTAAAATTTCAAAAGCTAAAAGAAGAATCCCTGTAAAAATAAGACCTGCTAAAATATACCCGAATCCAAAAGATACAGCTATCGTATTTATATAATTAAATCCGCCTGAAACTATAAAAACAATCTGCGCTATCAAAAAGAAAGTAGACGAAACTAAAGAGAATTTTGTATTAACTTTTAAATATTTAGGCGCTTTTGCATGTTTTTCTCCGTCAATTTTTAACATTAAGGAAATCCGCTATAGTTCCAACCGCATACACAGCAATGAGAAAAGTATATATATTCACCGCTATCTTCTTGTATTATTTTCATTAATTTACGTACTATACTATTTTTTTGTTATAATGACTTATAACTTTAAATTTATTTAACAGTTATCATTTGTGTTCTAATTGAAAAATCAAAAAATGAATAAAAAAAAATATTTTATTACTATTGAAGGCGGGGAAGGTTCAGGGAAAACAACTCAGGCAGCGCTTATAAAAGAATATCTTGAATTAAAGGGTTATAAAACACTGCTTACGAGAGAACCCGGGGGCACTGTTTCAGCGGAAGCCATAAGAAACATTCTTTTAGATCCAAATTCAAAACTTGTTCCATTGAGTGAACTTTTTCTTTATGAAGCTGCAAGGGCTCAGCACATAGAAGAAGTTATTATGCCTGCTTTAAAATCCGGAAAAGTTGTTGTTTGCGACAGATTTACCGATGCTACTGCCGCCTATCAAGGACATGGAAGAGGTTTAAATTTACAGTTTATAAATAAATTTAATTCGGAAGCATCTCTTGGTTTAATTCCGATTTTAACAATATATCTAGATATAGAACCGTCTAAAGGTTTACATAAAGCAAAAGGTTTACATAAAGAATATTGCGGCAAAAATGGAGACAGACTTGAAAGAGAGTCTATACAGTTCCACAATAAAGTAAGAAAGGGATATTTAAATCAAGCAGAAAAATATCCTAAAAGAATAAAAGTTGTTAAAACGCAAAGCAACCTTGAAAAAACTCAAGAATTGATAAGAAAAATTATAGATACGGTATTGTAATGTTTGAAAACATTTTAGGACAGCAAAAAGTAAAGAAAATAATTTCAAGCCAAATAAAAAGCGGCAAAATTGCTCATGCTTATATATTTATGGGGCAGGATGGCGTAGGCAAACGTCTTACAGCCGTTGAATTTGCAAAAATTTTAAACTGCCCTACAAATAATTTTACCAAAACAGATGCAGGCCCTTGCGGAAAATGCATATCCTGCGAAAAAATAACAAAAAATATTCATCCCGATATGCATTTTATAGATTTTGTTAAACAAGCTGAACTTGAAGAAAATGATTTAAAAAAACAAAAAACATTGAAAATTGAAACAATCAGGTATATGCAGAAAGAAGTCACAACAAAAACACGCGAAGGCAAATGGAAAGTTTTTATCGTAGAACCCGCTGAAAAGATGAATGCTTCAGCGGCAAATTCTTTGCTTAAAACGCTTGAAGAGCCCCCGGAAAACACAGTTATAATTTTGATTGCAAAACATAAGGAAACAATGCCTCAGACAATAGTTTCACGATCGCAGATATTGTTTTTTCAGCCTCTAGGCGACAATGAAATCTCAAGCTGGCTTATGTTGTTAAACCATCGGATAAATACTGTAAAAGCTGAAGAAATAGCCGAGTTAAGCGAAGGGTCTATAAGTAATGCAGTAAAACTTATCAACGAAAATGAAAAAACAGACTTATATTTATGGCGCAAGCTTAAAAATAAAAGCTTTTATATCTCAGATATTTTGGAATTATCAAAAAATATTTCAAAAAACGGCGCTCTGGACTGTATCGACTCAATGATAGCCGAAGTAAAAAAAGAATTCAGAATATATCCTAAAGAAACCGCTCAAGATCTTGAAACGCTAAGCGTTTCAAGATCTTTGCTGCTTAAAAATATAAATGCGCAGATGGTATTAGACAATTTATTTTTTGACCTGATAGATTTAAGAAAAACAATTTGAAATAATATAAATTTGGAACGGTTGTTACATAGGGGGATATATTATGCCTATGCTTGTAAAGGTAATGCTCAGAAAAATTAAAGAAAAAATATATGCTGACATCGGACATTTTGATTTAAGACTCTATGATAAAATTATAATTGAAACCGAACATGGAATTGAAGTCGGAATTGTGTGTGAGAAAGAAAAAAATGCAAAAAAAGACAAAATACCAACAGGTAAAATTTTGAGAAAAATAACTATAGAAGACAAAAAGAGAATCGCTGAAAACGAAAGAGGAAATTTAAAAGCGCAAAATGTAGTAATACAAAAAGCAAAAGATCGTAATCTAGATATGAAATTGACACGCGTTCAATATACTTTTGACCGCTCCAAACTATTTGTATATTATACTTCTGAAACAAGAGTTGATTTTAGAGAACTTATTAAAGATTTAGGATATGTTTTAAAAACAAGAATACAGATGGTTCAAATAGGCGTAAGAGACGAAGCGAAAATAGTTGGAGGAATAGGAACATGCGGACAAATTTTATGCTGCCGGAATTTTTTAAAAGATTTTAATTCCGTAACCATGGATATGGCTAAAGAACAAGATTTATCTTTAAATACAATAAAACTTTCAGGACTTTGCGGCAGACTTATGTGCTGTATATCTTATGAAAATGATACTTACAGAGACGCAAAAAAAGATTTGCCTGGATTGGGAGAAGTTGTTTTAACGCCTGAAGGAAAAGCAAAACTCGTCGCCATAGACTGCATAAGAGAACTGCTGACCGCAGATTTCGGAGATAAAGAGTTCCAAGTATTTACAATAAAACAAATTACAGATATAAATAAAAAGGGAGATAAATGATTTTTTATATTACAACTCCGATTTATTATGTAAATGATATTGCGCATATAGGACATTCTTATACAACTATAGCGGCAGATATTATTGCAAGATGGAAAAGATTAAATAATTTTGACGTCTTTTTTCTTACAGGAACAGACGAGCATGGAGCAAAAATTGCCGCCGCCGCTAAAGAAAAAGGTAAAACGCCGCAAGATCTTTGCGATGAGATGAGCGCAAAATTCAAAGAAGTATGGAAACTATTAAATATTTCATATACGGATTTTATACGCACAACAGAGCAAAGACATTTTACTGCTGTTGAAAAAATAATCCAGATATTGTTCAACAAGAGATTTATATTCAAAAAGAAATATGAAGGGCTTTACTGCGTAGGCTGTGAGAGATTTTATCCTCAAAAAGATATAGATGAAAACGGCTGTTGTCCTTTTCATAAAACAAAACCTATACTTCAGTCTGAAGAAAATTATTTTTTTAAATTGTCAGCTTTTCAAGATTCGATTTTAAAAAGAATAACCAATCCAAATCATAAAGAACATATAGAAATACAGCCTGAAGAAAGAAAAAATGAAATTATAGGTAAATTAAAAAACGGTCTTGAAGATATAAGCTTATCGCGGAGCATTGTCGAATGGGGAATACCGCTTCCTTTTGATAAAAAACAAACCGTATATGTTTGGGTTGACGCTTTGATAAATTACATAACCGGAATAGGCTATCCTGAAAATACAACTAAATTTCAAAAATATTGGCCTGCAGACGTACATTTAATGGCAAAAGATATTTTATGGTTTCATGCGGTAATCTGGCCGGCAATTTTAATGGGCGCAGAACTTCCCCTTCCTAAACAAGTGTATGCTCACGGATTTTTCACTTTAAACGGAGATAAAATGTCAAAATCTCTAGGCAATGTTATATCCCCTCAAGAGCTAGTTAACAAATACGGCGTTGACGCCTCAAGATATCTAACAGTGACTATTACGCCGTTTGGTTCGGACGGAGATATTTCATGGCAGGGACTGACTCTAAAATATAACACCGATCTGGCAAACAATCTCGGAAATTTGGTTTCAAGAACAATTAAAATGGCCGATAAATATTTTAATCTTAAAGTGCCTCAAACTAATTTCGATTTAGACCTCGTAAAAAAAGTAGCCGGATTCCTTAAGGAAAACTTCATTGTAAATATGAACAACATGCAGCTTCACAAAGCCTCTCAAGCTCTGCAAAACGCAATCGCGCTTGTAAACAAACAAATTGAATGCGACGCTCCGTGGAAAACTGCGAAAACAGACGCAGACAAACTTGCTTCGTACATTTATTCCTATTTACAGGCAGCAGATATTATAGCTTTATACTTACTCCCGTTTATGCCCGGAACAGCTGAAAAAATATGGCATATTATGGGAGCAAGCGGCAACATAAATGAAATTGCAAAAAAATATTTTGCAGACTTTATAATTCCGAAAAACGGATTTTCAATATCAAAATCACAATTACAAAATACAGAAAGCCTTTTTCCTCGTATTAGTTTAACTGTTGTTTTTAATAAAAAGAGACTTAAATGATTATAGATACTCATGCCCATCTATCAGATACAAAATTTGACGCTGACAGAGAAGCCGTTATAAAAAGAGCTTTCGATTCGGGCGTTGAAAAAATTTTCGAAATCGCTTGTCGAACAAATTATTGGGACAAAACCTCGGAACTTTTAAAACAAGATAATATTTTTGCGGCTTTTGGCATTCATCCCAATGACACCGCAAAAGCTTCAGCAGAAGATTATGATAAACTTAAAACTCTGATTCAGCATAAAAAATGCATAGCTGTCGGAGAAATAGGATTAGATTATCATTATGATTATTCTCCGCAAAACATTAATATTCAAAAAGGATCGTTTGTAAAACAGCTTGATACTGCATATAAATACAATAAACCTGTTATAATTCACTGCCGCGACGCTTATGGCGATATGCTTGATTTTTTTAAAGAATATAAGTTTGTTTCAAAAGGCGTCGTTCACTGCTTCTCCGGCACGCCAAAACAGGCGAAGCTGTTTACTGAAGCGGGATTTTTACTTGGTATTGACGGACCGCTAACATACAAAAAATCAGCAGATTTAAAACAAATTGTTTTAGAGACTGATATAAACAAATTGTTAGTTGAAACCGACTGTCCGTATCTTGCTCCGCAGGAATACAGGGGACAAAGAAATGAGCCGTCTTATATAATTGAAATTTTAAAAGAAATTGCATTGATAAAAAATATATCATTTAATGAAGCAGCATATATAACAACGCAGAATGCTTTTAATTTATTCAAAACAGATTTTTTATAACGCGTTTTAAAAGGAAAATATATATAAACACCATTTCTTATATTTATGAAAATAATCTCTATTTAAACATAACAAACAGATGTATGATGGCTTGTCCATACTGTATAAAACACAAATGGGTAAATAAATTCAGGGGAAACGATTTAAAGCTAGAAAAAGAACCTTCTCCTAAAGAAGTTATAGAAGCTATAAAAAACCCTAAAAAATATAATGAAGTAATTTTTTGCGGATACGGCGACGCTTTAATTAAACTTGATACAGTGAAAGAAATTTCAATATGGATAAAAGACAACGGCGGCAAAATAAGAATTAACACGGCAGGACTTGCAAACCGTTATTACGGTAAAAATATTCTTCCTAAACTAAAAGGGCTTGTGGATGCAGTTTCAATCAGCTTAAACGGCTCGACTCCTAAAGAACACAATGAAATCAACAATCCTATGTTTAAAGAAGAATCTTTTTATGAAATAATAAATTTTGCAAAAGAAGCAAAAAGATATATATCTGAAGTTGCTATAAGCGCCGTAGAATTCCCTGGATTTGATGTTTCAAAAGTTGAAAAAATCGCAAAGGAAACCGGCGTAAAATTCAGAGCGCGTCCTTACTTAGATAATGAATAGCAAATTCTTTATAAACGCACTAAAATTGTTATGTATTGCGCTTGGCATTTTGATACTATCGAATATTCTTTCAGCAGTATCTTCTACGCGTACGGTGGCTTATATTAAAATAGGCGAAATAACTTACACAGTGACGCCGTATAAAAATATACCCCTAAAAACCATTTTAGACAAAAATAATATCGCATTAAATGACAAAGATATAATCTCTTGCGATATTAATAAACCAATAAAACCTCTGCAGACAGTAAAAATTACCCGTATTACGAAAGAACTAAAAAAAATCGCTGGGAACGTCCCATTCATAATAACGCAGAGAAAAGAATATACTTCAAATTTAAGAAAAGTTGAACTTCAAAAAGGCATAGAAAAAAATATAATTAAAACTATTGAAGAAATTTCTCATAACGGCGTTTTATACGACACAGTAATGCTGCATGAAAAAACTACTACAAAAGAATATTACCGCCTTGCGCTGTTTAATAAAAATGATGTTATAGAAAAAATCTATGATTTATCAAAAGTAAAAAAAATGAAAATGACTGCTACGGCCTATTATCCGGGCGATCCTCTTGCATGGAGAGACGGGACAATAACTTTTCTGGGGCAGAAAATGCAAAGAGGCATAGTAGCTGTTGACCCTAAAGTTATACCTTTAAAAACCCGATTGTTCATTTCAGGGTACGGTTACGGCTATGCCGGAGATACTGGAAATCTCATAAAAGGGAAACGTATAGATTTAGGCGTCAATAATAAAAAAGAAGAAAAATCTTGGATGTTTAAAGACGTAACAGTTTATATTTTAGAAAAAACCGATACATATAATTAATATAATGACTGACAGCATTACATCGTTGCTGGCGAATATTCTACTAGATATAGCCTTAGTGTAGCTTTATGCTGTTTACGTCGCAATGCGGGAAATATTTTATGATTGCTTTTTATGCCGAGGGCGGGACTTGAACCCGCACACTGCCTGAGCAGCTTGAGATTTTGAGTCTCACGCGTCTGCCAATTCCACCACCTCGGCTTTTAAGCTTCGTAAATCCGGCCGGTATTTTATAATAAAAACATACCTATAGTCAATTTTTTCAAAAACATTAAAATATAGTTTTTCCGGAATTTAACGCAGATAAAACAAATTTTATTTTTTCTAACAGTTATTAAAATTCTTATTATTTTCTATTAGAAGTTCTATATCCCGCATAGACAATCAGTATCCATACCGGTATTGATATAACTTGTGTAATCATTCCGAGGCCAGGTGTTGATATAGCGCCCAAAATAAACAGAATAAAGGCAAGCACAATATAA
>JAITOB010000004.1 GCA_031290155.1 Endomicrobium sp. | reverse complement strand
AATTTAAACATTTATTTACTTCTCCTTTCTTATGCCCAACCACAATTCTATACAAACGTTTTTCTGGATGTAATAATAGTGCTTTTTATTAATTCTGTCAAATTTTATTCGTAAATAATTTTATCAGTTATAGAATATTTATAGAAAAATACTCTGGTTCTGAAATTATCCGACGCTGTTGAAAAATACTTGGCGGAGAGATAGGGATTCGAACCCTAGTTACTCTTTCAAGTAAACAGTCTTTCCAGGACTGCGCCTTAAACCGCTCGGCCATCTCTCCGCTCAACTATGCCAGGCTCATGCTTTTTGTTTGCTGCTCGGCCTCTTATGTTTATTGACAGTATGCAACGCATATGCTACCATATTAAAAGAGGTTATTCAATTATAAAATGTGTACGATAATTCAATCATTATTATAATTAGAATATTTCTCGTCAATTTTTTTATTCGCAGTTAATTTAAATATGAATAAATTTTTTGTTGTTTTATTATCAGTATTTTTTACAAATTCTTTCTTTGCAGAAAAAATCAACAAACAGACGATTGAAATACAGGCTTTAGAAAATAACCCGTCTATTGCTGCTGTAAAACTTAAATTGAATATTTCAAAACAAGAATATAACAAATCTTTAAGCGCTTTTTTCCCGACAATAAATTTCTATGGGAAAATAGCTCAAAAAGTGTAAGTAATTCTTTAAAAGTAAATGCTGTGAAATATTATAACGCCATATATGATGTTCACGAAATTTTTATCGTAAAAGAACAATACTTGAGCGCTGCGAAACTTCAAACAGAGATATCTTCAAAATATATTAACGGACTTTTAACATATCATGACTGGTACGCAGCAGAAAATGAATATATATATTTACAAAAAGAACTGCTTGACACTAAAAAGAAGTGGCTTTGGCAATAGCGCAGTGGCATAGGTTTATAGGAAATGGTATTTGAGGACAAATAATATGAAAATTATCTTAATTTTACTCTTGTTGCTAGGTTGCAATGACTGGCGCTTTTTTATCTTTAAACCGTCAAAACAAACGATAGATAAAGAAGCAGTTCTTAAACCCAGAGATTTGTATTCAGAGTTTAGAGAAACAGGCGCTGTTGTTCCAAGAACAGAATTGAAATTAAAGCTCCGTTTCCTGGAAGAGTTGAGCAAATTCTTGTAGATGAAGGAGATTAAGATAAAAAAAAGGACAAATTATTATTTGGATGAGTTCCAGAGAAAGGTCAGCTATAATTGATGCGGCAAAAGCTATAAGTGAACAAGAATATAATAGAAAGATATTTACCTATATTTGCTCCTATGGACGGTTTTATTATTTTAAGGCACAGCGAACCCGGCCGTACGGTAATCGATTATGATGCAGTTTTGGCTATGGCCGGATAACCTAGTGATAGAGGCGTTAATAGATGAAACAGATTTAAGATATATTAAAATTGGCAGTAAACTTAAAATATATTTAGATGCGTATCCTGACGAAAAGTTTACGGGGCATTATGGAGCATATAGCTTATGAAGCTAGATTTATAAACAATATTACGGTTTATTCCGTACGCGTAAAACCTGTAAATTATTCTAAGGTTTTTAGAACGGGAATGACTGCAACTATAACAATAACGACGGAATCTAAAAAAAATGCAATGTCAATCCCCAACTCTTTTATTACTGAAGCTGCCCGTAAAAAATAGTAATCGTAAAAAAAGGAACAAAAATAAACGCACATATCAAATCAAAATGAAAGTAATAGAACTTAAAAATCTCAAAAAAAACGTATCATTTAGGGAAAATAGACATTCCGGTATTGCACGGAATAGATTTAGAAATTGAACAAGGTGACCTTGTTGTCATTATGGGATATTCCGGAAGTGGAAAATCTACTCTTCTAAATATATTGGGATTATTGGATAAACCTTCTAAAGGTTCTTATAAACTTGCAGGCGTAGACGTTTCAAATTATTCTGATAATGACCTGGCCGCGTTAAGAAATCAATATTTAGAATTTATTTTCCAGCAGTTTAATCTTTTGTCGAAACTTACAGTTTTAGAAAACGTTGCCTTTGTTATATACAATTTTGAAAAATTTAAAATTACACGAAGACTCGGTAAAACTGCTTGTTATGATGGATTTGTCAAAGTGTATAGACCACCATCCAAACGAGATTTCAGGCGGGCAGCAGCAAAGAGTTGCCATTGCAAGATCTCTTATAAACAAACTGCTGGTAATTTTTGTAGATGAACCGACAGGTAATTTAGACACAGCTTCTACAAAAGAAATTACTAAAAATACTAAAAGATTTAAATAATGCAGGCATAACGATAATAATGGTTACTCATAAGCTGGAACTTACAACTTATGCGACAAGAATCATAAGTACTTAAACAAAGAACCTTTTCATTGGCAAGAATAAAAGATTATTTTATTGAGGCTTTAAAGAACCGCTTCAAGGGAATAAAATACGTTCAATACTGTCAATTATAGGAGTTATGATAGGCGTTGCGAGTTTGATATCGATGCTTGCTGTCGGGAACGGAACGCGTAAATCTATTGAAAAAGAAATTTCAAATTTCGGGTCAAATATTTTGGTAGTGCATCCGGGAACTGCACGTAAAGACGGGATTTCAGCAGAAACCGGTGTAAGTGTACGGTTAAGTATTGATGATATTGATGACCTGAAAGTAAATATTGTAGGAATACAATCTGTTTGCGGTTATACAAACGGCCGTGTACAAATTATTGCAAACGGTAAAAATTATAATACAAGATTTGAAGGGGTTTCCTCGGATTATGTTGACTTAAAAAAATCTTATCTGTATAAGAGGAGATTTTTTACGGAAACCGAAAATAAGGAAAAGAAAAAACTGGTATTGCTAGGGAAAACCGTAATAAAGGAACTATATGGAGATAAAAACTTTAACTCTGTAGGCGAATATTTAAAATTGGCAAACCGGACCTTCAAATTATAGGCATTTTAGAAACTAAAGGGGTAAACGGCCGGTATGATCAAGATGATAGAACTATTATATCCCCTTAAATACTGTTGTATACAGAGTGAGTGGAAATAAAGTATTGGATTATATAGAAGTGCAGGTGGAAAATAATACGGATATGCAGAAAGTTTCCAATGCGATAAGAAAAAGACTTTTATTTACTCACAGAATGCCTTCGTCTGCAACGGATGCAGTAAAGGTGCTTGATATGGCGGAATATCAAAAGCAGTGGCTGCTCTATGGGATGTTCATTTTCATATCTTTTGGGGTCAATTGCTTTAATAAGTTTACTTGTCGGCGGGGATAGGTATAATGAATATTATGTTTATTTCTGTTTATGAAAGAACAAAAGAGATAGGTTTAAAAAAGCTGTCGGTGCAAATAATACTGGTATTTTATTCCAATTTATTCTAGAATCTGTTTTTATATGTTGTATCGGAGGACTTATAGGCATACTGTTTGGTTCGGGAACAGCTGTTATAATAAGCAGATTCGCTAAATGGAATGCCTGCATAACGCCTTTTCTGTAGCCTTGCTTTTTGTTTTTCCTGTTTCATCGGGCTAATTTTTGATATATGGCCTGCAAGAAAAGCTTCTTTATTAAGTCCTATTGAAGCTTTAAGGCATGATTAACTCAAAATTTTTAATTAAATTAGTGTAAATTTGTTGCAGTATTTTCTAGTTTAGCGCCTATTAATGATACGGCGTTTAGTTAGCGAAAGATTGCAAATTTCAACAGTAAGCAAAACACGATACTGCCTTCTGTATAAATCAATATTTTGATAAACTGCAGCCGTTGTTGCTATAGAATAAAAATTTTAGTACAATCTTCTGTTATGGATAAACGATCATTTAATATCAGAACGGAGTTTCTAGACTTTTTTAAGAATAAGGGCTTTACGATTGTTCCTTCAGATTCGCTTATTCCTGCCGGAGACAAGACGCTTCTTTTTACTTCAGCCGGAATGGTACAATTTAAACAGCATTTTTTAGGACAAAGTAAAGACCCCTTTACAAGAGCCGTAAGCTGTCAAAAATGTTTTAGAACATCCGATATTGATCAAATAGGTTTAACAACAAGACATCTTACCTTTTTTGAGATGCTGGGGAATTTTTCTTTTGGCGACTACTTTAAAGAAGAAGCAGTAATGTGGGCGTGGGAATTTTTAACGCAGAAAATGTTTTTGCCTGCAGATAAGCTGTATATAACCGTTTGCAAAGATGATGATGAAGCCGCTGTATTATGGAGAAAGATTGTTCCGTCAGATAGAATTATAAAAATGAGCGATGAAACAAATTTTTGGAATATGGGCAATACCGGTCCCTGCGGGCCGTGTTCTGAAATTTTAATAGATTTAGGCGCTGAAACGGGCTGCGGCAAAGCTGCGTGCGGTCCTGGCTGCGAATGCGACAGATATCTTGAAATATGGAATCTTGTCTTTACGCAGTTTGACAGACAGCCCGACGGGACTCTAAAAAATCTTCCAAGAAAGAACATTGACACAGGTATGGGACTTGAAAGGCTTGTGTTGGCGGCAAATGGCAAGAAGAATGTTTTTGATACCGATTTGTTCATGCCTATAATGGAAGATGCCTTAGAGATTTTAAAGATAAAAAATAAAAATGAGAATATTTCAAAACTCAGAATGATTGCAGATCATTCAAGAGCGGCAACTTTTTTGATTTTAGACGGAGTACTGCCTTCAAACGAAGGAAGAGGCTATATTTTAAGAAGAATTTTAAGAAGGGCTTTAAGACAGGGAAAGCTTTACGGACATAATAAACCGTTTATAAATAAGCTTGCTTCAACCGTGTTTAAAATTATGGAGCCGGCGTATCCTGAACTTTCGTCAAAATTAAGCAATGTAGAATCTATTATAAAAATTGAAGAAAAAAAATTTTTAGAAACGCTTGATTCCGCTTCTGTAATACTTTCCGGTATTATAAATTCTTGTAAATCTAAGGGTATAAATATCATTGACGGGAAAGACATTTTTAAACTTTACGATACTTATGGATTTCCTCATGATTTAACAAAAGAAATTGCTTGTGAAAATAAAATGACGGTTGATGAAGACAGATTTAAAGTCGAGCAAAAGATTGCGCAGGAAAAATCACGCGCCGCTTGGGGCGGGTCAGGTGAAAAAGATATAACTTTTTATTCAATACTTCATAAAAAGACCGGCGACACGGTATTTACCGGGTATGACAATTATGTAAGCAGAGGCATAGTCTTAGCCCTTATAGAAGACGGTAAAGAAGTTAATGAACTAATTGCAGGAGATGAAGGTGAGATTATTCTTTCTCAGTCTTCTTTTTATGCTCACTCTGGAGGACAAAGCGCCGATAAAGGTAAAATAACAGCCGATAACTCTTTTGAAAGCAGCGTTGAAGACGTTTTTAAACCTACAGGCGGTTTGTTTGTACATAAAGTAAAAGTTTTAAAGGGCAGTGTGAAAATCAACGATGAAGTATCAACAGCAATTGATATTGAGCGTAGAAAACAAATCGCAAGACACCATACAGCTACGCATCTGCTGCATAAAGCGCTTAGAGAAGCTTTTGGCGAACATATAACTCAAGCCGGTTCTTTAGTAACAAGCGATTATCTTCGTTTTGATTTTACACATTTTTCTGCTGTTAGTAAGGAAGATTTAATTAAATTAGAAAGAAGAATAAATACAGTTATAAGAGCAAATGCTAAAATAACTGTTAAGACTATGGAAATAACGCAAGCTCGCAAAGCCGCCGCAATAGCCTTGTTTGGCGAAAAGTACGGCGATTTGGTAAGAACTGTTTCTATAAAAAATGAAGATGAAAATACCAATTATTCAATGGAGTTATGCGGCGGAACGCATATTAAAAGAACAGGAAACATCGGTATTTTTAAAATTGTGTCGGAATCGTCTGCCGCCGCGGGAATAAGACGTATAGAGGCGGTTGTAGGAACAGCCGCAGAGAGTTATATTTTAAGTGAAGAGTCCGTAATTATTAAAGCTGCACAGATTTTTAACGTTTCAAAAGAAAACATTATAAATAAAATACAAAAACATATTGCTGATTATAACAAACTTGAAAGTAAATCGAATTCATTAAAAAATAATTTGCTGTCGGCTGAAATAGATTCTTATGCCAAAGGGGTAAGAAAAGTTAATGGAATAAACTTTTTATCGATTTTAGTAAATAATGCGGATGTTAAAATATTGAGGCATATATCAGACCAATTAAAGACAAAATTAAAATCTGTAGTTTTGTTAGTATCTGCCGAAAATGAAAATAAGCCGTGTTTCGTAGTGTCTGTTACGTCAGATTATGTACAGAAAGGAATAAATGCCGATAGAATTGCTAAAGCTTTTGCTGTAGATATAAATGGTTCGGGCGGCGGTAAAATTGATTTTGCGCAAGGAGGTTCAAAAGATTCATCTAATTTAAGCTATGCTATAAAAAATTCACAAAAATATATATAATTTAATTAAAGAATAATAATTAGTGTAAAATCTGGAGGAGAAATGCCGTTTTATTCAACAAAAGTTATGGATCACTTTATAAATCCGCGTAATGTTGGAGAAATTAAAGATGCTGATGCCGTTGGCGAAGTAGGGAATCCCGTATGTGGTGATATGATGACTTTTTATATAAAAGTTAAAAATAATAGAATTGAAGATGTAAAATTTAAAACTTTTGGCTGCGGTGCTGCAATAGCTGTTTCTTCTATGGTTTCGGAGATGGTATTAGGAAAAACGCTTGAAGAAGTTATGAATATTACGAATGCAGATGTTGCTAGCTCTTTAGGAGGACTTCCTCCTAATAAAATGCATTGTTCCAATCTGGGCGCGGACGCATTGCATAAAGCTGTTAAAAATTATAAAGATAAGCAGGAGAAATAATATGTTAGAAAGTCAGGAATGTTTATGTCCTCACTGCGAGACTGAATTGAAAAAAGGTTGTTTAGGTTCTAAATTCTGTACGCCCTGTTCTGTTCAAAAACACAAAATATGCGATGTTTGCGGAGCGGAGTATTCATATGAGTACGATGAATGTCCGGCTTGTACGGCTGATAAAAATAAAAATTTGTTTTAGTTAACAATTATTTATATATTGTTAGTCTCTTGACAAGACGCCGATAAGTCTAAAAAGCCAAGCAAATCTGCTTAGGACGTTGTTATAAGCTATTTACTTATCTGCTGGACTATAAATAGTTATTGTATTCTTTCAAACAGATATGAGTATTGAATAAATCAATTCAAACAAATTTTGAAACCGGGGCTTTTTTAAAGAAAGATATAGTTGTCTTGTCATTATAACCGCTACAAAGGAGATATTTATGACGGCAAATTTAATAAAAGACGGTGTCTATTCAGTAGGCGCGGTAGATTGGAATGAAAGACATTTTCATGGATGTACTTATATAACTAAAAGAGGTGTTACATATAATTCCTATCTAATTATTGATGAGAAAATAACGTTAATTGATACGGTACGCAAAGGTTTTGAAAAAGACCTTATAGAAAATATAAAAAGTGTAGTAGATCTTTCCAGGATAGATATAATAATTATTAATCATATTGAGCCCGATCATTCTGGAGCGCTTCCTGAAATATTAAAGTTGTGTCCTAATGCGGAAATCTACGGAACTGAAAAGGCAAGGCAGGGTATTTTAAAGTATTACGGCATATATGGCAGCTGGATCAGCGTTAAATCCGGATATAGTTTAAATATTGGCAAAAGAACTTTGGATTTTGTAGATATGTCTATGATACATTGGCCTGACAGTATGCTTACTTATTCTGCTTATGATAAAATTTTATTTTCAAATGATGCTTTTGGGCAGCATTATGCGACAAGTAAAATTTTTGATGATGAAGTTGACTTTGCCGCTTTGATGGATGAAGCGCAAAAATATTATTCTAATATACTTTGGCCGTTCAATATGCTTATTACTGCAAAATTGTCCACAATAAAAAAATTAAATCTTAATATTGAATTTATAGCCCCAAGCCACGGATTTGTATGGCGCAGATATATATCTGAAATTATGCAGAAATATGCATATTGGGCTTCTCATTCCTGTCAAAACAGAGTCGCTGTTGTTTATGAAACAATGTGGAATTCTACTGAGAAAATGGCAAAAAAAATTGTTGAAGGCATAAATTCTGAAGGTATTGAAGCTGCTTTATTCGATGTGACAAAAAACGACAGACCGGACATTATTTCATATATGCTTGACGCAAAAGGATGGATTTTCGGTTCATCAACGCACGACGGGGAAATACTACCGGTTATTTCCGGTTTTTTACATTTTCTTAAAGGATCAAAAGCTAAAGGACGCAAATCGTTTGTATTCGGCTCTTACGGATGGAGCGGTGAAGCGGTTAAAGAGATAGAGAATACAATTTCAGATATTACTTCTTTGGAGCCGTCTTTACGTGTCGTATTTAGTCCAAGTGATGAAGAGCTTAAGAAATGTTTTGAAGCCGGCAAATCTTTTGCCTTGAAAATAAAAAATTAATACAAATATTGACACTTTATTTTATTTTGTGTTACAATAAAAAGCCATGGGTACAATGTTTCTTATTTTAAAATTTGTTCATTATTCAATGTGCGCAGCGTTAATCCTTATTGTCATTCTTCAGGTCGGTAAAAGCGGCGGAATGGTGGGTATTTTTGGCGGTGGCGGATCAGATCAGATTTTTAACGCTCCTTCAGGGGTAGCTTTTATGAAAAAACTGACAATCGTTATGGCCTGTGTATTTTTGATTACTTCTTTAATGCTTACAAAACTCTCTACAAATGCGGGATTAATGTCTGTTGCTAATAAGATTTCTAATATTCCCGCTCCAATGGAAACTGTAAGCGAGTAATTCTGTTATAAGATTGTGCTGGGGTGGCGGAACTGGCATACGCGCACGTTTGAGGGGCGTGTCCTTAACCGGATGCGGGTTCAAATCCCGCCCTCAGCATTAAAAAGTAAATATAAGGAAATATCTATAAATATTTTTGCGGGTGTAGTTCAGCGGTAGAACGTCTCGTTGCCAACGAGAAGGTCGTGGGTTCAAGTCCCATCGCCCGCTTTTGTAAAGAAGTGTTTATTAATGTCTAAATGCCAGCATATCAACTAGTAAACTCCTGTAAAATTAACTGTATTAAAATAAACTCTTTGAAAATTTCTTTAATGATATTTTATTGACCAAGCTACTACTTAATTTTGTCAGAGGATATCTTTTTTTGATATTTTGCCCCCATATGTTCATCATATTTATTATTGGCTTTAAGTGTAGTTTCTAAAACACTAAGCTTATATTTGATTTGCGGCAAAACTTGCGCATAAACAGTTCTCTCGATAAAGTTCGTCTTGCTCTAAGGAACGTAAATTGTCAGTTAAAATTTTTTGCTTGATTTTTGGAATACTTCTTTTAAGTTCTTCAATTTTTTTCCGCTTAATAATTCTTTTATAATGAGTAATTTCCATTTCAATTTATATCATAGCAATTTTAAGAAATTGATTGTACGATTCAATGATATTGATACGAAATACCTTTATAATTATGTCAATTTCTTCTATAAAACGGCGATATATTTATAATGGCATACAATGTTTATGATATAAACAACAAGATGATTAGTTTTTAAGTACAGATGTCATTATAGAATCTATTTCATTTTGCGATGATAAAATTTGCTATTTGTTTCCAGTATAAACGAATTTGATTTGTTGTTCCTGTATAATTTAGTTCTATTTGGAAATAACCTAATATGTTCCTAAAATAATACACAAAAAATCGCGATTATATTTTCTGCTTAATCGTAATATCAAGTTATCAACCGATGTCAATTGCATCTGTTTTATAAATTAATATATCTATTTTTCCCAATGAAATTTTGCCAGTGGCACATAGCAATATATCACCTGTTTGCAATCTTTTTTCTATTTTTAAACTATCAAAAAATTCTTGCGATACTTTTTGGTTTCTTCAAAATCAATGTATTTATTTTTGAGATTTGCTATCTTCACAACAAGAATATCCCGTATTCATAATATTTTGGTTGAATGCCAGATCGACAATCACTTACAACATCTTTCACTTTCGGCGTTCTGATTTCATTTAATGTAGACTTTAATTTCTTTAGTCGTTGTAATATTGTGGTACCGGGTAAAAAATCACATTGTTTCGCTTTTTTCAAATTCATCGAAATTTGCTTTGCAGATTTGCAATGTTTTATTTTTAGAATGTTGCGTTCCTGCTGTCACATTCCTTTAACAAATTCATTATATAAATCGGGAGAAAAATTAAATTCTTCTGCAAAAACGTCATTATTGATGATTTTGTGTGATGGGACTATGGATTTTTTTAGTTTTTTGATTTTACTTTCTATCTGTTCTATTTTAGCAATAATGGAAACTTGATTTTTTCATAAATTTATCTATTATCTGTTTATCAAATTTCAAAGAACAAAAATCGCTTTCTTTTAGTGCGGGATAACCTTTTCCCTGTCTTGATATGGCAATAAGATTATCATAAAATACTTCTCAAGGCATAATACAACACCCTATCCATTGCTTTTGGTTTGATATGTATAAAAGCAGAAGTATAAAATAATTTTTGTTTTCATCATCTATAAAAACATATTTTTTCAAATTCGAGCGGACTTTGGAAATCGATATACTATTTTCGTTTGTTTGAATTATATCACCTTTTTCAATTTTTTTGTAGTAGTCTTCTTCCTCAAAATTTCTATCGTCAAAATTCAATTTCATAGATTCAACTTCGCCATCTTTTGACACATTTCTTATTTCTGCATACAGAAAATCATCGAGAGAATTTATATCTATTTTCTTACCAATGGGAAATTCAAATAAATCATTAAAGGAACAATCAACATCGTATCGCAAAATATCTAAAGCTGTTTCTTTTATTCCGTCATTCAGCAAAATAACTCCTTTTGAATCCTGACGATAAAATTCGTTTGGTCGCGGTTTTTCTCCTCGTTTTGTACGCTTGTATCCAACATTTTCCACTTCCGTCATAAGGATTTTATAGTTCAATTCCTTTGCAACTTCGCCGAACACCCACCAGACATTTACGAATCCGAACATATCTTCCGTATCATTGTCATATTTGTAAAGATTCACTAATTCATTTTTATATTTTTCAATAAGTTGCTTTGCCGATAATTTTTTATCATTATTAACGATATATGATTTTAGCATACGATATAAAACTTCTTGTTCCTCGGGTTCGTTCAAATCTTTTACGGACGGCAGTTTGTTTCTATCTTTTCTTTTTTCATAAACATCAATCAAATTAGAACATTTAGTTGAAAGTTTATTCCAAATGTCATTCCACTTTTCAATTTCCGTTTTTGTCTTTTTTGAGCAAATAACAAACTTGTTTTTGTGCTTGTATATGGTTCAAAAACAACCTACGGAATATTGACAACCGCTTTCACCTTGAAATACTTGTATATAAAAAGATGAATATATTTGTTTTCTGTCGTGCCAAAAACGCTTTTCGTAGCGGTACCAAGATTGAAATTGTGCTCTATTCCATAGATATAACTTTTGCCCATTTATTTTCTTTATGTTCTGGCATAAGCCATTCTTGACATTTGTTTTCAACCGCTCTGTTATTGCCAAGTTTACCCTTGAATCTTCTTTTAAGATTTTCTGTATGAATTTCATATACTCAATAAGAAATGTTCCACTCCCTGCACTTAGGTCTATCAAATACGGAATTTCGTTATCTCTATTGACCCGTTCTATCGCAAGTCTATCAAGTTACAATCCCCCACAATAAAAATCTCACTATGTTTATATGAGTGAAAAATTGTCCTTTTGATTGTTTGAATCCATTTCTAATAATTCCTTCAAAAAAATCGCGCAGTACATCTTTTCCCGAAATGTTGTTTTTCCCATCAACAAAACTAAATTTTTCCAATACCGAAAACAGCATATTTTAATTTGCTTAAAGAAAATTTGTTTTCATCAACCACGTACGATTTTTATCGTTTATATATAACTGTCTTTGTAATGCCCTTCTGTATAAAGCATTTATTCTCCTAAATAATTCTTCATTTGATTCTATATTCTTTCCATTTTCATTAAGAAAATTTGAAACTCGTATTTTCCTCCATTATCTCGTTCGTTCTCATCTTGAATCTTTGCAAGAATTATATTCACAAGAGATGAAAATATTTCATTGTCATCTGTTCCACCGCCACCCTACAAAACATTATGAAGATTCTTTCTTATTAAATCTATTTGCTCGTGTGAAAATTGGTTTCTAAATCCTTTGAACCTCCTTTGATAAAAGGTTCTTTCTGTGCTTTTCCATAATTTGCCGGCAATGAATCGGAAAAATCTCTCACATCTTTCCATCCGTCAAGATAAGTAAATTTTTCATAATCTATCAGCAGACATTTGTCTTCTATCTTATTATTTACAATTTCAAACGAACATAAAGCAAGATACCTTACATTTTTGCCTTGTCCTTTTCTTGACCTGCAAGATTAAATAAATGCTTTTCTATAACTTCGTCCTGGTCTTTATTAAATTCTTGCGGGGGATTTTAGTTCTATGTATAAAAAGCATTTTCCTTGTTATTCTTGGCGATAATGTCAATTCCAGGTTTATTGAATTTTGGTCTACCAACATCATATTCCTTTTCAAGTCCTATGTTTTCTGGTTTATATCCAAGTTCATTTACCAGTTTTGACAATATGTATGCGCTGACAATTTCTTCATCGCCATGAAATTTATTGATTTGCCAACCTTTGATCGATTCCGTATATTCGACTTTTCTATTTTCAAAATCATATTGTTCCACAATTTTGATTTTCTGCTTATCTAAATATGATTTGATAGTATGATTTGATAGGTTGAATTCCCGCATCATTTTTTTCAACTTTTGGAAAATTATAGCAAGATTATATGGAGATGTCGATTATTGAAAACAACACTCATATGGAAAAGTACTAAGAAAAGATAATTTATCTATAGATTTAAGTTTAGAAGGATATACTGGGGTGAGAGAAGGACTGACGGGAAGGTTGAAGTTAAAATATGCTGTTACTAAGTAAAAATTAAACATTTTTAAGCTCATATTAAAGACGGCTTTTAAACTAAAACTATAAACATAGTTTAAAAATAAAAAATTTTGTATTAGAGGATTTATATATAAATATGTTTAAAACTTTTTAAGAATCCGTGTGTAAAATATTAGAAACCGCAGAGTTTCTAGGCGTAATTTTGTTGAAAAGTATGCCTTTTGAATATTAAGAAATTTGAAAAGATTTTAGTATAATAAACAGTGTGGTAGTTTATAAATTGTAACCACAAAGCGTAAAGTCCGCATATAAGTTCAAATTTTGTTGTCTGCTTTTGACTTAAATGAAAAAAAGTTAAAAATTTTAAAGCCGGTCTTTGGATTGGTTTTTTTCTTAACGATATTATGAAATTTTTATTGTATGTAGGTTAAAAAGGACTGATTGATGCTGACAAAGGTAGCTATAGTAGGCAGACCCAATGTAGGAAAATCTACTCTCTTCAATAGACTTATAGGCAGAAAAAAAGCGTTAATTCATGAAGCTCCGGGCACAACAAGGGATAGAAATGATTATGAAGTTCTTTGGAAAGATAAAAAATTTATTGTTACAGATACCGCAGGTTGGAGCAGCGATATTTCAGTTTTTTCAAAAGATATGTCCCGACAGCTTGATATAGCTGTTGAAAGAGCTGATATAGTTTTGTTTGTTGCAGACGCTAAAACAGGACTTCATCCAATGGACTTCCATATTGCTCAGCAGATAAGGCTCAGCCGGAAAAGAGCGATTCTTGTCGTAAATAAAATAGACACGCAGGCACAAGAAATAAAAGGGTATGAATTTTATGAGCTCGGGTTTGATGATATTGTTTTTGTATCTGCAAACCATGGCAGAAGCATACATGATTTACTGGATAAGGTATGGGGAAGCGTTAAGCGCGATAGAAAAACAAAAAAGAATAAAGAAATATTAAAAATTATTCTTGTAGGCAGACCCAATGTAGGAAAATCTTCGTTTATTAATACTGCCGCTAAAGAAGAGAGAAGCATTGTCCACGATATGCCGGGAGCTACGAGAGATTCTATTACAGTAAATGTTCAAAGCAATAGTAAAGAATACATTTTAATAGATACTGCCGGGCTTCACAGGGGCAGTAAAATCACAAATGATATGGAGTATCTTTCAGCTCTGAGCACAAACTATGCTATTGAAGATGCTGATGTTGCTGTTTTGGTTGCAGACGCTTCACATGGGATAGGAGAAACTGAAGTTAGAATTGCCAGACTGCTGCTTGAAAAAAGGAAACCTGTTATAGTAGCTTTAAATAAATGGGATTTAATAGAAGATAAAGAACATGCTGTAAAATATTTTACAGCTCAATTAAGAGAAAGAATCAAATTTATGCATTGGGCAGATATTATTTTTATATCTGCAAAAACGGGACAGCGGTTAGACACAATATTCCAGGAAGCAGAACTTGTTTTTAAACAATATTCAAAAGAATTAACGGCGGAAGAACTTGACGAGATTATAAGAGATGTTCTTACGAGAAAACCTTATACAAGCAAAGGAAAAACTTTAAAATTTAAAGAGTATGCTCAAGTGTCTTCAAAACCGCCTGTATTTGTTTTTTCAGTGAACGATATGGAACTTGTACATTTTTCTTATGAAAGATTTATTGAAAATCGTTTGAGGGAACGGTTTGGGTTTTACGGCGCTCCGATAGTATTAAAATTCAGGGAATATTACAAGAAGAAATAAAGAATAATATTGCGGTTGGTGCTGGAATAAAGTTTGCAGGTATAAAATATCTTCAGTACAAGAATATCTTAAATATAATACTTTTAAACGGCGGAAAGATTAAAATGTTAATAAAAATTTTATATATCATTACTGTATACTTCTTTGGAGCAATCCCTTTTGCATATATAGTTACAAAAGTGGTTAAAAAGGTTGATATACGCAGTATAGGTTCTGGTAATCCCGGTACCACAAACGTTTTTAGAACAGTTGGAAAAACTGCAGGAGTTGTAACTTTTATTGCGGATACGTTAAAAGGCTTTATTCCGGTACATTTTGCAATATTTGTAGATAATTCTTTTTCTTATTCTATTGTTGTTGCGGCAATTGCAATGCTGGGGCATATGTTTACAATATTTTTAAAATTTAAAGGCGGTAAAGGTGTTGCGACCGGTCTTGGCGCATTTTTGGCGCTGATGCTTTTGCCGTTGCTGATAGCGTTTATTGTTTTTTGTTTGGTTTTTACGGTTTCCGGATATGTTGCTTTAGGGTCAATATGCGCGGCGGTAGTTCTTCCTTTAGCGTGTTATTTTTCGGGATATTCAACAGAGCCTACAATATTCGCTTTCGGAGCAGCTCTTTTAGTTATTTACAGACACAGGGCGAATATAAAAAGGTTAAAAGAAGGCTCTGAAAACAGATTCAAACTATTTAGAAGGAAATAGTAAGTATGGTTTTGTATGCGGATGCTTTTTATCTTTATTTTTTGCCGTTAAGATAAATAATATACAACAATTTGCAATATAACAGGAATTTGCTGCATTGAAATTTAAATTGTTTTTAAATATAAGGAAATAATATGAAAGTTACTATTTTAGGAGCGGGTTCATGGGGAGCAACGCTTTCCGCCCTTTTGTTTATGAACGGCCATAATGTTGATCTTTGGGAATTTGACAAGGAAAGAGCAAAAAATTTACAGAGCAGAATAATAAAACCATTCGCTGCAGGTGCAGATTTACCTTCAAGTCTAACTGTAACGAGTAGTCTTGAAAGTATTAAAGACAGCGATGCTGTTTTATTTGCAGTTCCTTCGCAGCATATGAGATCAACATGTTTGCTGTTAAAAAATAGCGGGATATCTCTTGACGGGAAGCTTATAATCAGCGCAACAAAAGGTATAGAAAATAGAACTCTTCTAAGAATGTCCGAAGTAATAAATGAAATTTTTAACGGGGTTTATAAAAATATTGCAGTTCTTTCAGGCCCTAGCCATGCTGAAGAAGTATGTAGAAAAATACCTACAGCAGTTACTTCAGCGTCAGTAAATTTTGAAACTGCAGAAAAATGCAGGATGCTTTTTATGAATGAGTATTTTAGAGTATACAATCAGACCGATATTACAGGCGTTGAAACAGGATCTGCGTTAAAGAATGTTTTTGCAATAGCTTCCGGAATAATGGACGGATTAAATTACGGCGATAATACTAAAGCCGCGATTGTTTCAAGAGGAATCAAGGAAATTGCAAAAATTGGCGTTGCTTTAGGCGGGAAAGAGCAGACTTTTTACGGTCTCTCGGGACTGGGAGATTTAATGGTTACATGTTTTTCAAGACATTCAAGAAATCGCGCCGTTGGCCAGGCTATTGGAGAGGGTAAAACTTTGGAGTCCACTGAAAAGAGCCTGGATATGATTGCCGAAGGCATAAAAAATACTATAAGCGCTTATGAAATAGGTAAAAAGTTTAAGATAGAGCTTCCTATAATAAATGAAGTTTACATGATTTTATTTAAAGGAAAAGATTCTCTCAGAGCTGTAAATGATTTAATGACAAGATGCCCGAAAAATGAATGAAAATGTACAGTAAAAAGCTAAGAGAGGAAATTAATTGTTGAATATAAGCAGGCAGGAGAAATAAATGACGAAAAATGATATTGCAGTGGCATTGTCTAAAATTTTAAGTTCAAAAAAAGAAGCTTATGCAGCGGTAAATAAAGTATTTGAAGAAATATCAAATTCGTTAAAAAATGGGGATAAAGTTGTTATAACCGGTTTTGGGAGTTTTAATATGTTTGAAACAAAAACAAAAAAAGGAAGAAATCCGAAAACGGGTGAAAAACTTCTCATAGCTCCTATAAAAAAAATAAGATTTAAACAATCAAAAGATTTTTTTGAATAATGCTGGAGGCAGAAAGTGTCGCAGATCCCGCCTATACCTGATAAAGAATATTTTACGATAAGTGAAATTTCTCAGATAACAATGATTCAAAAACACACTTTGAGATACTGGGAAAGCGAGTTTAAACTTTTACGTCCAGTCAGAAAGTCTTCGGGACAAAGAAGATATCGCAAAGAAGAAGTTGAGCTGATTTTTAAAATAAAAGATTTATTGTATAACAAACGTTACGCAATTGAAGGTGCTAAGAAATATTTAATAGGAAATAAACGCAAAAAACTTACAGATTTGCAGATAGATTTAAATTTAGATTTAGAACATTTACCCGATTCTAAATTCTTAAGAAATATAAAAGAAGAGCTTAAAAATATTCTAAAACTTTTAAGAAAATAAATATAACGCTGAAATTTATATTAGTCTTTGTTTTTGATTGGAAATCGGGGCGTAGCGCAGGTGGCTAGCGCACTCCCTTGGGGTGGGAGAGGTCGCTGGTTCAAATCCAGTCGCCCCGATTTAATAGTAGAAAATAAACGTATAAAGTTATACAATTTGGGCGCCGCAGGCGCGCTTTTAAAAAGAGGAAAACTATATGATTAAAAAAATGCTTGCTTTGATGTTTGTAGTTTTTAGTGTTGCTTCTTTAGCATTTGCCGCTAAATCGTATGTGGTAGATACCCCGTCTTCAGGGATATTGAGTTATGGTTCTTATACTACCGGGTTCAGATTTTTTTCAAACGGAGGTATTATTTCTAAAATTAATTTTGGCGTTTTTAAACTTTTAAATATAGGATTATCCTGGGAATTAGATCAGTTTGTCGGAGATAAACAGGTAAAAGTTGCGACTCCGACTTTACAGGTGAAATTAAGGGTTTACGAAGGGAATATGATACTGCCGGTAGCGGCAATAGGCTATGACGGGCAGGGTTATTTTTTTGACCCTGGCGAGAAAAAGTATTTGCAGAAAGACAGAGGGCTGTATTTTGTTGTCGGCAGAGAGTTTTTTATTGAAGGGCTGATGTTTAATGTCGGTATTAATATAAATGCTTTTTTAAAACCTAAACTTTATGGTTTTGTAAATGCAACGGCTCTGCTTTATAAAGAAGCAGTGTATTTTATGGCTGAATATGATAATATAGGTGATTACAGAGATACAAGGCTTAATTTAGGTTTAAGATTTGCTTTTACAGAATATATAGATGCAGATTGTATTATAAGAGATTGTTGGGGTAAAGATGATAAAAATTCAAGAATTTCCAATGAAAGAATTTTTAAAGTAAATTATTATGGAAAATTTTAAAAGAGAGGATACATGGGAACACCTTTTGATTTTGAGCAGCCTATTGATGAAATTGATAAGAAGATTAAAGATTTAAAAGAATCTTATCAAGACGGCAATATAGATTTATCAAAACAGATTGAAGATTTTGAAAAAGCAAGAGATGAGCTGAAACAAAAAATTTATAAAGCTTTGACTCCTTGGCAGAGAGTTCAAATAGCAAGACAACCGCAAAGACCTTATTCTACAGACTATGTTAAATTTATCTTCAAAGATTTTGTAGAACTTCGCGGAGATAGAGTTTTTGGCGATGACCAGGCTATTTTATGCGGTATTGCCACAATCGATGACGTTCCCGTTGTTGTTATAGGGCATCAAAAAGGCAGAACTCTTGAAGATAATATGGATAAAAATTTTGGTATGGCTCATCCTGAAGGGTATAGAAAAGCAATGAGAATTATGAAACTTGCCGAGAAATTCAACAGGCCGATAATAACCTTTATAGATACATCGGGAGCGTATCCCGGGATTGCGGCTGAAGAAAGAGGACAAGCGGAAGCTATTGCAAGAAACTTAAGAGACATGTCTGATTTAAAAGTCCCTGTTATAAGCGTTGTTATAGGCGAGGGAGGTTCCGGCGGAGCTTTAGGAATAGGAGTTTCAAATAAAGTTTTAATGTTGGAAAACGCTTATTATTCTGTTATTTCTCCGGAAGGCTGTGCCGCCATACTTTTCAGAGATGGTTCAAGGGCGCCGGAAGCCGCGCATGCAATGAAAATAACTGCCAAAGATTTATTGAATTTAAAAGTTATAGATGAAATTATAAAAGAGCCGCTTGGCGGAGCCCATTATGATCATGCGAAAATGGCTGGAAATATAAAAACGGTTTTAAGAAAATATCTTGACCAGTATCAGTCTAAAAATTATGAAGAAATTGCGAATGAAAGATATTTAAAATTTAGAAATATGGGTGTTTATAAAGATAATACGAAAAATAATGTTAAAAAGACAGTAAAAAAAGCAGATAAAAAACAGGAGGAGGCAAATAAATGGCACTGATACCAGGCAAACAAATTTTAGAAGAAGCAAGAAAAAAAGGATATGGAGTGGGTGCATACAATGTTAATAATATGGAGCAGTTACAGGCAATTATGTCTGCTGCAAAGGAAACGCAATCTCCTGTAATAATTCAGGCAAGCAGAGGCGCTTTAAAATATTCTAATTTTACTTATCTAGGATATTTGATGAAAGCTGCTGTTATAGAAAATCCTAATATTCCCGTAGTTATGCATTTAGATCATGGAAATTCTTTGGATTCTGTAATAAAAGCTGTAGATCTCGGATTTTCGTCTGTTATGATAGACGGTTCGCTTATGGAAGATGGAAAGACAGCCTCAACTTATGAATATAATGTAAAAGTTACTCGTTCAGTTATTGAATACGCTCATGCAAGAGGAGTTTCTGTAGAAGCGGAAATTGGTACTCTTGGCGGTTTGGAAGACGGCGTAGGCTCCGGAAATATACATTTGACAGATCCAAAAGAAGCGAAAAAATTTGTAGATGCAACCGGAGTTGATTCTTTGGCTATCGCTATAGGAACTTCGCACGGCGCATATAAATTTAAAGGCGCCGCAAATCTTGCTTTTGACGTTTTGAAAGAAATCAGAGCTTTAATAGATATTCCTATCGTGCTGCACGGCGCATCTTCAGTGCCTAAAGAACTGATTGACGAAGTAAATAAATACGGCGGTAAAATGCCGGGAGCAACCGGCGTTCCTATAGCAAGCCTCCAGGAAGCAATTAAACTTGGAGTATCAAAAATTAACGTTGATACTGATGGCAGGCTTGCAATTACGGCTGCTGTAAGAAAAGTTTTGGCGGAAAATCCTGAGAAATTCGATCCTAGGGATTATCTTGGGCCAGCAAGGACGGCTCTTACAAATCTTATCATAACAAAAATGCAAAATTTTGGAACTGCAGGGCATGCAAAAGATTATACTCCAAAATCTCTTGAAGATATGAAGAAATTATATGCTTCAAAGTAGAATTATTTATTTCTTGTTTTTAATTAAACGCAGTTTTTAAAAGCTGTTACATGTGTTAAAATTCTAAAATTGTATAATTAAAATATTAAACTAAACACCTTGTATTTTTTTGATAGAAGTCGTAATCTGTCAATTAAGCTGCAAACAGGTTGTATGTGTTAGCTGTCTCTACCTGCGCAACCAGAATTAGGAGGTTTTCCAGTGAATAATTTATTAGTAGAAATTTCTAACATTGGCATAGTACCCGTTGTTGTACTTGATAATCCCGGTCAGGCTCTGCCTCTTTCAAAGGCACTGTATGCCGGCGGCATAGGATGCGCGGAGGTAACTTTTAGAACTGCAGCTGCCGAAGAATCAATAAAAATCCTATCTAAACAAATACCTGAAATGCTTTTAGGCGCAGGCACGGTTTTAACCGTAGAACAGGTTAACAGAGCAATTGCCGCAGGCGCTAAATTTATAGTAAGTCCGGGGTTCAATCCTAAAATAGTCAAATATTGTGTTGATAAGGGTATTACTATAATTCCGGGATGCGCAACACCTAGCGATATAGAAGCGGCTTTAGAATTAGGGCTTGATGTTGTAAAATTTTTCCCGGCGGAAGCTGCAGGCGGAATTAATATGATTAAAGCAATGTCTGCCCCATATACAAAAATAAAGTTTATGCCGACAGGGGGGATTGATATAAAAAATTTAAATACATACCTTTCTTTTAATAAAGTTGTTGCTTGCGGCGGTAGCTGGATGGTTAATAAAGAGCTGCTTAAAAATGGCAGCTATGAAACTGTTACAAAATTAAGTAAAGAAGCGGTTTCTGCAATGCTTGGTTTTGAAGTGCAGCATGTAGGTATTAATATGCCTGATGCGTCTGCGGCGGATAAAACGGCAAGTGTATTTGAAACTTTATTTGGTTTTATAAAACAAGAACGATCTGGATCTTTTTTTGCAGGTCTGGGCGTAGAAGTGATGAAGAAACAGTTTTTGGGTAAAAACGGACATATAGCCGTGCGTACAAATAATGCGGCGCGAGCAGTATATTATTTAAAGAAAGCCTGCGCTGCATTTAGTGAAGAAACTGCTTCATACGATGAAGCGGGCAATATGCGTTCTGTATATTTAAAGGAAGAAATCGGTAATTTTGCCGTTCATCTCCTTCAAAAAAATAATTGAGTTTTAAGCTTTGCAAAAACTTTAATCTACAAGGAGAGCTAAAATGTCAAGAAAAGTAATAGCGTTCGGAGAGCTAATGCTTAGACTTGCGCCGGAGGGGTGTTATCGTTTTTTTCAGGCAGACAGTTATGGCGCTACTTATGGCGGAGGAGAAGCCAATGTTGCTGTTTCCCTGTCAAATTTTGGATTGAATGCGGCTTTTGTAAGCAAAATGCCTAAACATGAAATTGGACAAGCAGGTGTAAATTCTTTAAAAAAATACGGCGTAGATACTTCTTTTATAGCGCGCGGAGGAGAACGCGTAGGGGTATATTTTTTAGAAAAGGGCGCAAGCCAGCGTCCTTCTAAAGTCATTTATGACAGAGCAGGATCTTCTATAGCGCGGGCATCAAAAGAAGATTTTAACTGGGATAAAATTTTTACAGATGTACAGTGGTTTCATTTTACCGGTATTACTCCTGCTTTGGGTTCTAATGTAGCTGAAATATGTCTTGAAGCATGTAAAGCTGCAAAGAAAAAACAGATTACTATAAGCTGCGATTTGAATTATAGAAATAAACTTTGGTCCAAAGAAGAAGCCGGTAAAGTTATGGGTGAAATTTGCAAATATGTAGATGTATGTATAGCAAATGAAGAAGATGCAGGAGATGTCTTCGGCATAAAAGCAAAACATACCGATATTACTGCTGGAAAAGTTAACCATGAAGGTTATAAAGAAGTGGCGGAGGAACTGAAGAAAAGATTTAATTTTTCAAAAGTTGCAATAACTCTTAGAAGTTCTATTTCCGCAAATGACAATCGCTGGGCAGCTATGCTTTATAACGGCAAAGATTTCTTATTTAGCAAAGAATATTTTATACATATTGTTGACCGCGTCGGCGGCGGTGATTCTTTTGGTGCAGGTCTAATATACTCTTTAATAAGCAATTATTCAGACAAGAAAGCGATAGAATTTGCAGCCGCGGCAAGTTGTTTAAAACATACCATTGAAGGAGATTATAACCAAATTTCAGTTGATGAAGTTAAAAAACTTGCCGGCGGCGACGGTTCTGGTCGTGTAGAGAGGTAGTATATGAAAATGACATTTAGATGGTATGGCGAAAACCTTGATCCTATCCCCCTGAGACATATAAGGCAGATTCCCGATGTAAGCGGAATAGTATGGGCATTGCATGATATCCCCGCGGGAGAATGTTGGCCGCTTGAGCGTATTGAGGAAGTTAAAGCGCAAGCTCAGAAGTATAATTTTAACATTGACGTCGTAGAAAGCGTTAACGTACATGAAGATATTAAACTTGGACTTCCTTCACGAAAAATATATATAGAGAATTATAAAACAACTCTTAAAAATCTTGGTAATGCAGGCGTAAAAGTTGTATGTTATAACTTTATGCCTGTTTTTGACTGGACGCGTACCGATTTATATAAACCTCAGCCTGACGGTTCTACGACGCTTTTTTATGAAAAAGCCAAAGCAGATAGTATAAATCCAGTCGAATTTTTGGAACAAATGTCAAAACAAGAAGGTCTTTTAACTATGCCTGGCTGGGAACCGGAAAGACTTTCAAAAATAAAAGAACTTTTCAAAGCTTATGAAAATGTTAAAGAAGACAAACTTTGGGAAAATCTTAAGTATTTTCTTGAGGAAATTATTCCCGTTGCACAGGAAAGCGGAATAAAAATGGCAATACACCCTGATGATCCACCTTGGAATATATTTGGTCTGCCGCGCATAATAACCAGCAGAGATAATATAAAAAAATTTTTAAGCCTTGTTGATAATCCTTCTAACGGGCTTACATTATGCAGCGGTTCTCTGGGAGCTTGTACAAAAAATAATATCCCAGGTATTGTCCGTGAATTTGGTGGCAGAATATATTTTGCGCATATACGCAATATAAGATGTTTTGAAAATGGTGATTTTGCAGAAACTTCTCATAAAACCTCTGACGGTTCTCTTGACATAGCAGAAATTGTAAAGGCATATTTTGATGTCGGTTATAAGTATTATGTCCGTCCGGATCATGGCAGGCATATATGGGATGAAAAACCTCGACCCGGATACGGGTTATATGACAGATCACTCGGTATAATGTATATCTGGGGATTATGGGATGCTTTTAAAAAATATACAAAAGGGGGGCAATCTTTATGGAATGGAATAAAAAAGTAGCTGTTATAACCGGTGCTGGAGGCGTGCTGCTTGGCGCTTATGCAAAAGAATTGGCTTCCAGGGGTGTGAAAGTAGCCGTTTTAAGCAGAAGATTTGAAGGAGCTAAGTCTATCGCAAGCGCAATTACAGATGCCGGCGGCACTGCAAAACCTTATGGGTGCGATGTTCTTGACAGGGAAAATCTTATCAAAACAGAAGAACAGATATATAAAGATTTTGGGCAGTACCATATTATTATAAACGGCGCCGGAGGCAATATGCCTAGTGCCAATACCACAAATGAAATTTTTAATCCTAAAGATGCAGATAATCTTGATATCTGTTCTTTTTTTGATCTAAATTTAAAAGATTTAGAAAAAGTATTCTCAATAAATTTTTTTGGAACATTTCTTGTTACGCAGATTTTTGCAAAACGTTTAATTGGCGTAAAAGGCGCTACAATTATAAATTTTTCAAGTATGTCGGCACAAACTCCGCTGACTAAAGTGCCCGGGTACAGTGCGGCAAAAGCTGCAATCGATAATTTCACTAAGTGGCTTGCGGTATATTTTGCAGAGCAGGGGGTGCGTGTAAATGCTATTGCCCCTGGATTTTTGGTAACTAATCAGAATAAAACGCTTTTGACAAATCCGGACGGCTCGCTTACTCCAAGATCGCATAAAATTATTGGTCATACGCCGATGAAACGTTTTGGCGAAGCACGTGATTTATTTGGCACTCTTTCGTGGCTTTGCGATGAAGAGGCGTCCGGATTTGTTACGGGCAGCGTTATTGCGGTAGATGGCGGTTTTCATGCATATTCAGGTGTATAAAAAATAGAAAGGGAGCAAAATTATGAAGAAATTTCTTGATAAAGATTTTTTACTTTCTACAGAAACATCAAAAAAACTTTTCCATGAATATGCGGCAAAAAAACCTATACTGGATTACCATTGCCACATTAATCCCAAAGAAATCGCGGAAGATAGAAGGTTTGAAAATATAAGCCAGGTCTGGCTTGGAGTGGATCACTATAAGTGGAGACAGATGCGTTCCAACGGCGTAGAAGAAAAATATATAACAGGCGATGCGTCTGACAAAGAAAAATTTCAAAAGTGGGCGGAAACTCTTGAAAAAGCAATTGGCAATCCTCTTTATCACTGGAGTCATCTTGAGCTGAGAAAATACTTCGGATATGAAGGCGTTTTAAATAGTAAAACAGCAGAAAAAGTATGGACATTGTGCAACGAAAAGCTGCAAGATAAGTCAATGTCCGCTCGCGGTATGATAAAGCAGTCCGGCGTTACATTAATATGCACAACGGATGATCCTGTAGATACTCTTGAATGGCATCAAAAAATTAAAGGGGATAAATTTTTTGACGTTCAAGTTATTCCGGTTTGGCGTCCGGATAAAACGCTGAGTATAGAAAAATCGGATTTTTTAGATTATATTTTTAAGCTTTCAAAAGTAAGCGGTATTAATATCAATTCTTTTGAAACTTTGAAACAAGCTTTTCAAAAAAGACTTAAATTTTTTATTTCTTTAGGTTGCCGTGCAACAGACCATACTCCTGAATATATTATGTATGTTCCTGCTTTGGAAAAAGAAGTGGAGACTATATTTGACAAAAAGCTAAAAGGAAAAGTTATTAGTAAAGAAGAAGAATTGAAGTATAAAACCGCTTTTATGCTTTTTGCCGGAAGAGAATATTATAAAAACGATCTCGTTATGGAACTGCATTACGGTTGTAAACGAAATAATAACACATCGATATTTGACAAATCCGGTCCGGATACCGGACATGATTGTATAAATAATTTTGCTCCCAGCGCTCAAATGGCAGATTTTTTGAACGCCCTTGAATGTACCGGCGAACTCCCCCAAACTATAATATATAGTCTTAATCCTAATGATAATGCCGTTATAGGGTCAATAATTGGTTGTTTCCAGAATAGCGCGGCATTGAGTAAGATACAACACGGAGCCGCATGGTGGTTTAACGATCATAAAACCGGAATGATAGAACAGCTTACTTCTCTTGCCAATTTGGGTATTTTAAGTAATTTTGTCGGTATGCTTACAGATTCACGCAGCTTTTTATCTTACATAAGACATGAGTATTTTAGGCGTGTTTTATGTGATTTGATAGGCAGCTGGGTTGAAAATGGCGAATATCCTTACGATATACAAATACTGTCAAAAATAGTTTCTGATATTTCTTATGATAATGCTGTGCGTTATTTCAAGTTTAAACTTTGATTTATCTACATATAAATTGTTTTATTGCAGATATGGATTAGTTTTTAGCAAGAAGTCGCCTAAAATTAAGTAATGTATTATTTTTAGGCGGGGAGATTATAATGGAACAAGACAAAGTCTTCACAAATCTCGATAGAACAAATCAAAAAATGACTGAGTACAGGTGGACTATTTGCGCATTGCTTTTTTTTGCTACTACTATCAATTATGTAGACAGGCAGGTGTTAAGCTTATTACAGCCATATTTAGCGGAGGAATTCCACTGGTCTTACAGCGATTATGCCAATATTACTGCGGTTTTTCAATTTTGTTATGCGATAGCATTGCTTTTTGCCGGCAGGTTTATAGACTGGCTTGGTACTAAAAAAGGATATGCCTGGGCTTTAATAATATGGTCAATAGGCGCTATAATACACGCTTTTGCAAATAGTATAGGTGGCGCTTTTTCACCTTTGTTGGCTGCCGTTGGTATATTTATGCCCATATCTGTAATAGGTTTTATGTTTTCTCGTTTTGTGCTTGGAGTCGGGGAGGCTGGAAATTTTCCTTCAGCTATTAAAACAACAGCGGAATGGTTTCCTAGAAAAGAACGTTCTTTGGTAACAGGCATTTTTAATTCGGGCGCTAATATCGGCGCAATTGCAGCACTTCTTAGCGTTCCTTTGATAGCAGAATATTTAGGCTGGGAATGTGCATTTATAATAGTTGGAGGGATAGGATTTTTATGGTTGATATTTTGGAAATATTGTTATGATAGTCCAAAAAAGCTTTTAGAAAAGGGTACAATAAATAAAACCGAGTACAACTATATTCACAGCGATACGCAAGAACAACTCATTGAAAATAATTCAAAAGAAAAAGGCAGCGGAAAGAAAATTGAATGGTTTCATCTTCTAGGGTATAAACAGACATGGTCTTTTGTAGTAGGAAAACTGCTTACTGACGGTGTTTGGTGGTTTTTCTTGTTTTGGCTTCCGTCTTTTCTTAAATCATACTACGGCATAGCAGGCACGCAGATAATGCTGCCTCTTGCGGTATTATATAGCATGACTATGGTAGGCAGCATAGTCGGAGGATGGTTTCCTGCTTATTTTCTTAAAAAAGGTATGGATATGTATCCCGCGCGTATGACAGCTATGATTGTTATCGCTTTGTTTCCTCTTACGGTACTCTTAGCGCAGCCGTTGAGTAAGATAGGTTATTGGTGGCCTATTTTGTTTATAGGAATAGGTACTTCAGCGCATCAGGCATGGTCGGCAAACCTTTTTACCACTGTTTCGGATATGTTTCCTAAAAAAGTTGTGGCTTCAATAACTGGTATCGGCGGTATGGCAGGCGGTTTGGGTGGCGTGGTTGTCTCTAAAACTGGTGGCTGGCTGTTTGATTATTACAGCGTGCTGGGTCATATAGAGACGGGATATACTATAATGTTTGTTTTCTGCGCGACTGCTTATTTACTAGCATGGTGTATAATGAAGATTCTTGTTCCTAAATTTAGACCGATAACAGATTTATAGTTTTATTTTTATAATTATTTAATACGAATTTATACCTAGCCGTATAAAAATGCTTGATAAGAAAAAGTTTTGAGACTATAATAATAAGTTCTTTATAAATTACATGGGCAATGTTTTTTACTTTATTAACATAAATTTTGTACCCATCCGTTTTCTGGATTTAAGATTCCAAGATAATTTACCGCTTCTTCTTATTCCTCTTTTGTTAAAGAACGAGATAATTCTCTAAAGTTGTTTGATTTATATGTTGGATAATACCGTGACATTAAACTTATAAAAGTATTTTCAGACAATTCCTTTGCAATAAACTCTAAGGCTTTTTAGTGTTTTCAATGTTTCCTGGCAGAACTAAGTGTCTTACAATGATTCCTTTTTAGCAATCCGTCGCTATTAACTGCTAAATTGCCGACTTGTCTTTTCATTGGTAGAATATTTTATATCAGGAAGGTATATGTCAACAGTCCCTTCTAAAAACTTTAAGGTTTCAATACTTTCATATCCGCCGCAGGTGTTATATAATACCGGCAATGTTAACCCTTCTTTGTGGGCAATAAAACTGCTTTTACTATATGCCGCTGTAATGTGTGGGTAGGAGCGACGAAATTTATATTATGGACGCCTTGTTTTTTTGCAGATTAAGCATAGTATAGACTAAATCATCAATCATTATTTTCTTTGCCGAGTTGGCTTATCATATAATTTTGGCAGAATATGCAGGCAGTTTAAAGTGCAGTTTGAAAAAAAGATTGCCCCTGATCCGTTTTTTTTTTTTTTGCGCTTATAGGTGGTTCTTCGCCTCTGTGAATCATACCGGTTGAAATAAATATTGTATCTGCGGCTTTACAAAGCCCTTTTTCTCCGGTATTTCTATTTACGCCGCATTTTCTAGGACATAAACTGCATTTATTCATCATTAAATACAGTTTTTTTATGTTTTTTCAAAGTCAATTATTTTCTGTTCCATTTAATTTTTTTATTTCTATTATAAATAAGTTTGACCTAAAAAAATATGCTTTAAATAAACTAAAATATATCTGTTAAACTTTTTCTACACCGAATGATTTTACAAAATATTGTAATTTCCGACGATTTATTAGTTATGCTGTTTAACTTTAAAACATTGAAATATTATTTATAATATAATAGAATACGTCATTTGACAAAAAAAGAAATATTTTTTTACAATTCAAATTAGGAGAAATATGGATATAACTATAAAAGGGAGGCTCAATGTCACTGTATGATATTAAGAGAGTCCAAATCTCATCAATCCTTAAAATTTTTCCTGTTGTTTTTTTAATTTTAGGTATTGTCCTCGGGTCTATTCTGTTTTTCGTTTCGCCAACCGGGTTAGTTGCAGGTCTCGGTTTTGATGTAAAACTCTTATCATGGTTTCTTTTTGTAGTTTCATACACTGTTATTATGGTTATCGGTATAGTTTTTGTAGCCTGGTCTTATAACTTTGTGGCTTCAAAATTAACCGGCGGTGTGGTTATTTCTATTGAACCCAAAGAATAAATATTGTTTACAGACGATTTGACATAATACGTTTAATGTTTTATATACTTCCACCCAAATTTCTAAACAAGGGTTGTGATGAACTTAAGATTTAAGTTCACATTTTCGGTGTTAATATTATCCTTAACAATAGTATTGTTTCTTTCCTGTGCAATTTACTTTTTGCATAAAAGTTTTTTAAAAGAACAATTTCTAGAAGGGAGAGAATTGTCTTTTAAGACACTCCTGGGTTTCTTATACCAAATCCCTCAGAACAAATAAAGATTGTCAGGTAGTAGAAGAAATTATTTCTGTTTCTAAACCCATTGTTTTATATGCGTCTTTCGTTAATGAATACAATAAAGTTTTTGTATTTAGAGATGATACTAAAACAGGATATAACTTTATTCCCAGACTGCAAAATCCATATATCTATAAAACTAAAGAGTATAAAGCTTTAGAAGAAACCATTTATGAATATTCATCGCCCATATTCTTTGGAGATCAATATAAGTTGTAAGTATATTTTAAGTGTTTTGGGTGCCGACTTAATTGTAAGACTGATTATTAAACTTATAAAGAAAACCGACAGTTTGAAAGACAAGTTTATTTCGCATGAACTTAAAACTCCTTTATTTGCGATAGAAGGGTATTGTAATTTGCTGATACGAAAGATAAAAGAAAATTACTCCTGCAGCCAGCAAATTAAAGGATTAAATATTATCAAAAATCTGCAGAAAGGCTTAAAAGTTTTATAGATAATATTTTAAATTTAACAAAATTAAAATCAGGTAATTTTACTATAAGATATGACTCCAATAGATATTAATGAAGCAATAAAAGAAACGGCTGATATCGGCTGTATTTTGACCTTGCCGCAAATGCAAAATTTTTTAATAGGAATAACTTATAAAAATTTAGGGTCAAAATTAAAATTTATCACGCAGGATTATAACTTGCCGCAGGCTTTAGTTTTCGTCGCGGCTTATCAAGAAAACGATTTCTATAAATTTACGATGACTTTAGATTATAATATATACGCTTATTCCGATAATATTTTATCTGCCGGTATTTCAATTTCTCCCGTGTCTTTTTTAGGCTCAAGGACAGGTAAATGAACCGCTTAATGCGGACGTTCGTACGGGATTCGGTTTTGAATTCCAGAGTTTGATGTTAGATTATTCTTATATGACGGGAGAAGGACGGCGGGACGCTCACAATATTAATTTAATCTGCGCTGTAGGCAAATTTAGCACGGAAAAAACCGCATATGATTAAGTTTTTATATGCAGATGCATTTCAGAGAAGCTGTTGAATTTTACCGTAGAAAAGATTTTGTGGTTGCAAGACAAAAATTTGATGAAATTTTTTCCGTTTATCCTGAACATATTCCATCGCGCAAATATTTGGAAAATCATAAATGAACCTTCAAACATAGATGCGTATCATGCCAGTGTAGTTAATGAATATATAAAACGCGGGCAAAGAGCGGAATAGAAAAAACGGAAAATTATGTGCGTAAAGCTTCTATTGAAAAGAAAAGAGAAAAAATAATGAAAGAATTAAATATTTATGAGAAAGCCCGCAAAAATTTTATAAAAAAGGAGATATTATTCATTCAAAAGAATCTCTTGAATTTATTTTGGATATAGATTCTGAAAATAAAACGGCAAAAGATGAAGTTACAAATATAAACAACCAGCTTGCCAAAATTGCTTCCGATAAAGTTGCAGAAATATACAAGCAGGGCATACTTTGTTTGAACAGGGTAAATTAAAGATGCTACAGTGTATTTTGAAGCTGTTGTAATAGCGGCTCCGCAGAGAACAGATGCCAAGAAGTTAATAGAAAATAATATTAAAACAGAACAATCCGCAAAAACAAAAAAAATTGAAGATATGCAGAATAAAACAAGAACGGAACTTATGAATTTTCGGATTATGCAAAAATGCACAAGAATATATAACAAAAATAAATGAAGATTTATCCGATATGCACTATAAAAAAGGTTTTGAATTTTACGTAAAAAATAAATTTGAAGACGCGGCAAAAGAATACAAAACTGCTGTCAAATACAACTCCGGTAATACTTCGGCGGCGCTTGAATACAGAAAACTTGCCGATGATCTTTCGCAAAAATATTATGAATTTGGAATGTCTCTTTACGGTAAGGGAGATTTTGTAAAGGCAAAGGAATATTTAAGAACTGTTTTAACCTATAAACCGGATAAAATGGAAGCCAAAAGAGCGCTGGAAAAATACAATAATGATAATATATTTACTTTAACAAATATAATAAAAATTGCAAAAATGCAGACGAAAAGAATACGGCTTTACTTGAAAGCTGGAAGTACAGTAAAGAAGTTTATAAAATATTAAAATAATAAAATATAGTAAAGCAAAAATGGAGGATATAATGAGAAAAATAATAAGTATAATGCTAGCACTAATATTGTCGTTATACTAACCAACGATATTTTTTCAGTAAATACTTATGATTCTATAAATCTTTCTGATTCTCAGCGTGGAATCTAAAAAGTCTAAATAATACTCAAAATATTGATATCCTTTCGTTCGAACAATCTAATAAAATTTATCTTATTGGAAAGATAACTTCAGCTATGAATTATTATCAAGGACAGCCGGTTTCAGTAAAACATAGAGACGGCAGTATTGTGATGTATATGGTATGAATGTTATAGAGCGATCCTTCAAAAGATACCAGTGATTATAGTACGGCGCCGCCGTATATTTGCTCGTGTTTTCAATTATACGGTTCTGACGCTAAAGTAATAGAAGATGCTGGCGGACTAGTTAAATTTATTATTTCATTAGGATTTACATATTCGCAAATTGCCAGTTTGTCTACAACCGATTCAAGCGGAAATCCTGATAATGGAGGTCTTGATACTGCGGCGGAATGGCTGGGTACTAGCGGGAAAAATCATTTAGCCGATGTGAATATTATTGTAGCTGTAGACTTTGGATCGCCTGACGGAACGGCGAGATTTACAAACATATCTAATGGTAAACAGCAGCAAACAATCTGCGCTGACGGACAGCGCGGTTGGGGAATGGAAGTATGACGCCAAGGGGAATGTGGAAGAATATATTCAATATGTATACACAATCGGCGAGCCGTTAATTAAATTATACGATGACGGCCAGCCGGTATATGACGAGCATACTCATCTCCCTGTCTATATGACAGATAAAGACGGCAATATTGTTTTTCGGGAAGGTATGGAAGGTCTTACAAAAACAATAAAAATATAATAAAAACGGACTGCCGACATCAGATTACGAAATGCACCTTGACATCACTGATCCAAATAATCAGACCATATCGGATATAACTGAAGTTGCAAGGTATGCTTACAATGAAGACGGCTCTATGAAGTATAAAGAAGACTTGAAATCCGGAGATATCACTCATTTTGTTACAACAAAATATAATTACTCGTCTGCCGGTATAATTTTCAGTGCAGTATTATACAATAATGGAGTTCAAACCAGTATATATGTTATATGATGAGAATGGGAATTTATTGGGATTGAGTCTCCTACAGACAGCTCTGAGAACAGCGTACGCGAAGAAATTGCTGATATTTCAAAAGCAATTCGTAATTCGCAGGCGGCAGCAACTGAGGATGAAGTAAATAAATCGCTGCGAAAATCTTATTGCTAATAGCAGCGTTACAAATTTACAAATCAGTGCTAAAGCTTTAATGAAAATTCTTCTTTTTACTGATGAAAGTACAAAAATAGCAATGAATGGAAAAAATTTCAAGATGAGTTAAAGGGCAAATCTATTGAGACAGCTTTAAAAAATCTTGCGGACCAGGAAAAAAGATTGTCTGCAGGATCTCAAATATATATATCTATCAAGAAACTTTTCGATTCTCTTAAAGCAAAAGGAGGATATTCTTCGGTAACAATTACCAGGGGAGTATAGTAAAAATAACAGCGTACCGAACTATGATACTCATAACGACGACACTACAGGCGCTCTGGTAACAACAGCTACCAAAACTCAGAATACTTATAGTACTTTGTCATTTAGTATTAATTTTGTAAAAAACAACCGTGTACTTACTTTAAAAACAATCGTATTGGAAATATGAAAGACAGTAAAACCAGTACCGACAAATACTATGAATACAATGCTGTTATAGAAGAAAAATGACCGATTTTTTTGATGAGAACGGCAACACGTAAATGTAAATGCAGAGGATATGCTGACGCAAGGAAAAGTCGTTTATGTCAGAGTAGTTCTTAAAAATATAAATATGTTTGATGGTAGCGGATTTATTTCTCCTAAAGACGGAGAAGAGGTATATTTAAAAGTTCCGGTTTCAGAATCTGATAGTCTCAATAGTAAAGATTTGCAAATATTTAAAGATTTTAAACAATATATTTTGCAAAGTGAGGATGTTATGATATCCGGTGTTATTTCAAACGGCATTGACGGTAAAATGGCAATGATGTTAAATGAAAACAGGCGTTGTAAACGGAGGTTATGTTACAGGCAGTAGTATCGACGCTTCTAAAAACAAAATTAATTCTGATGCGCAAAGAGCGGACAGCTGGATATCCAAAAATATAGCGACAAATTATAAAATATTTAAAAATGCAAATTTGATAGATTCTGCGACCTAATTACTTGACTGATTGGACAAAACGCTGGAAAGCGATTATAAGTTTGTATGGCAATTAATTAAAATAAAATTGTAATTGCGAATTTTAAAAAAATGCTGCTGTGTTAAAATATAAACTGTAAAGAAATTTTAAAATATGCTGAAATGTTATAATGTTTGTATTTTTTTACATTGACAGTAAAATAAATCGGTTTAAAAATTGTTTAAAAATTTTATTATACGAGGTAGAATGTCTATGTTAATTTATTTTTTTTGAAATTCTAACTATACTGTTTTTTAATCATTTTATTAATAAAAAACAGAAAATCTGGACGTAAAAAAGCTGTTATTGATTCCAGCATATATGGTAGACGGAAGAATTTATTATATAATAAAGACAAAATTTCTGCTTTTGGATTTAATTATACCGTCATTTGTAGTAGACGAATTAAAAGCTTTTGCTAAATCTTCCGATCAAATTAACGCTGCCGTTCAAAAAGAGGATTCTCAACAATTGAAAAGCTTAAGAAAATAGCCTCTGTAGATATTGAGATAGTGAAAAAGATTTTAATAAAATAAGCGATCCTGTATTAAAGTTTGTATAAAGAAGCATCTTTAAACGGCGTGTCAGTATTGAATATCAATGATTTAGAAGCTGCTCTTTATCCTGTGTTACTGCCTGGAGAACAGCGAATGTACATTTAATTAAAGAAGGAATGCAGCATCAGTAGGCTGTAGGTTATTTTGATGATAAAACGATGGTTGTGGCGGAAAACGGCATTAATTTTTTAGGAAAAGAAGTTGTTTTAACAATTACGTCTGCATATTTACTTCATCCGGGAAAGTAATATTCGGAAAAGTTCAGGGCTAAATCAAATGAAAAATGCAATAATAATAGTAGCGGCGGGGTCTGGTAAAAGGTTCGGCATTAATATTGGGAGTTCTGTTCCTAAGCAATTTTTAGATCTCAACGGCAAACCTGTATTTTTATGGAGTGTTGAAACTTTTGCTTCAATAAAAAGTTTTAAACAAATAATCGTAGTTGTGCCCAATGATATGGTAAAATCTTTGTCTTTAAAATATAAGACGGATTTTATCTGCGTTGCAGGCGGCAATGAAAGATTTGATTCTGTAAAAAATGGGCTTGCCCTTGTTAATGATAATATTGATTTTACTGCTGTGCACGATGCAGTAAGACCTCTCGTATCTAAAGAAGATATTTTGTCTATTTTAAAAAAAGCGGTAAAAACTAAGGCGGCTGTTGCAGTTGAGAAAGTAAAAGACACTGTTAAATTAGTATCCGGAGACGAGCGTATATTGAAAACTCTAAACAGGTCTGTCTTAAGAAACGCACAGACGCCTCAAATTTTTGAAACAAAATTAATTAAAAAAGCTTATTCTAAAAGAGCGCCTAAAAATATAACTGACGATTCTCAGCTTGTAGAAAATTTAAAAGTTAAAGTGTACGGCGTTGAAACAAAATTTCCGAACTTTAAAATAACGACAAAGCAAGATTTTAAATTAGCGGCTGCTGTTGTTTCCGTCAGATAATTTTAAGTGTTTTTGCCGGCTGTAGAGGCATATGAGAAATAATAACAGGATAAATATATGTATATAGGGCTTGGATATGACGTCCACAGATTTAAAAAAGGCAGGGCTCTTATTTTGGGAGGAGTTAAAATAGCGAATCCTCAGGGTCTTGACGGGCACAGCGATGCCGATGTGCTGGTACATGCTTTAATGGATGCGTTGCTTGGCGCTGCGGGTTTAAATGATATAGGGCATTTTTTTCCAAATACAGATATTCAATATAAAAATATTTCTAGTATTTCTCTTTTAGAGTTTGTTTATAAAGAGTTAAAGAAAAAAAAATTTTCTATAAATAACGTTGACGCCGTAGTGATAGCCGAAATGCCTAAGATATATCCTTTTATTGATGCTATGAAAGAAAATATTTCCAGAGTAATTAAATTAAAGAAAGAAAGAATAGGAATTAAAGCAACTACAAATGAAAAAATGGGTTTTCTCGGACGGAATGAAGGAATAGTGGCAATGTCGGTTGCTTCAATATGTAAAAGGATAAAATAATGGCAATGAAAATATATAATACTCTTTCAAATAAAAAAGAGGAATTCCGTCCGCAAAAAGAAAGCTTTGTTTCTATGTATGTGTGCGGGATAACTCCTTATGATGAAGTGCATTTGGGACATGCTAGAGCCTATGTAATTTTTGATATTATAAAAAGACATCTCATAAAAAGAGGATATGAGGTAAAACATATACAAAATTTTACTGATGTTGACGATAAAATTATTAAAAGAGCGCAGGAAGACAATATAGAGCCTTCTAAACTCGCTCAAATATATATAGATAATTATTTTGAACAGATTTCAAAATTGAATGTTCTAAAAGCTGATAATTACCCGCGCGTTACTCAGATGATGCCCGAAATAATTAATTTTATTAAAGAACTTGTTGATAAAGGCTTTGCTTACGAAGCTGTTGGAGACATTTATTTTTCTGTTGAAAAATTTAAAGATTACGGAAAACTGTCAAAAAGGCATATTAAAGATTTAAAAGTCGGGGCAAGAGTAAATGTGTGCGATGAAAAAAAATCTCCGTCTGATTTCGCTTTGTGGAAAAAAACAAAGAGTAACGAGCCGCGGGAAGTCGCTTGGGAAAGCCCCTGGGGGAAAGGACGGCCCGGCTGGCATATTGAGTGTTCAGTAATGTCTTCTGAATTGCTCGGCGATACAATAGATATACACGGAGGTGGACAAGATTTAATATTTCCGCATCATGAAAATGAAATTGCCCAAAGCGAAACCAGAACTGGCAAGCAGTTTGTTAAATACTGGGTGCATAACGGATTTGTTACCGTAAACAAAGAAAAAATGTCAAAATCATTAGATAATTTTTTTACGTTAAAAACAATTTTTGAAAAATATAAGCCGCGTGTTGTGCGTTATTATCTTTTAACGCAACAATATTCAAGTCCGTTAGATTTTTCTTACTCAGGTTTTGAAACGGCAAAAAATACTTTAAATGGAATAGACAACGCTTATTTAAGACTTATTTCGTTCGTAACGCAGCGCGCGGAAAAAATTATTGATAAAGATTTATTAACTCTGCGGGAAAATTTTTTAAATGTTCTTGACGATAACTTTAATTTTGAAAAAGCGTTGACTTATCTTCATAAATTGAAAAATCTTATATTGCGGGAACTTTTTACTGCAGATAAAAATAGACTTACTCAGTTCAAAAAATTGTTTGAAGATTTTGCCGATGCGTCTTTAGGCATCGTTTTGCCCCAAGAGCGCAATGTAGATGATTATTTGCAGAGTTTAATAAAGTTAAGAGATAAAGCAAGAAAAAGTAAAGATTGGGCGGAGGCGGACAAAATTAGAAAACTTGTAGATGAAAAAGGCTATAAAATAGTAGATAACAAAGATGGCAGCGCCGTATTGATAAAAAAATATAATGAAACCGGCTCGTATAAATAAAATATCTGTACTTTTGACAATAAAAAAATTTATAAATTAATAATTTGCCTGTAATATGGAATTGTATGGTTATTTTAATTATAACAGAAAATAAAAACTTATAATGTATAACAAAAACAAAATTAAACCTTTAGATAATATAATTTATGGACGCAATCCGGTTTTTGAACTTATTAAAGCCGGTAAGAGCACTATAAATAAAATAATGATTTCTCAAACCGCAAGAGGAATAATAATTTCAGAGATTATTAGTCTTGCAAAGCAAAAAAAAATAGCTGTTTATAATGTTCCTCCGGAAAGACTTGATAAATTTTCTCAATATTCGCAAGGTATAGCCGCAGAAGTTTCTCCTATGGAATATATAGAACTGGGAGATTTGATTAAAAAATCAAAAAACTCTCTAAAACCGCTTCTTGTAATTTTAGACGGTATCGAAGATCCTAATAATTTGGGAGCAATTATAAGAAACTGTGTGGCATTTAATGCGAACGGGGTAATAATTCCTAAATGGAGAGCTGCGGGAATAAATGGAACTGTATCAAAATCTTCTGCAGGCGCAGTTGAGCATATCTCTGTATCAAGAGTTGCAAATACCAATCAAACAATAAATTTATTGAAAAAGTACGGTTTTTGGATAGCAGGCGCTGAAAACGACGGACAAATACTTGAAAACTCAGATTTGCCTTTCCCTCTTGCGGTAATAATAGGAAGCGAAGGTTTTGGACTTCACGATTTAACAAAGAAAAATTGCGATTTTTTAATATCGATTCCACAAAGCAGCGCAATCTCTTCGTTAAATGCGTCTTGCGCGTCAGCGGTGATTTTGTATGAAATCTCAAAAAAACGCAAGTAATTATTTTTCAGACGGAGAATATGGATTGTCCATCTAAAAACTATAATAAAAATAGAAATTCCTTTAAGCTTTTATAGTTTTAAAATATGCTTTAACTCTATCCTCGGCATTTTTGCGCAAATCGTAGTAGTAATATTATATCGCTTTCATGAAGGACTCTAAGAGGAAAATATACTCTTGAGCCTGACTCTGAACTCCATTTTTTACTGTCTACAGATGAACAAACTATTGTTCCTCTTGCAGAATTAATTTTTGCATCGGCAGCATGTTTTAATTTTATTAATTTCCAGTCTTTACAGACATAAATTGATCCAAGACTTTTATTTTGAGGCGTATTCTTCTGTTGTTTTCCAAGAAATAGGATTGATTGTTACGGCATTCGGACTGGACATAGGGTTTTGTCCGTCAACAAAAACAGCTTCTGTATTATAGGAAATCACAACGCCTGTATCTAAACCGCATTGAGCAGGTTTAAGATGTGGATTTCGCGAATAATATGTTTTTGTCAGAGGAACCCCTATAGCGTAAGCTGCAATCATTCTTTTATAAATATCAGGGTTTATTCATATAATTAGATAAAAACCTCTGCTATCATAGCCGCGCCTTGCGAATGTCCTGCTAAAATAAAGGGTCTGCCGTTATTAAAAATTTTAATGTAGAAATCAAAAGCGGTGGTAATATCTGTTTTTGGGACGCCTTGAAAATACAAGCAAGCTTTTTTTACAGAACCTGTTTGAAAAGTGAAAAGAGCATCCAATTGTCTTGTAATATGCCGCAAAAATGTTGCCAGCAGTTTCAAAAGCTGAAGCGCGGGATTTTAAGTAATATCCAGTCCAGTATCTCGTTTCTTGATTATTGATATCGGACAGCGGACACTTGCCGTTTGCGCGCTAAGATGTAAGACAAACAAAAAAAACATGTCAATTTTTTTCAAATCTTTTTTGCGGTAGTGTAAGCCAATTGCTGTTATCATTATAATTAGAAGGAATTTATCCTATCTTTAGCTGTGCAGGTACGTTAAAGCGTTCAACGGCGTAAAAGTTGCCGGCAGCTTGAAGATTAAAAGCGTAAGAGAATAAATAACAGAAAATAAAAAGAGCGATAATATTTTTTACGAGCATTTCTTTTCCTTATGGGTTTTTGCTTTTCAGCATCTTAAGAACTTAATTGCGGTTTCTAATATTTCTGAACCAAATACATCAATTTTTCCTTTATATGACAAATTTTTAAAATTACCTTTTGGTATTATTGCTTTGTTAAAACCCAATTTTTCTGCTTCAGAAAGTCTTTCCGCAGCAAACGATACTGAACGAATTTCGCCGGCAAGACCGACTTCGCCGAAAACTATTATATTTTTAGGACATATAAATCCGGAATTTGCAGACACTATAGCGCAAGCGGCGGCTAAGTCTGCAGAAGTTTCTTTAATTTTTACGCCGCCTGCTATATTCACAAAAATATCCTGCATTTCGAGGGGTAGATCTAATATTTTTTCTAAAACCGCTATAAGAATAGTAATGCGGTTTGCGTCATATCCTGAAACCATTCTACGCGATATGCCGAAAGCGGTTCGTGCAGCTAAAGCCTGCACTTCCAAAAGAATAGGTCTGGTTCCTTCCATAGATACGGTAACAGTATTTCCTGCAGCATTGACTGTGCGTTCTCCCAAAAAAATAAGCGATGGATTTGAAACTTCTGAGAGTCCTGAAGAATTCATCTCAAAAATACCTATTTCACTTGTAGGGCCAAACCTGTTTTTATATGCTCTTAATATTCTATATGTGCGCTGACGTTCATTTTCAAAATATAAAACCGTATCTACAATATGTTCTAAAACTCTGGGACCTGCCAAATCCCCGTCTTTTGTAACGTGCCCTAGAAGAAAAACTGCAATATTTTTTGATTTTGCAATTCTTAAAAGTTCTGCGGCTGTTTCTCTTACCTGTCCAACCGTGCCCGGGGCGCTTGATAGTTCCGGATGATAAGTTGTCTGAATCGAATCTATAATTAAGAATTTAGGATTTATTTTATTTACTGCGTCTATAATGTTTTTAAGATTTGTTTCTGAAGCTAAAAAAATATTATCTTTTTTTACTTTAAGGCGTTCAGCGCGGAATTTAACCTGCGAAAGGGATTCTTCGCCGGATATGTAAAGAACTGTGCCTTTGTCGCTTAAAGCGTTTGATATATGCAGCATCAGGGTAGATTTGCCAATTCCCGGTGCGCCTCCCAAAAGTATCAGAGAACCGGGAACAACTCCGCCGCCTATCATATTGTCAAATTCTTTTATTCCGGTTTGGTATCTGTAAAAATCTTTAACTGAGATGTCTTTTAATTTTAAAACCTCAGAAGAAAACCCCGCCAGCTGTTTTGAAAGAAAACTTGTTTTTGGAAGCTCTGAGAACTTCTCCTGCGTAAAACTGTTCCATGATTTACAGCCAGGACACCTGCCAAGCCATTGGGCAGACTCATAACCGCACTGTTGGCATAAAAACTTAGTTTTTGTTTTAATTTTCATAATTTATATAAAAATCCATAAATATTTTTATTTTAATTTATTAAATTTCAGTATAAATACAGCTGAAACTCCAAACGCGAAGCTAGAATAATATTGCTCTGTTTTATTAAACAGTTATAGTATTGTGATTACTATCGAGAAACAGCAAATGGCAAACTTAAGATTCCAAGCAATGAAGCCAAGCCTTTATTGTTAATTTCAATCGTAAACTTCTGCTTTTGTTGATCTAAATCCTAATAAGCGTCTAGAGTATTTATCTTTTTTTCATTTTCATCTGTTATATTATTATGCGTATCAGCAAGATTTGAGATTCCTATGTAATAAAATTTGCTGTTATTTGGCATTATTATGATACCGACATCATTTATATATTTTTTATCTTTAATATTATATTTTTCGAGATATTTCCAATTTAACTGCAGTGTCTCAGCTTTTTATTGTTTTATTTAGAATATTAACAGTTTCTTTTGCAGATGTTACTGTTTCCTTTAAGTCTTTGCCCATCTGTTCGTCATTTATAAGCGTTGATATCGGTCCGTCTCCGTTATACATTCGGTTAACCAATGCACGCGTCATTAAAGAAATATCTTTAAAGAAAGTATAGTTTCTGCCAAGCTTTGTTTATTCTGTTCTGAAATACTTGCAATATCAGCTGAAAACTTATTAAAGTTGTCAATTATTGATGTAATCCGGTCGTTATGTACTGCGAGATTATGTAAAACTTCATTAAGGCAGCATATAAACTCGGCAAGATTTTCCATCATGTCGCCGTTTTTTCATTGTCTAATGCTTTATTAATTTTGTCTGCAATATTTGTCAGAGTAGACATCATATCCGAGTTTTCTTGTGAAGAAATACAATCACCGTCCCTCAGTTCCGGGAAACCGGCATCGCCAGGACTAATGTCAATATGCTTTGTTCCAATAATGTCTGTAGACACAATACGTACAGAAGCATTTTGGTATAAAACGCCCTTCCTGGATATTAAAAGTTTTACTTTTGTTTTGAATCTTTTAAAGAAGCTCTTTTTAAAACTCCTATGTCAATGCCGGCTATTTCAACTTTTGCTTTGCGAGTAATATCTGAAATATTATCAAATTTTACGTAAATACTATAAGTTTTTTCTAATGAGAAGGTTTCAATTGCAATAATTAAGATAACTAACGCAAAAAGCCCTGTAACAGTGAAAATTCCAAGTTTAAGTTGATTGCTCATATTCTTCCCGTTTCAAAAGTTCTGTCTGGTAATTATCAGTCCGCAAGTAGAACCTTCTGTAAATCGCCGTACATATTCATTTGAACTAGCCTGAAGATGTTCTCTTAAATTTATTATCAAATCATTTATTACATCAGCCATTATAGGATCAAGGCCTGTAGTAGGCTCATCATATAAAATGTATTGCGGTTGTTGTATACGCCACAGCTCTTTTTTTTCATTCCGCCTGAAAGTTCAGCGGGCTTTAAGTTCTCAATATTTTCTAAGCCTACCATTGCAAGTGATCAACCCTTTGTTTTATTTCATTTTCATTAAGAGAAGTAAGAGTTCTTAAACCAAATATTACATTTTCAAAAATAGTAAATGAATCAAAAAGCGCGGCTTCTTGAAAAACATACCCCATTTTTTCTGCGTTTTATGTAAGTCCGAAAATAAACAATTTGTTATGTCTACATCATCAATTTTAACCGAACTGGTATTTGGTTTAATCAAACCGATTATAGTTTTTAATAAGATGCTTTTGCCGGTTCCGGAAGAGCCTATAATAACCAAAGTTTCGCGTCGCAGACTTCAAAATTATCCGCAAAGCACATGTTTCAAACCAAATCGCTTATGGACATTTTCTATTTTTATCATTATTTTTTATTGTTATATAACTTATATAGAACAAAATCTCTATGGCGTCATTTTATCTTCAGCGCCACTAACAGCGATGTTAGAGAATAATCAGAAATCAAAATCAAAACCATTGAAGACATAACAGAACTTGTAGTTGCTTTTCCGACCCCTTCTGCTCCGCCTTTTGTATTAAATTCTTTATGACACGCCACTATTACAATAATTAACGCAAAGAAAGATGATTTTATAAATCCATGAAGAAAAGTTCGAATTGTCATAAAGTTAAAAACTTCTGCCCAATATGAACTTGAAGAAACTTCCTATAAATTTGTTGTAATAAACATTCCTCCGTGTATTCCTATTATATTTGCGATTATTGTAAGTATGGGGAGCATAAATAAGCAGGCTAAAAATCTTGAAACGGCGAGGGATTTTACAGGATCCGCAGCAAGTGTGTATGTATAAAAGGTCAAGCTGTTCTGTTTTACTTTCATTGTACCGAGCCTGCCGTAATAGCAGCCTCTATTCTCCCGGTCACAACTATTGCCGTAAGAACGGGAGCTAATTCCATAATCAAAGAAAACCCTGTTATAGTGCCTACAAGCGGGCTCATTAAAAAGATTTGTAGTTACAGAACCTATTTGAAGTGCTAAAACCATACCTGTAAATAAAGAAGTGAGAAATATTATGGGGGCGGATCTCCAGCCGATTTCAACCATTTGGACAACAGTTCTCTTTATTGATATTTTCCCTTAAGTATCAAATGATTGTCCCTGCTGTCATTACAGCGGCTTTCCCCAAACCTTCCAATGACGAAATAATAACATTAAACGACATCCTGCCAAATTTTACTGCAAATAGTTTTGATTTTATTGTATTTTCTTTTAACATATTATTTATAGCATACAATGAACTCTATAGTTATATTTTAATAACATCATAAATAGCTAGTTATACAATTATTCTTGGCACGCGCGCAGATACAGTGCTCGTAACTTCATAATTTATTGTATTTTGTATTTTTGCAAGTTCATCAGCTTTTATCTGCTCTTTCCCTTGAGAACCTATCAAAACCACTTCATCCCCGGTAATAACGCCTTTTACATTAGTTACGTCTATCATTGTCATATTCATTGTGATTCTTCCGATAACCGGACAGCGTTTTCCATGCACTAAAACATCGCTTCTATTAGATAATAGTCTGTTATAACCGTCGGCATAACCAACAGGAATTGTAGCGATAACGGAAGCTCTGTTTGTGACAAAAGTTCTCCCGTAACTTACGCAGAACCCGGAGGGAACTCTGTTTAAAAATGTTATTTTTGTTTTCCACGAGAGGACAGGTTTAAGTTTTAAAAATCTATCAGCGTGTTTAAAAGGCATAAGCCCGTAAATACTTAAACCGGGGCGCACCATATCAAGGTGAGAGCGTTTATTTCTAAAAAGAGCCGCTGAATTAGCAGAATGCGCTATAAATTTTAATTTAAGATTTATGCGTGCAAATTTAATAATCTTTGTAAAGATATCGAGCTGCGATTGCGTGAAAACGGGATCTGTGTCTGCAACTGGAAAATGAGTGTACATTCCTTCCATATTTATTTTGGACGTCTTCGCAATCTTTTGTAATATGGAATATGAATTTTCAGGCATTGTGCCTATTCTTCCCATCCCGGTGTCTATTTGTAAATGGAAATTAATCTTTTTATTTAATCTTCTTGATAAATATTCCAAAACTGAAATTTCTGACATTGTAGAAATTGTCGGAGTTAAAGAATGTACCAGCGCGACATTAAAATTTTCAAATGGATAAATATTTCCTAAAACCAAAATATTACTCCTTATATCGGCTTCTCTGAGCTGTATCCCTTCTTCAATAGAAGAAACAGCAATCCGGTGTATGCCGGCTTTTTGCGCTTCTTTTGCGAGCGTGATTCCGTCATGACCGTAAGCGTTAGCTTTCATAACAATCATAATTTTAGTGTCTTCTGCAATATGCTCTTTGATTTTTTTAATGTTAAAATGAAAATCGCTTTTGTCAATCTCAACCCAGTTTTGCGTAAAAAAACCCGTTTGTTTTATTTTATTGGGCTCAGTTATAACTTTTGCATTTGGAAGCTGCTTTTTCATTGGTAATCATCCTGTTTAAATTCATCAGAGAATTTTGTGTATTCCCCTTCAAAAATTAAGTTTATGTTGCCAGTCGGGCCGTTTCTTTGTTTACCTATTATAAGTGTCGCTTTTTTTTGTAATTCAACGTCTTCTCTATTGTAATAACCTTCTCTGTAAAGCATTACAACTACATCGGCATCCTGTTCAATTGCTCCGGAATCTCTTAAGTCGGATAACTGCGGTTTATTATCTTTTCTTCCTCTATCTTCCGTTCTTCTTGACAGCTGCGATAAAACAAGAACCGGCACATCTAAATCTTTTGCTAAAGCTTTAAGCGATCTGGAAATATCAGAGACCTCTTGCTGGCGAGATTCAAATCTTCTGCCTGAACCATGTATAAATTGAATATAGTCTACTATTACCAAAGCAAGAGGATTCCTTTTTGCATTAAGTTCTGTTGCAAGTTTCCTAACTCTTGCTCTAAGTTCTATAACGCTTATATTAGAATCGTCGTCGATAAAAATGGGAGCTTCGGCGATTTTTCCGGCTGCGCTGGTAAGTTTGGGCCAATCAGCGCTGTTATATTGTCCATTTCTTAACTTACTTGCATTTACCCTTGCCAGAGAAGCAAGAAATCTAGACATCAATGCTTCTTGTTTCATCTCAAGCGAAAAAATAGCCACTGGCTTTTTCTCCATAATAGCTACGTGTTCTGCAATGTTTAGAGCAAAAGCAGTCTTGCCCATAGATGGACGCGCTGCTAAAATTATAAGATCTGACGGATGAAGTCCCGCAGTTTGAGAATCAAAATCAGCAAACCCTGTTGCAAGTCCTGAAATTTCTTTTGGATTAGAGTGTAGTTTTTCAAGCTTTTGAAGCATAGGCAGCACAAGTTTAGAAACGCTTGCAAACCCTTTTCTGTCTTTTTGCTGTGAAATACTAAATAAAGTCGTCTGTGCTTTATCTAGTATCTCCTCGGGAAGATTTTTTTCGTTAAACGCATCGTTTACTATTGTAGAACCTGTATTAATGAGCTGTCTTGAGATTGATTTATCACGTATAATTGATGCATAATATTCTACGTTTGCGGCGGTTTGTACGGAGTTAATTAAAGTTGTTAGATAAGATGCACCTCCAACCCCGGCAAACATGCCGTTTCTTTTTAAACCCTCAGAAACCGTAAATAAATCAACCGGTTGATTTTCAATAAAAAGTTCACGAATCGTTAAAAAAATTTGTTTATGTATTTCTTTATAAAAGTCATTTTCATTTATTATGTCTACAACTTTCAAAATTGCTTCTTTTTCTATAAACATTGTGCCAAGCACAGCCATTTCCACATCTACAGCCTGAGGCGGAACTTTTTCAATAATATTTGCCATATATAACCAACTTGTTTTGCTTATATTCTCTCTATCTATACTTGCAAACTTGCTGCGGCACTAAACTTGAAATAAAACATTTCAATAAAAATTATAAAATAACAAATACCTTTCCCAAATAGAATTAAAATTTATGATTATTTGAAAAAGTAAAAGCAAACATTATTCTTTCTCGCTTATAACAGAAAACTTTATTTTTGCAACAACCTCAGGATGAAGTCTTATATTTAGTTCATAACTGCCTGTTTCTTTTATATTATTAGAAAGGAGAATATCGCGTTTATTTACTTTAAAACCGTTATCCCTGCAAATTTTTGCAATATTTACAGTATTTATAGAACCAAAAATTTTACCATTTTCACCAATTTTCACTTTTGCAGTAAATTTAAATGCTTCCATTTTAAGAGCAACTTCTCTTGCTAAACTTATTACCTCTTCTCTCTGTTTTTCAAATCTTACTCTTTCTCTTTCCCAAATTTTCATATTTTGAGTACCGGCTTTCATAACTAGATTCTGAGGAACAAGATAATTCCTGGCAAATCCCGGCGAAACTTCTTTTATCTCGCCTTGCCGTCCGACATTAATAATATCGGACTTCAATATAACTTTCATTTTTTCCTCCGACAAAAATATATTATTACAGAACTAATTTATTTTAAGATATTAATTTGCTGTAAAAGGCAAAAGCGCAAGCATTCTTGCCCTTTTAATTGCTGTATCAAGCTCTCTTTGGTGTTTTGCGCACGTACCTGTCATACGGCCTGAAAGAATTTTCCCTTTTTCAGTTATAAATGTGCGAAGTAAACTAACGTTTTTATAATCTATTACAATTTTATCAGCGCAGAAACGGCAGACTTTTTTTCTTATTGGTCTACCTTTTCTGAATTTTCCGCCAGGACGCCCCTGTCCTTCAGCGGAACCGCCTTGCGGTTTTTCACGTCCCGCAGGTTTTTTTATAAATGCCATATTATATCCTCCAAATATTTAAAACGGTATATCTTCATCATCATCGTTTGTGTCTTGGGATTCGTTTACAGTGTCTGCGGGCTTTGAACCTATCGCGGCAGATTCTTGTTTTACTATAGAAAGAAACTGCACTCTTGAAGCTACGACTTCCAAACGGCTTCTCTTTGTACCGCCAGCTCCTTCCCATTTGTTTATTTGTAGTCTTCCTTCTATATGTACGGGGTGTCCTTTTTTTAAACGTTCGCTGCACCTTTCGGCCTGATCTCCCCAGACGATAATGGGAACAAATGTGGGATCAGCATCTTTCCATTCGCCTGTAGCGGGATCCTTCATTCTTTTGCCGATGGCTATATCAAACGAACAAACTGCCTTTCCAGTTCCAGTGCGTCTTAATTCGGGATCTCTTGTAAGCCTGCCTACCATAATAACGCTGTTTTGCTCAGGCAAGCGGAGATTGCTCTGTTGTTGGTTCATTCTGTTTCGCCTCCGTAATTTGTGATTCTTCTGTAGAAACAGGTTGTTCTTTGACAACTTTCTTCTTTTCAATTTTAATTGTCAGAAATCTTATAACGGAATCGTTAAATTTAAAAAAATTCTCAAGAGCATTGATCGCTTCACCGTTGCCGCTAAATTCCATATAAACATAACTTCCTTCACGAAATTTGTTTATAAAATAAGACAGTCTTTTTTTCCCAAGCTGCTGTACTGTTTTTATAGTTCCTTTTGAAGTTTCAACAGTTTTTATTGCTTTTGCAGTGATTTCTTCAATTTTTTCTGCCGCTAATTCGGGAGAAACGATAAAAGTACTTTCGTAATTCATTATTAACACCTCCTTTTTGGAATTCCCTTAAGAATGCTCTCTTTAGGGTTTAGCCTTACTCAACTGTATGTAAAGCAAAGTTTATAATTTTATGTATAAACACTACTACATGTATATGATATAAAATAAATAAATTTTTTGCAATGCTTCATTGATTATATACAGCATCGGGATTTTAGAGTTTTAAAACAGTAAGTTTCTAAATTTAAAAACAAATGCATCCTTTAACTTTCAGTCAATAGAAGTTTTTATATTATTATTTATTATGTCTTTTTGAATTTTCTTTAACTTTGGCTTCATATTAATAATGTGATACGATTGACATTTTTATTGAAATTTATTATAAAATAAAAGTGTTTTTTTGCAATATTATAAGATGTCTGGAAGGGGGGGGTAATCGATGAAAAAGCCTGATGTTGTTAAGCAGGTTGCTGAGGTTTCAGGATTAACTCAATGCAATTCAAACAAAGCAATAAAGGGTTTGATAAAAGTAATTCAAGATACTTTAAAGAACGGCGGAGTGATCTCTCTTTCAGGACTTGGTTCTTTCAGGTCTAAATCACGCAAAGCCAGACGGGGCAGAAATCCTAAAACCGGAGAAGTTATTAATATCCCGCCTGGCAAAAAAGTTTCATTTAAACCTACTGCAACTCTTAGAAAGATGATATAAAAATATATGTTATAAACCATGGATATATCTAAAAAGCAGGTAAATTCCAGAAATATCCATTTATAGAAATTAATAAACGCAGAAATGAAATTTGTTGTAAAAACTTGGCATTATAAAAGATTTATTTGTCTGCTGGAAATTATTGCAGTATTGTTAATAGGGGCAGATATGAAAAAAAGATACATTAATGTGGGCATTATAGGATACGGAACGGTAGGCAAGGGTGTAGTAAAAATTTTAGAAGAAAATAAAAAGATAGTTATAAGAAAAATTGGTACCCCCATACATGTAAAGTCTATCTGTGATTTGGTGCCTATAGATAAATCTGAACTTTATGTCAAAAACTTTCATAATATAATAAAAGACCCTGAAATAGACTTGATAGTTGTTCTTGTAGGCGGATATGAACCCGCAAGAACAATAATAGTAGAATCTTTAAAAGAAGGGAAAAATGTTGTTACTGCAAACAAGGCTGTGCTTGCAAGATATTGGGATCAGATTTTTACAACCGCACAAATTTATCAAAGATCTATATATTACGAAGCTTCTGTTGGCGGTGTAATACCAGTGGTTCAAGGCTTAAGCGAAGGACTTGCTTCTGAAGAAATACTGGAAATTAAAGGCATATTAAATGGTACTACGAACTTTATTTTAAGCGAAATGACAAAAAATAAAGTATCTTATGAACAAGCTTTAAAAAATGCTCAACAAGCCGGTTTTGCTGAAGCCGATCCGTCTTTTGACGTTAATGGTATTGATACGGCAAATAAACTTGCAATACTTGCTTCCCTTGCATGGGGAGGCTGGATAAAAGTTAAAAATATATCTGTTAGAGGTATCTCTGATTTAAATATAGAAGATGTTTTAATAACGCAGGATTTTGGATATAATATAAAACTTATAGGCTCAGCTCAAAAAACAAGAGATGGAGTAGATTTATCTGTACAGCCCTGCCTTGTAAATCACGAAAATATTTTTGTGACTGTTGAAAATGAATATAATGCAGTTATGATTAAAGGCAAAAATTCAGGCGATGTCTTATTTTATGGTAAAGGTGCGGGACAACAACCCGCAGCCAGCGCAGTTGTGTCTGACATTATAAATCTTTCAAAATTTATTGTTACAAATACCGCGGGTATTATTCCAGACGTAGTTTACGACAACAGAAAAAAAATTAAAATTTTACCGACAGGCAAAAGCAGGGCTTCTTATTATTTAAGATTTACCATACTGGATAAACCCGGTATTTTATCAAAAATTTTTAAAATTTTAGGGGACTTTAAAGTATCTATAGCAAATCTTGTTGCGCTGCCTGATATATATAATAAAGATTATGGCAGAGTTATCATAATTACGCAAGAAACGTATCGTCAAAATCTTGAAAAAGCTTTAAAATATATAAATGCTACAAAATCTATAGTCAAATCTGTGCCGTTTAGTATGAAAATAGAAAATTAAAATCAATCATATCATTAATCGCTCCAAAAATAAAGGATAAAAATAATTTTCAGCCACGGACTTTATTAACTGGCTATTAAATAATAATTAATTTACTTAATAATAACCATACTTACGGATGTCTTGACATTAAACTACATTTCTTGTAAAATCTACACTATATTTAATCGTGTGTAATTTGTGTGCTGCTTGATAGCAGTACTTTCTATGTTTTATTTGGATAGGAAAATTATATTATGCAAATTGTAAAAGAAGGACATACATTTGTTATAGTTCCGCTTATTTTAGGTTTAATACTGTTTATTGCAGGGCGGGGTGCGGGTTCAATTGTAAGCGGAATTTTATGTGTTCTTGTTTCTTTATTTTGCGTTTATTTTTTCAGGGATCCTGCAATAGAAATAACAAAAGGAGACGGTTTAATTCTTTCGCCTTGCAATGGAACAGTTTTAGAAGTAAGCGAGAATGAAAGCGAAAAAATTATAAGGGTATTTCTATCTGTGTTAGACGTTCATTTGCAACGTTCGCCGATAATTGGAAAAGTTGTAAGTGTTGAGTACAGACCCGGCAAGTTTTTAAAAGCTATGGAACCGCAGGCGCATATAGTTAACGAGCAGAATATTATAACTATAGAAAATGAAAACGGAAAATATGTTGTTAAACAAATTGCGGGCATACTTGCAAGAAGGTGCGTCTCCTGGGTAAAACCTGGAGATTTTTTACAGTCCGGTGATAAAATAGGCGTAATAAAATTCAGTTCGCAAGTTGATTTACATATGCCTAAAAATATTTATATTAAAATAAAGCAAGGAGATAAAGTTGTGTCCGGTGTAACGATTGTCGCGGCTTTGCAGATATAACAGATGTTGAACAGGGAAAATTTAATGAGCGGAAAATTGAAAAAAGGTATTTATATAATACCCAGTCTTTTTACGTGCGGAAATATGGTCTGCGGATATTTGTCTATAATATCATCAATAGACGGTAATTTTACAAAAGCGGCATGGCTTCTTATACTTGCCATATCTTTTGATATGATGGATGGAAGAATTGCCAGAATAACAAAAACCACAAGCGAATTTGGCGTCCAAATAGATTCTTTAAGCGATTTAGTGTCATTTGGGATTGCGCCTTCAGTTATGATGTATCAGCTTGTTTTAAACACAATGGGAAAAACCGGAATGGCGGTTGCCGTTTTGTTTGTTTTATGCAGCGCTTTGAGACTTGCAAAATTTAATATTAAAATTAATGACAATGTAATTCACAATTCTTTTATGGGATTACCGGCTCCGGCTTCAGCAGGCTTGTTAATATCTTTTATATTAAGCTATGAATTATTTATTTCAGACCCGGGTCAGTCTTTAACTTATAAAACAATACCTATTTTGATGAAAAATATGCCTTTATTTTTTAAAATAATGCCCGTTGTAATGGTAATTTTATCTTTACTTATGGTTTCAAATATTCCTTATATTTCTTTTAAAAACCTTAAACTTTCAAAACCTAAAGCATTCAGGCTTTTAATATTGATAGTATTGATTTTATCTCTTGTTATTACATTTCCACAAAATATTATTTTTATATTGTTTAGTATATATATTCTTTTAGGCGGGTTTGCTTATGTAGCAAAATATTGGAGAATTTTAATGAAAAAAAAATGGAGAAAATATGGAAATTGAGCAGCTTTTAATTTTAGTTAAACCTGACGGGCTTAAAAAATCTTTAACCGGAAGTATTTTAACTAAACTTTCTGAAGTCAGAATGGTTATTATAGGTTCAAAAGTGGTTAAGGTCAGCAAAGAACTTGCACAAGCGTTTTAATCATCTTAAAGACAAACCTTTTTTAATGAACTTGTGGATTATATTCAAGGTAAAATATACGGAGATCTTTAGGATAGAATATTAGCGTTTGTATACCAAGGAGAAGATGCTATTTCAAGAATGAGAAAAATTGCAGGCGCAACAAATCCGGAAAAAGCAGACCCGATATCAATTAGGGGAGCATATGGAAGAATAACGACAAAAGGTTTATATGAAAATGTTGTACACTGCTCTTCTGACGCTCTGGAAGCTGCAAGAGAAATTAAACTATGGTTTAGATCTGAAGGAAATTGTTAAAAAAATATATCCTACAAAAAAATTACAGTTGAAAAAGAAGAAAAAATAATTTGGGGGTAAACTTTAATGTGCTTTAAAACAAAGATATTTTGAAATTACCTGCTGAATTAAGTTAACAATGTTAATCCAGGCTTATATTTTGGGAGGTAAAATAAAATGTTAACGCCAATGGAGTTATTTGTAAAGGAAATGCAGGAGCTTTTTCAACCTGATGAAGTTTATATAATGAACGGTTCGCAGGAAGAAGCGGACAGATTGATAGGTATTGCCCAAAAATCTAAAGTTGACGGTAAAGTAGTTTTAACAAAATTGAATGATAAAGAGTACCCTAATTCATATTATCATTGTTCCAATACAAATGATGTTGCGCGCACCGAACATTTAACTTTTGTATGTACTCCTTCAAAAGGACAAGCAGGCCCGAATAATAATTGGATAGAACCCGGAGAAGCTAAAGAAAAAATGACGGAATTTTTCAAAGGCGCAATGAAAAGGAGAACTATGTATGTGATACCTTTTGTTATGGGTACCTTTGAGTCAAAGTATTCAAAAAACTGCGTTCAGATAACAGATTCAATTTATGTCGCATTGAGCATGAGAGTTATGGCTAGAGTTGGAAAGCAGGTTATAAAAAGAATAGGAAGTTCTTCTGATTTTTTTAAAGGTATTCATTCAATCGGCGACGTAAATCCTGATAGAAGATATATTATGCATTTCCCGCAGGAAAATCTCGTTATGAGCTTTGGTTCAGGTTATGGCGGCAACGCTTTGCTTGGCAAGAAATGTTATTCTTTAAGGATTGCTTCTTATTTAGGTTATAAGGAAGGCTGGCTTGCTGAGCATATGATTATTATGGGCGTGCAGTCTCCTGACGGTAAAGCAACGTATTTTCTTGGTGCTTTTCCTTCAGCATGCGGTAAAACAAATCTCGCTCTTTTAGAGCCTGTGCTTAAAGGGTATAAAGTCTGGACTTTGGGAGATGATATCGCTTGGATTAATATAGGCGAAGATGGACAGCTCTATGCAATTAATCCTGAAGCCGGATTTTTTGGAGTTGCTCCTGGAACAGGGTTAAAAACAAATCCTGTAATGATGAAAACGCTCAAAAACAATAAATTTTATCCTACATTATTTACAAATACTGCTGTTAACAATAGTAATAATACTCCTTGGTGGGAAGGTGTTTCTGACGAAGTTCCGTCAGATTTAACCGATTGGCAGGGACAAAAATACGATAAAAATTCTGGGAAACCTGCAGCTCATCCAAATTCAAGGTTTACGGTTTCAATTTATAACTGTCCTACGCTTTCTCCGGAGTGCGACAATCCCAAAGGCGTTCCTATTTCAGGAATAATTTTTGGAGGACGCAGAAAAGATACAGTCCCTCTTGTTTGCGAAGCAAAAGATTGGAATAGCGGTGTGTTTACCGCCTCAATAATAGGGTCAGAAACTACAGCTGCCGCAAGCGGCGAGACAGGAAATGTAAGACGCGATCCAATGGCCATGCTTCCTTTTTGCGGATACAATATGGGCGAATATTTCCAACATTGGATTAATATAGGCAAAAAGTTAAAAAAGCCCCCTAAAATATTTATGGTCAACTGGTTTAGAAAAGATGAAGTCGGGAAATTTATGTGGCCCGGATTTAGAGATAATTCTAGAATTATAAAGTGGATGATAGAAAGAATTGAAGGTAAAACCGGAACTAAAGAATCTGAAATAGGTCTGTTCCCGCAGGATAATGCCATAGATTTAAACGGATTAAACATAACAAAAGAAACAATGGTAAAACTGTTTAAGGTTGATAAGGAAGAGTGGAAACAAGAAATAAAAATGATAGAAGAATTCTATGCAAAATTCGGCGATAAAATACCCGAAGATTTAAGAAATCATCTTGCAGAGCTTAAAATTAAATTTGGACTGTAGATAAAAAGATATATAATCATCGATAATATTAAATAGCAATCATTTATGCCGGTATTTATTTATAAATATAGCAAAGTTATTTTTTATTGTGTTTAAGTATTGGCGATCATTTGTTTTAATTAAACTTTTCTAATGTTTTTTTCTAAGCAATTGTTTAATTGAATATATTTAAGCTAAAAGATGTTAACTATGAAATTGTTTCTGTGAAACTGGCAAATATATATTTTAAGAATAAATAACCGTTTATAAATTTAATGAAGTTATTTTTGCATAATTTGTTTTTCTTGGTTATGATACGTTTTTAATAAAGTTCCAAATGATTAATAATAAAAATATTCCCCCCCCCGCAATTCTATAAAAATTTACTGTTTATTTTTAGAAAGTATCTTTATTTCAGAATCAGCAAATTTACCGTACTTTATATCATATTGTTTTGCAAATTTGTAATTTTCAACAGCCTTTTCTTTATCTCCTGCTTCGCTATATATGTTTGCTCTTAGTATGTATGCATGAGTATAATTTGGATCTCGAGAAATTATTTTGGAAACATCTTCTAAAACCTTATCATATTTTTTATTTTTGTAATTGATATTTGCCCTGTTAAAGTTGAATTCAACGCTTAAAAGGTTTAATAATTTCAAATGATTTTTCGTTTTGCGTCAATGAAACAGTTGATTTTTCTATTGGAACATTTATCTCGGGATTTAATTTATATGCTTTTTCAAAATCAATTTTAGCATGCTCGGGTTTATTTAGTTTTGGTATATAAATCCTCGTTTCCTGTAAAACTCAGCATTCATATTATCTAAGACTACTGCTCTGAAATAATCTTTATTTACGTTCTTAAAAATATTTTTCCTATCATATGCTCTTGCTCTTAACAGATAATACTCGTAATACTTTGGATTTTTATCTATAGCTTTTGTTATGTCATTTACAGCACTATTAAAATCGTCAATTTTAAACTCTGCCGGGGCCTTGTAATAATTATGCGTCAGTGTCTTGAATGCCGAATTCTAAAGTTTTTGTTAAATATTTAATCGCCATCAGTAAAATTATTTAATTTAAAACTGCATATGCCTAGGTATTTGTAAACTTCTTTTTCTTCAGTTTTAAGCGCAATAGCTTTTTCCATATCGTTAAAACACTCTGGATACTTTTGCAGGTTAATAGACTATACCTCTAAAATATTGAGCGCTTGCGTTATCCGGACATAATGCTACAACCTTGTTTATGTCTTCAAGCGCTTCTTGAAATGCGTTTTGGACAATTAAATTCTGCCTAATTACGTATTTTTGGCATTTTGAGGATTAATTTCAATTGCCTTATTAATATTTTAAAAAAGTCTTCTTCTGAATTTAAAGTTTCGGCTGTACGCACTTTATGCTGCAGTGTTTCAATATTTTGTTTAGAGGGTAAGCCTATATTCCTTTTTCTGTATTTTCAGTTGCGCCATTATATAACGAAGAAGAATTTTTTCATTATTTGAATTTTTAATAATTGTTTTAACCATGTCAAAATTATCTAGTATTGACGGATTTTCTGAATTTTGTTTTACTTTTTTCAATACAGCATCAAGATTGTCAAGTTTTACTCTAAGATTGCTTAACAATTCATTTTTTTCAGAATTTGTAGGAGCTGTCAATGTTGAGTCGTCATATTTTTTACATAACTTTCATAATGGTTTATATTCTTATCGTTAATTTTTTCGATAGATTCAGCAGTTTGTGAATAATCTTTAATCTCTGTTTTTTCTTTATTCAAAGCGGATAATCTGTTTTCTGTAGAAAAAATTCGTTTAATTTTTCTTTTATTTTATTATTTTCTTTTTTTAAATCAAGAATTTGTTCATTTAAATTCTCAATTTCTTCCTTTAAATTATTTTCCGTATCCATTAGATTCTTTACTATATAATTCAAGAAGTTCAGAAAACTTGATAATATATTTTTTCAAATCTTCTAAGTAACTGCCGGCATATGGAACTCCTATTTAATAGTTTTGTCTTTTTTCTTTTTAAATCTTGTTTCAACAATAAGACCTAAAAACATGCCTATTTCCATTGCAAAAATAAAATCAAAAGAAATTATAATTCCAATAATAACACTTGCCGCCCCTCCTGCGAGGAGTCCCTCAATATCATAGGTACGTTCAATTTGTCAAGATTAGCGTTTTCGGTTTCCGTTTCGGATTTTTTCTTCAGACATTCGAGTCTCTTTTTCTTTTTATCTATTATATCATAGACGTTGTCAATATTTCTTTTACTGCTTCAATTGCTTCTGCTTTTGTAAGGTTTGGATTTTCAATCTGCATTTCTTCTATTTTATTCTTAGCTTTTTTTATCCATTTACCGGCAGGCATATTAAATATATTCATCATTTCTCTTCCCGTCAGCGGTTCAGGTTTAATATACAGCGTATTTTTTGATTTTAAATCTTTAATTCTTCTTTTGAGTTTAATAAACTTAGCGTAGTTTTTATTGTTATTGAAATAGACTTTTGAAAATTCCATTATTAAATCTAATTCGCTGCCGCATCTTTTAACAAATTTACGCACGCTGCCGTCTGTCCAGTCAGACGAACGTATTGCAGAAATATTGTTTTGTATAACTGATATGGTTTTCTGTATAAATTCTTTTGAGTATATAAGTCTCTTTAAAATAATTACGGCCTCTTTAACTCCTGTAGAATTATTACTATAGAAGTGGATTTTATCGTCTTCATTTTTATATGCATTTCCTATATTATGCAGTAAAGCTGACATTCTTAAAATAAGATCGTCTCTTACTTTGTCTAAAACTTCCATAGTGTCTATAAATAAGTTTTCAATATGATGTTTTTCATATTGTTTTAAAGTGTTTAATCTTGCAAGTTCGGGCAAAATTTTAATTAATATATTAATTTCATCCATCATCTTAAATGCTTTTGATGGTTTTTTTTCAATTAAAATTTTATTTATTTCATTCCTTATGCGTTCATTAGAAACAATATTTATCCGCGGTACTGAGATTTTCATAGCAGCATAAGTTTTAGGTTCAATCGTAAATCCAAGCTGCAAGCTTTGCCGTACGGCGCGGAAAATTCTTAAAGGATCTTGTTTAAATATTATTTCGGCATTTTGAGTATCAGCCACTCTTATAATCTTGTTTTTGATATCGTCTATGCCATGAAAAGTAAGATCCAAGATTTTCATATCGGTAAGTCTTAAAAACAAAGCGTTTATAGTAAAATCCCGTCTTAAAGCATCTTGTTCTAAAGAAGCAAGCTGCGTATGCGGATTTCTTGAATATTTAGAATAATACTCTTTTCTAGGCATTACAAACTCTACTTCCTCATTATCTATAAATAGTTTCGATGTCCCGAATTTGGTGAAAGTTACAGGATTATGCAGTTTATATTTGGTTGTCAGGAGTTTAGAAAAATTTATTCCGGCTGATCGCCCGTCTTTGTCGTTTAATTTGTTAGAAACCATGATATCTAAATCTTCAGGCTCTCTTTTTATTAATAAATCTCTTACAAATCCTCCTACTATATATGCGTCAAAACCGGTTTCTTTTGCAGTAGTAGAAATTTTATTAATTATTGATTCATACCTTTGAGGAATAACTATATTTTTCATACTTATTAGTATTGTAACACATAAAATATTAAAATAAAAAGCTTTACCTATACATTGTTCAGGGTTTTAAATAAAGTTTGCGTCCTATTTTTTTCAATTATATATTATATGGAATGCGTTGATTACAGCCATAGCGATTATATGCGTAAAAATTCATTGGTATATTGACGTAAAACAATATTGAAGTGGCAGGCGTATGCTTTAAAATTATAAAAAAACTTATAAATCGGAATTGAAAACAGTCCATTAAAAAAATTAGAATTAGAAACATACAAAATACCAACGTATAGTAAAATCCTTGTCTTGTATAGAACTATATTTCTATACAGCATTAAAATATTTAGTTTATATATAATGCGTTGTTGACACTAAATCTGAATTTTAGGTATAATACGATAATTATAGCAGCGGCAAAAAGGATTTAAAATATGAAAAGAACGTTTCAGCCGAACAAAGACAGAAGAAAAAAAAAATTAGGTTTTATAGCAAGAATGTCGACGCCTGGTGGAAGAAAAGTTTTGAGCGCCCGTAGGAGAAAAGGCCGTAAGACGCTTAGTGCATAAAATAGTTTATGCGTATGACAAAATAAGAAAAATCTGTCAAGCGGTGTGTTATTGGAAGATGCTGTCAAAAAAAAAGTTTTCTTTTACTTATTTTGAACGACTCCATACCCAAGGAGATTTCAATCAAGTATTTAAAAATGGGTTAAGACTTGAAAATAAATATATAAAAATTTTAGTTTATAAAAGAAATGATAAGTGCAGTATAAGAAGGTTAGGACTTATTACTCCTAAAAAAGTAGGAAAGGCTGTTATAAGAAACAAAACAAAAAGAAAATTAAGAGAAATTTTTAGAACTAATAAATATTTATTAAAGTCGGGATTAGATTTAATTTTTGTTTCCAAACCAGAAACTGCATCAGTGGGTTATAACAGTTTAAAGAAAAATATTTTAGGTTTACTAAAAAGCGCGAAATTATTCTTGAATATGGAGTGATATATGAAGCGAATCGCGCTTCTATTAATTAAATGTTATAAATTTGTTTCTCAAATTTTTCCGTCCAGATGTCGTTTCCAGCCTACTTGTTCCACTTATGCTTATCAGGCAATAGAAGTGTACGGTTTATTGAAAGGTTCTTTTTTAGCTCTTAAAAGAATTATTCGTTGTCATCCTTTTTGCGCAGGAGGGTTTGATCCTGTGCCCTTATACGAACAGAAATTTAATGTCAAAAGGAAGTCATAATGCAAAAAAACTCTATTTTATTTGTTGTTGTGTCGGCTTTTACGATTTTTATCTGGTATTTTTTTCTTACTCCGCAGAAAAAACAACCTTATCAGCAATTTGAACAACCCCGGAATGTATCTGCTGATTTAAATTCTTATGAAGTTAAAAATACGGATTTAAATAAAAATGTTATAGATGATATAAGTAAAGAAGAACAGATAACGGTTAAAACAGAACAATATAAAGTTATTTTAACAAATAGAGGCGCAGCAGTCTTAAACTGGTCTATTAAAGAAAAAGACGGTAAATGGGTGGACTTAGTCTTTCCGGAATCAGCGCCTGCTATGGCAAATTTTCCTGGATCAATTTATAAAATTACCGCAAAATCCAATAAAAAAATAGTCTTTGAATATAGTTCTATAGAAGGCTGGAAAATTACAAAAACATATAATTTTTCAGATTTTTATATGCATAATTTAAATATTTCTATTGAAAAAGCCAAAAGAACAGTATTGCCTCATATAGAGCTTGAATGGGGTCCCGGGCTTGGCACTGATAACAAGGAACTAAAAGAAAATATTTCATTGACAAGAGTTTTGGCCTACACTGAAGCAAAACCAAATAAACTCAAAAAACTTAAAACTTCTTCTGAAATCGCTTCTATACATAAATGGACGGCTATAGATAATAGATATTTCCTTGTGGCATTTATACCTGAAAAACCCGTGGATTTTGATAAGATTACTCCGTTAAGACTTGATAAAAACCATCCTTACTCCGTTACTCTTACGGCAAAAGTTCCTCAAGATATTAATAAAAAAAGTTATTCTATTGACTTTTATATAGGACCTAAAGGATATACTTATTTAAAAACTTACAATTTAGGACTTGAAAAAACTGTAGACTTTGGATTCTTTGGCATTTTGGGAAAAACTGCTTTTGCAGTTTTGGCATTTTTTCATAAAATAACGCGCAATTATGGCTGGGCTATTATGATACTTGCAGTGGCAATACAAATTTTAGTTTTTCCATTAACCTTAAAAAGTTTTAAATCCACAGCTGCTATGAAACGCATACAACCTATAATAAAAGATATTCAAACCAAATATAAAGATAATCCGCAGAGACTTCAAGCTGAAATGTTAAATGTTTACAGAACTCAAAAAGCTAATCCTTTATCCGGTTGCTTGCCGATGCTTTTACAACTTCCTATTTTCTGGGCTTTTTTTACAATGTTAAGAAATGCCTATGAACTTAGAAACGAAGGTTGGATTTTATGGATAAAAGATTTATCTACCTCGGATCAGTTTATGCATTTAGGTTTTTTTAATTTGAATCTTCTGCCATTAATAATGGGTATAGGAATGTTTTTACAGCAGAGAATGACTGCCGTAACATCGGATCCTATGCAAAAAAGAATAATGTATATAATGCCTGTAGTGTTTACATTTATGTTTTGGTCATTTCCGTCCGGACTTGTGCTCTATTGGCTTACTAATAGCATTATTTCAATGATAGAACAATATTTTACAATAAAAAAGAATGCAACTTATATAAAGCACGTTTAATTGTGCTGGCGGGGATAAAATATGCAGGAAATAGAATTTAAAGGAAAAACTGTGTCAGAAGCGATAAACAATGGTTTGTTGCAACTGGGTTGCAACAAAGAAGATGTAGAAATAAAAATTGCAAGCGAAGGTTTAAAAGGGCTTTTTGGCCTTATGGGTGCGAAACCTGCAGTTGTTTTGATATCTGTAGAGGAGTATAAATATAATGATAAAATTCTTCTTAAAATTCCGCATAAAAAAATTTGTAAAAGAACGGAGTTAATTTTGACAAAAATCTTCTCTGAAATGAATATGGGCTTTTCAAAAATAGAATCTTCTTTTAAAAATAATGCAGTAAACTTAAATATAACAGTAACGAAAAATTCTTATATTATTGATAAAAGCGAACAAACTCTTAAAGCTTTAGAATACATCGCCCAAATTATTGTGAATAAAGAATTTGACAGTATAATTAAAGTAAATTTGGATTGTGAAATTACAGAGAAAGTTTAATACAGTATGTCAGATTATTTTACCTGAAAATTTTCTTAAAAAAACTATCACCTTGGTATTGTTCGGCTCTTGGAATTTCTCCCATAGATTTTGCATATTCAAAAAGCGCCCTTTTTTGCGCGTCAGTCATATGTTTTGGCATAGAAAGATTTATTTTAATATAAAGATCTCCTCTGCTTTTTCTGCCAAGTTTTGGAAATCCTTGCTCACGTATTCTTAAAATAGTACCGGGTTGTGTTGACGGCGGAATTTTTACTTTTACTTGCCCTTCTAAGACAGGCACGCTGTAATCAATTCCCATTGCCGTCTGCGGAAAGGAAATAGCAATTTCCGTATACAAGTCATCGCCGTTTCTTTGAAATCCCTCGGTTTGTTTCATATGTATTACGACATATAAATCTCCTGGCGGCGCGCCGTTAGAGCCAGCATTGCCGGAAGCCGAAACTTTTAAAGATGTTCCTTCATCAACTCCTGCAGGAATTTTAACTTTAATATTTTTTCTTTTATTTACAGTTCCCTCGCCTTTACATTCATAACAATGCCTGCTTATGACAGTTCCCTTGCCTTTACAGTGAGGACACTCTTGGCTGAAAGAGAAAAAACCTTGAGAATATCTTACTTGCCCTTTCCCTTTACATGCTGCGCACTGCTTAGGAACCACCCCGTCTTTACTGCCGGTACCATGGCAAACAGAACAAGTTTCCTTTTTAGGTATATCGATGGATATCTCCTTGCCTTTCATTGCGTCAAGATAAGAAACTTCTATATCATAACGTAAATCTTCGCCATTTCTTTGCGAAGCTCTTCCGCGTCCGTTAGAAGTGCCGCTGAAAATGCCATCAAAAATATCGCCGAAGATATCTCCCATATTTGAAAAATCACCGCTGTATTGTTGTGTATAGCTGCCTTGACCGGCGAAAGGGTTTCCTCCGTTAATGTTGTTATGCCCAAAAGTATCATATTGTTGTTTTTTCTGTGTGTCGGAAAGCACTTCATAGGCTTCGTTTATCTCTTTGAATTTTTCTTCAGCTTCTTTGTTGTCCGGGTTTTTATCCGGATGATATTTTAAAGCAAGCTTTCTATAAGTTGACTTGATTTCATCTGCAGCAGCGGTTTTACTAACTCCGAGCACTTCATAGTAATCGCGTTTCATTTTGTTTTGTTCCTTATTAATAATCTTATAACGGGTATACCGCAAATTTCCTATAAAAATATTTTACAGCCGGATAAATATTGTGTCGGCAAAACCTGAATAATAAATTTTGCCGACACAAAAATAATTATAAGTACAAGAAATAGTATAAGTATTTAATTATTTTTTATCTCCATCTACAATTTCTGCGTCAATTACTTTTTCACTGGCATTATTATTTTGATGCGTATCTCCTTGAGGCTGACCTTGCGTTCCTTGCGCCGCTCCATGGTCCACTTGCGTCTGGGAAGATTTATATACGGCTTCAGCAAGTTTATGGGATGCCGTCGTTAATGCTTCTTTTGTTGATTTAATTGCTGCAATATCGTTTCCTTTTAATGCTTCTTTTGCAGAAGTTAATGCTTGTTCTATAGCAAGTCTGTCGTCAGCTGAAATTTTATCGCCGTGGTCTTTTAAGCTTTTTTCAACTGAATAAACAAGATTATCTGCTTCGTTTCTTGCTTCAATTTCTTCTTTGTGTTTTGTGTCTTCTGAAGCGTACCGCTCTGCTTCTTTTACATATTTGTCTATATCATCTTTTGAAAGTTTTGTTGTTGACGATATTTTAATAGACTGTTCTTTTCCGGTTCCTTTATCTTTTGCTGAAACATGTAAAATACCATTTGCGTCTATATCAAAAGTAACTTCTATCTGAGGGATGCCTCTTGGGGCTGGCGGTATCCCGTCAAGCATAAATCTGCCAAGCGACAAATTGTCTTTTGCCATCGGCCTCTCGCCTTGAAGAACGTTAATTTCAACGCTTGGCTGATTATCTGCCGCAGTTGAAAATATTTGAGAGCGTTTTACAGGAACCGTTGTATTTCTATCTATTAAAATAGTTCTTACGCCGCCCATAGTTTCAAGTCCTAGCGTAAGAGGAGTAACGTCTAAAAGAAGAATATCTTTTACGTCTCCTGTCAATACTGCCGCTTGTACAGCCGCTCCGAAACATACACATTCCATAGGATCTATTCCGCGCTCTACTTTTTTGCTTACATGTTCTTCAACAAATTTTTGCACTATAGGCATTCTGGTAGGTCCGCCAACTAAAATTATTTTTGTAATTGTTTCAGCTGTAAGCTTTGCATCTTTTATTACCTGGTCAATTGATGTTTTACATCTTTCAACTATAGGCCTTACAAGGTTTTCAAGCGTTGCCCTGGTAAACTTCATCGTTAAATGCTTAGGACCTGAGGCGTCGGCTGTGATAAACGGAAGATTAATGTCAGTTTCTAAAACATTTGAAAGTTCTATTTTTGCTTTTTCAGCTGCTTCTTTTAAACGCTGAACTGCCATTTTATCTTTTCTTAAATCTATTCCGTTTGCTTTTTTAAAATCTTCAGCTGTATAATCAATTAAAACGTTATCCATATCGGTTCCGCCAAGCTGCGTATCGCCTGAAGTTGAAAGAACTTCAAATGTTCCTTCTGCGCCCATTTCCATAATTGTTACATCTAAAGTTCCGCCACCAAGATCAAAAACCAGTATCCTCTGTTCTTTTCCTACTTTGTCTATGCCGTAAGCAAGCGACGCTGCCGTAGGCTCGTTGACAAGCCTTACAACTTCAAGCCCGGCAATTGCGCCTGCATCTTTTGTTGCCTGTCTTTGGTTGTCGTTAAAATACGCCGGAACAGTAACAACGGCTTTTGTTATTGTTTCGCCTAAATAAGCTTCTGCATCTTTTTTAATCTTTTGTAAAATAAACCCTGAAAGCTGCTGAGGAGTAAATTCTTTACCGCTTAGCGTGTATTTGTAATCTGTTCCCATTTTCCTTTTAAAAGCGCTTATTGTTCCTTCCGGATTTGTAACTGCTTGTCTTCTTGCAGGCTCGCCTACTAAAAGCTGTCCGTCCTTTGTAAATGCAACGTAAGATGGGAATGCTTTGCCTCCCAACGTTGTTCCTTCAGCTGAAGGAACAAGAGTGGTTTTTCCACCCTCCATAATAGCCGCCGCAGAATTTGATGTTCCTAAATCTATACCGATAATTTTTGCCATAACTCCCCCCCCTATGTATTTTTTTATTTATACCGATAATACTACTATCAAAACTGTATAATATAAACTAAATTTTTAAACTTTACTTATTTTATTGCTGTTTATATTTGCTTTGCTGCTAAAGTTGTCTAAATTATTTTCGTTTTATGTAAAAATTATCCAAAAATTGTAACAACTGTATTTTATTTTTTTATATTTTTTGCTACTTTAACTTTAGTGGTTCTTATAAGTTTACCGTTTATTTTGTAGCCTTTTTGGTAAACTTCCAAAATTGTTTCATCTTCAGCTTCACTCTCAACTTGTTCTAATGCTTCGCATATATTCGGGTCAAACTTTTCACACTGTATTTCTTCAACCCCTTCCTCTTTTAACATCTTTGAAAACTCTTTGTTTATCAATTCAAGGCCTATTATTATACTTTCCATGTTGTTGCCTTCTTTTGCGCTTTTTAAAGCCTGCTGTAAAATATCATCTATGCTAAGCTGTTTAAGAAGAATTTTTTCTTTCCCCCACTCTAAATAATCTTTTTTTTCTTTTTCAGAACGTTTTCTGTAATTTTCGAAATCAGCTTTAAGTCTTAAAAGCTGGTCATAAAAGTCTTGCGCCTGTTTACTTTTGTCTTCAACTGATTGTTTTAAAATTTCAAGTTCCGCGATTTTATCGTCTCTGGCATCATTACAATTGCAGCCTTGTTTTTCATATTTCTCTTCCTCTAAAATTTCATGTTTTTTGTTTTCCAAATTAACCTCCTAGCCTGTCTTTATCTTTAAAAAATCTGTTTAACATTTCTGCGCTGTGATTTACAAGAGACATCATTCTTTCATATTCCATTCGTTTGGGTCCGATAATACCCAAAACGCCTACCGCACATTCGCCGTTTTTATAAACTGTTGTTATAATACTTAAATCCTTAAATTCATCAAGCGTATTTTCTGAACCTATTTTTACATTTATTCCGCTGCTGTTAAAATCTTTATTTATCATTTCTATAAATGCATCTTTATCTTCATTAAATTTTATAATTGACTTTACCGGCTCAAAATCGTTAAAATCCGGAAAGGTCACTACATTTGACGTACCGTCTATATAAATATCGTCCTGTATATTATAAAAAACATAACTTATTTTTTCTGCAGTTTTTAAAATCTCATCTTCATTTTGTCTAAAATCTATTATTTCTGTATTAATTCTAGTGTTTGCCTGCGCAACCGACACTCCTCGTAATTTTTCATTTAAAAAATATTTCAATTTTTTTAATTGTCTTGTAGAAAGAGAAGCTTCTATCTGTTTATGTTTTATCATACCGCTTTGAGTAACCAATACAACTAAAAGTTCTGCGTTTGAAATCTGTATAAGTTCAATATTTTTTATTTCATCATATTGTGACTTAGGCGCCGTAACAAAACCTGTATATTTGGATAAGCCTGATAAAATACGAGAAGTTTCTGAAAGAAATGTTTCTATTTCATTATGTTTTTGTTCATACTCTTTTCTTAACTTCTCTTCTTCTTTTATGGCAAAACTTTGAAGTTTGGCAAGATTATTCACATAAGATCTGTAGCCTTTATCAGTAGGAATTCGTCCTGCAGAAGTATGAGGATGCGTTAAATATCCGTCTTCTTCAAGCTCTGCCATTAAATTTCTGACGGCAGCCGGAGATAAAGAAATATTGTACTTTTCTATCAAAACATCAGACCCTACAGGTTTTCCTGTCTTGATATGATGATGTATAATTGCGCTTAATATTCTAGTTTTTCTTTCTTTTAAAACTTCTAATGCTATATGCCGCATTTTATCCTCGTAAACTATATTAGCATTCAACTTATTCTGGCACTCACAATATTACAGTGCTAATATTGTAACACTAACATTTATTGATGTCAAGTGTTTTTTTATTAATAACAATATCCGAAAAGTGATACAACAGTCCTTTTATAATCCCCATAGAACAGTATACTTAAGTTATGCTGAAGTTTAAGATAAACAATTTATAAATTATCTTTTTATGCTTATATATAAAATCCAAATCGCATTGACAAAAAAAATAAAATAATATATCATGCTGCGTCACATAAAAATAATATTTAGGAATGTTTTTATGGAAATTAAAACAAGCAGGAATAAGATGTACAATGAAATAATAATTGCTGGTTTTGGTGGACAGGGAGTTCTTTTGTCCGGAGTTTTAATTGCACAAGCAGCAATGGAACTGGGGTTGAATACAACGTGGTTTCCGTCTTACGGGGCTGAAATGCGCGGGGGAACGGCAAACTCTACGGTTGTGATCTCAGATGATGAAATAGGTTCCCCTCTTGCGTTTAAGCCGAACGCTCTTATAGTGTTAAATGAACTTTCACTGGATAAATTTATTTATAAAATGTCTGACGAAGCCGTAATAATTGCAAACTCTTCAATTATACCGCAGAGAAAAGAATATAAAATCTCTCCCTATTTTATACCCGTCAGCTATATTGCAGATAAAGAAATTAATAATTTAAAAACCGCAAATATGGTTGCATTAGGCGCGTTGATAAAAGCACTTGAAACAGGTAGCGGCTATATTAATGGTAAACAACAAAACTATAGTGAAAAATCTCTTACTTTAGATAGTGTTTTGTCAGCATGCGAAGAGGTATTTGCTTTAAAGCCGCAGCTTATTGAAGTTAATAAAAAAGCCCTAAGGGCAGGATATAATTTTAGAGAATATAAAAATTTAAGGGGGGTCAGATGATGATAATTAGACCAGCAAAAATTACAGATGTAAGAGAAAGCATAATCTTGTTGAATATTATGCGAACACTAAAGAAATGCTGTACAGATCTCTAAGTTCAATATATGAAAATAAGAATTTGTTGTCCTTGAAAATAAAGACGAAATAGTTACTTGCGGCGCACTGCATGTGGCATAGGAAGATTTGGCGGAAGTAAAATCTTTAGCCGTATCTGAGAAGTATAAAAAACAAGGATTTGGAAAAAAAAGTGGTTGAAACACTGCAAGATAGAAATTTAGGAGTAAGCAGAGTTTTTTCATTGAGTTTTAAACCTGAATTTTTTATCAAGCTGGATACAAAGTAATTCCTAAAGAAACTCGGTCGCATAAAATATGGACTGAATGTGTTAATTACTATCTATTTCCGGACTGCGGGGAAGTTCCATTACTTATTTATTTAGGTTGATTCAATTATATGGTTTGTAATCTAAAAGTAAAAGCTGCGGAAAAGTGTTTTTCATACAGTAAATGAAGATTACAGCAAATAATTTTAGACGATTTTTCCCACAAGTGTCGATTTTTAACATTAATAATGTCGCACTCCTGAAAATGTTACTGCCAAAAATGATGAAAACTGGTACTCTTAAAATGATAAATAATAGAGAGTATGAAAAATGTCAAGAAAAGATAAAAATATCACCCCAAGCGTAACTCAAAGATTACAAAATCTTGGGTATCAGACTGCTGACTGGGATGATTCTGGTTCTAAGTTAATATTAGAAATTCAAAATGTTTTGGCAAAATCATCTAAAAAACAAAACGGCAATCCTAGGTTTCCAGATAGAATTTTTATAAACAAAAATTATTAATTCTTGTAGAGGAAAAACCTGATGTTAAAGACCATGACAATCTTGATACAAAAGGTGCTATCGGTGGAATTAATTGGTATTCGGAATGATTTTTAAATACTAACTAATTTAATTTTATTGGTGAAGAGCAAGCAATAAGTTCCGTATCTAAATCAAGTTATAAAATAAATAATCTACTTGTTCAATAGATTCACAAAAAAAAGACCAGTGTTGTTATCGGCATTGATGATTTGATTGCATAATTCAACAAAATTTCTAAATAATTTTCCACAGCATTATAAAACACATTCTTCACAACAAATTATTACTAATTTGTTTTCAACTGTGAGTGATGTTCTAATATCAGAAGGTATTCCAGCAACAAAATTGTTGGTATTGGGTACAGAATAGCGTTTTAAAAACAGATCGATTATTAAATAATAATCGAAAATACAATTTTAAGAGATATTTTGATGGAATTGGAAAATTCTGTCATACCATTGTTTAATAGAAATTTTGCTAAAACATCTAACTATATGATATTTTAGGGAAATTTTATGAAGAATTTCTAAAATATGCTGGCGTATCTAATGTTAAAAAGGGTATTGTATTAACACCAAGACGTATTGCAACTTTATTTACAAAATGGTTTCATTAAACGGACAATGACAGAATTATTGATTTATGTTGTGGAACAGGGGCATTTTTAATTGCCGGTATGAATGCTTTGCTATCACAAATAGACAATGGCAGTAGACCAGATAAAGAAGAAGCAAAGAAAATAGTTAAAGAAAAACAATTATTAGGATTCGAAGTTAATCCGACTATGTATATTTGCGCAGTATCAAATATGTTGTTTAGAGGTGATGGAAAAGTTCAATATTTAATTATGATTCAATAAATGACTATCAAACACAGGTTGAATTAAATAAATTCAAACCTACAATAGGGTTCATTAATCGTATAGCGGCAAGGAAAATAAAGAAGACCTAACACCGAAAGAAATAGCATTTTAGAAAAGTTATTAGATAATTGTGAAAGGTATGCGGTAATCATTGCACCACTTTCAACATGCTTTAAAGATGATAATAGACGCGAAGCAATATTAAAAAACATACATTAAAATATGTTATAAATATGCCAAAAGATTTATTTGCTCCAAATGCCACAACCCATACAGCGGTTGCTGTATTTGAGACTAATCGTCAATTTGATTATGGAAAAGATGATGTTTTGTTTTATGATTTAAGAGAAGATGGTTTTGTATTATCTAAACAAAAAGGTAGAACAGGTATTTATGGTAAGTGGGGTAAAATTCAAACTGAATTATTAGATTCTTTGGATGTTGCTAAACACAAAATACCAGATGAAATAACTTTTGTTAAAACAAAAATTCAATCAAAAGATAAATGGACTATTTCTAACTATATGATATTTCAAGCAAAAAAAGACTTAGGTATCATAAATGATAATTTATCTGAATCCGAATTATTAGAAATACTCGGAGATTATTATAGAAAATGAATAGTTATATAAATACTTCTTTGTGGCAATCATTCAAAATGAATCAACTCTTTATAATAAAAAAAGGGTTGGTAGTATTTCTATTGAAGTTTTAAATAGAGAGTATGAATCCGGAAATTACCCGTATGTTACTCGCACTGAAAAAATATGGAGTAACTGGTTTTATGGTTTAAAAATGGCACCGGCGAATGTTTTAACATAGAAACTACTTTATCATGATTATGAATTTTCTACGGGCGACCATATGTTGATTTTAATCCCACGAGATTTCATTTTAAATAAAGAACGAGCTTTATTTATAAAAACTATATGGAGAAAATTCTTGTAAATATAGTTATGGGAGACCTATAACAAAAGAAAATATAGAAAATACAGAGATTATATTACCGACTAAATCAGAAAATGTAAAAATTCCTGATTAGGGACTACATGAAAAATTATAATTGAAAAAAACATAACATTCAGTGCAGTTAAAACAAATAGCAAATCAACAAATAATTTTAATATAGCAACTGGGGGGGGGGAGTGTTGGTTGGTGATATTTTTGATGTATCTGGCATAACTACCGCACAATTAATTGATTTAGAAACAACTTATGGATATGGTGATTATCCATAAGTGACAATTCGTGCCACAAATAATGGTGTCGCTGGTTTTTATAATCATAAAACTGAAAATCGGTAATGTTTTAGTTGCTGATAGTGTTGTATTTTAGGATTTGTATCGTATCAAGAAGAGGATTATAGATTATACTGCATCAGACCATGTAGAATTACTAAAACCGAAATTCACATTGAATAAGTGTATTAGTTTATTTTTACAAACAATATTTATGAAAGGTAATTATAAATATGTTTATGGTAGAAAATTTAATCAACCGCGAATCCGTGCTACATAATTATTATTACCATTAGATAAAAATGGAAAACCAGATTGGAAGTTTATGGAAAATTATATTAAAAATCTTCAATATGGTGATTCGATCTGAAAGCAATATTTCTTATTACTAATATACAATCTACGACACCTGTTGCTATTGACTATAATGTCATCAAATACAGATTTTTGATTTTACTGCTTTGAAGAAATTCACATAATGGTCAAGATATTTAGTGCTAACACTATTGAATCGCCCATCCACTTCTTTAATGCCGAATGATAATTATTGATATTTTGCTAACGATAAAAACTTTATCATTAGTCAAACCGCCTTTGATTTGTTTTAATTTGATTGTACCTTTAATGATGTATGCTTTTTCACCGTCGGTTATCAAGATAGATTTTTTAGCAACCTGTTTTTTTTCAATACTTCTTTTGCAATTCCGCCATTCATTTTACCGAATGATACAGGTTTATTAAAAATTATCTTACTTCTATCAATAACAGTTAAAACACAAATCTGCTCTTTACTTAAACCCCTTAAATGATTTTCAGTGGCGTCGCACGACCATCCCGCAATCTTGCTTCACCTTTGGCAAGTTTGCGGCTGCCTTTGCAAGACCATCTAAAATAGTTTCATCAACCTCAATAACACCCCGTAATTTAGCGGTTTTAATATCGATATCAAGTTTTTGCGATAATTGGTTTGAAGTTAAACCATAAAAACATTAAATCAATATATTGCTGTCATAATTCTATTGGTTTTCTTGAATGATAAAAAGTTATTAGTAGTAGTTGTAAATGTTTTATGACAATCATTACAAATAAATCTTTGTAAATCACTTTTCTTGCCATTCTTAACAATATGATTTTTACCACAATGAGGAAAAATCATGCTATTTTTAGAGATTTCTGAAAAATCTATTTTCTTGTTAGAATTAGAATCATCGTTTGTTAAACATTTTACCAATTCATTTCTATCTTCATATGCTTAAACTATAAAAAATTGCTTTCGCTGTATCCAAATTACTCATAATAAGTCCTTATTTTATAAATAAATTATAGGAGATTTGCAGCTATAAATCAAGTGAAAAATCAACACTTATAATTTTAATATTTAATGTATAAGTAGATAATAGGGAATTAAATTTTTAATAAAAATATAATAAATTATTTTCCTAAATCTTATCAATGCCTATTTATTCTTTTCATTAGTAAGTTGCTAAATAAAACACTAATCTGTATAATTGCAACAGTGTATTTTATTTAAGCGGCAAGGCTATTTATTTAGTTATAAAAGACAAGTGTATAAGTATGAAAACTAGATCTCAAAAATAATGTTAAAACAACATATTAAAACTTTCCTTAAAAAATTCCCGAGACATTGGATAGTTGCTGCAAGTGCCTGGTGCAGCAAAATTATTACTTCTTTAGTGCAGATTGTAAGCATAAGAGTACTATTGGCTTCTTTTGGGGAGAATAGCTATGCAGTTTATCTTGTAGTTTTTTCACTGACAGGCTGGTTCAGTTTATTTGAATTTAGCGTAGGTTCGTCATTGCAAAATTTTATTTCTGAATCCCGAGCTAAAAAAGAAAATTATGAAAAATATCTTATTGCGTCATTACAAATAATAACTGTTTTATTTATAGTTTCAATATTTTTGATGCTTATTATTACGAATCCTGTACAGGATATTATTTTTAGAAAGTTTACACACATATCATTTGAGGAAAAAGTCAGTATAATATTTATGGTAGGTATTGTGTCTCTTATCAATGCTCTTTTAGGCATAGTATATAAGATATACTATGCCTTGCATAAGGGGTATATTCCTAACATGATGTTTGCGGTATCTTCAGTTATATCTATGATATCCATTGTTATTTTTAACCGCTTTTCATTTATACATAATAGCCTTTTATGTGCTTTACTTATTTTCACATTGCCGCAATTAATTATTACTTTAATTCATTTTCTAAAGATATTTAAAAGTTTTTTTGCAAAGATATTTAAATTTGATTTTGTAATTATTAAATCTTTATTTACGAGATCGGTAAAATTTCATGGAATGTCAGTGATTTATATGGCATATATACAAACAGATTATTTAGTAATGTCACAAACTTTGAGTCCTAATGAAATAGTAACATATAATATTTTTATAAGAGTATTTATGTTTTATTTATTTTTATATACGTCAATGCTAGGAGCTTTTTGGCCGGTAAGTACGGAAATGTATATTCAACAAAAGTTTGAATATATAAAGAAAACAATAAAGAGAAATCTCATTTATGTGACATTATTTATGATTGCAGGGACAGCGGCAGTTATGATTTTTTCAAAATTTATAATAACAATTTTAGCTCCGGGATTAGATATTATACCGGTAGGATCTTTAATTTTATTGTTTGGTATATATATAACTATAAAAGCATGGCAGGATACTTTTATGATATTTCTACAGAGTATAAGCACATTAAAAATATTTTGGATATATATGCCTTTTCAAGCATTTATAAACATATTTATGCAGTATTTTCTTTCAAAAAAATATGGAATTGAAGGCATTGTTATAGGTTTAATATTATCAATTATACTTGTATCTATCTGGGTGCTGCCGTTGAAAACATATAAAATTTTAAATAGTAAAACATAAAATTCCAAGAACTATAATTATAAATATTGTGCTTATTGCGCTTGAATTAAAATTATGTAAAATACTGCTGTGCTACGATAGCATATATTTTGAGTAATCATATGTCTTGTCTGCAATATAAAAATTGTATTATAATATAAAATGGTTTATCAATTTCCTGTCGCGGTTAAAAACGTTCTATACAAATATAATAAAGATACTTGTTAATTGTTTTTAAATGTATACATATAACAATGTATCTTTAAAACACGTATTGAAAATAAAAATAACTGTAATAGCTCCTTATGAAGTAAAAGAGCTGATTATAAATAATCCGTTATCGATTATGTAATTTATTCGCCTTTTTCTGATAACGATATCAGGTAAAAAACAAAAACCAATTATTTTTACAATACGATAATTTGATAAAAATGTTGCCATTATATTTTAAATAGCATACTTTAAAATTTGATATGTTGAGAAATACTACAAATTGTTGACAAGTTTTATAAATTGTGATACAATGCAGAAAGTTGTAAATTATATTGTGATTGCGGTGTAAATAAAAAAGACGTTTTAATAAACATTAAGCAGTCTAGTTATTGACAAAAAATATAAATTTTGTAAACTAGTAAGATTAAATAACAAGTTTGAAAAGATAAAAAACTTGACAATTTTAAAATAAATTTGTCTAATTACGGGTCTACAATTTCTAGATATAAAAGTATGTTGTAGCATTATTTTATATTTAGAAGTTTAAAAGTCAAAGAGTTATAAAACTCTAAAAAGTTACTGTTGTAGTTAATATTTATATAAATAATAAAACTTTGCTGGAATTAAATTAAAAAAAGCAAAGAAGAGTGTTTCTCTCTCTCTCTTAAAAGTTCTTTGAAAACTAAATAACACGCAGACAAGCGCCTCGCAAAAGAGGCAATCATATAATCTAAGGGTCATTTGTAAAATCAATTTAAATAAAAGTCTTTAATTTTTTATTTAAAGAGTAATATTTTTTGTAATTAAGAGCTTATTAACAAATCTCTATAAATTATTTATGGAGAGTTTGATCCTGGCTCAGAGTGAACGCTGGCGGCGTGCCTAACACATGCAAGTCGCGCGGGGTTTTGCAGAGTATCGTAGAATCTAGCGGCAAACGGGTGAGTAACACGTAGGAAACCCCCCTCAGAATGGGGAATATCTCCGAGAAATCGGAGTCAATACCGCATAAGACCACAGTTTGGCATCAAACAAGGGTCAAAGCAGCAATGCGTTTTGAGATGGTCCTGCGTCCTCTCAGACCCGCTACGGATCGTCGCCTTGGTGGGCTTTTACCCCGCCAACTAGCTAATCCGACATCGGCCGCTCCATAAGCGCCAGGCCTTGCGGTCCCCGGCTTTCCTGCTTACAGGGTATGCGGTATTAGCGTAACTTTCGCTACGTTATCCCCCACTTCTGGGTACGTTCCGATGTTTTACTCACCCGTTCGCCACTCGCCGCCAGGATTGCTCCCGCGCTGCCGTTCGACTTGCATGTGTAAGGCATGCCGCCAGCGTTCAATCTGAGCCAGGATCAAACTCTTCAGTTTAGTTCCTGTTTTTTAACTCTCGCTCGACGTCGCTCCTGTGACGTCCCTTTTTTTCCAGGATACCCCAAGAGCTATTTCTTTACTTCCGTGCGAGCTTTTGGTCTGTTCTTCCTTGCCTGAGCTGGCTTCCGCTTCGCTTCC
>JAITOB010000010.1 GCA_031290155.1 Endomicrobium sp. | reverse complement strand
TTGAGGGTAAATTCCTGCGGGAATCCGTGTTAACTAATATCACAACTTTGTTAAAACGTTTTTTCACAATCTCTCAATTCTTCCCCTCTTAAACCTGTTATCTCTACAATGTCTTCTATACTCATTCTCCTACATAACAACTTAACTGCGGTCTCTTTCTTGCCTTCTACTATTCCTTCTTTTTTGCCTTCTGCAATCCCTTTCTCTCTAGCCACTGTTATCGCCGAATTCTCATCATTGATTATCTTTTGCCTAGCTTCATATTCCCCTCGAAACTTATCATCTTGACTTAAATAATTCAACTCTTCCATCGCTTCTCCTACTTCCGGTATCGATAAAAATTCTTCCGGGATTTCTTCCGGATGCTTTATAAACATCATCCACACTGAAAACATATCCGCTCTATGTATGTTCTTATACTCTATCTTCGATAGCTCTATTATAAATGTTCTATACTTCTCTGTCACTATCTCCACTGCCTCTTTCTCATTGCTCTTGTACATATACACTATCTCATTCGTATGGTTCTTCCTTTCTGTTGCTTTATAATCTGCTATCCATATCTGTATTATATCCGGGATTGTATCGTAGCTCTCTCCTTCTTTCACTTCTCCTGCCATCATCCTGGATTTGTAAAATTCTGACCTGTTTATTATTTCTCCTCTATTTATACATTGTATCTCTATCGCTATTATTGTCCCTTCCGGTGTTCTAGCTTTTATATCTAGTCTCACATCTTTCCCTTCGCTCTTGTCCCTTGGTATTTCTGTGTTTTCCAATTCTATCGTTTCTATCTGCGGTCTTCCTTTCAATATCGAGTTTAAAAGACATACTAATACTCTTTTATGTGATTCCACTCCAAATACTCTTTTAAACACTTGGTCTGTCGCTACTTTTAATAATCCTTTCTAACACTAAACCTATTCTATCATAAGAACATCTTGTCAAGCAAGAGAAACCTAAAGCTCAAAGTTTTTTTCTTGTATTTTATGTTATAATAATTACAGATTATGAAAAATATAGTTATACCGCAAAGATATAAATCAATAATCGATAAAGTTTCTGTTACAGCAAAAGAAAACGATTTTGATGCATATATTGTTGGTGGATTTGTAAGAGATTTGTTTATCGAAAGAGACCCTAAAGATTTAGATATTATGGTTTGCGACAAAAAAGACTATTCAAATGGACAACTAGCAGGAATAAACTTTTCTAAAATTCTTACAAATAAATATAACCTTTGTGAACCTGTTGTTTTTGAAAGATTTGGAACATCTAAACTGCTTATAGACGGCGAAGAAGTGGAATTTGTAATGCCTAGAAAAGAGTATTACGACATAGGTTCCAGAAATCCAGATACACAACTTGCCTCTTTGGAACAAGATGCTCTAAGACGAGATTTTACAATAAATGCTCTGTTTTTAAGACTTAGCGATATGAAAATTCTGGATTTTACTTCACAAGGCATTAAAGATATCAAAAGCAAAATCATAAGAGTAACTGATTCTTCAAATGCTGAAATAATATTTAAACAGGATCCTTTAAGAATCTTGCGCGCTGTGCGCCAAAACCTACAGCTTGGTTTTACTATTGAAGTTGAAACTTACAATGCAATGAAAGTTTCAGCAATGCGTATTAAAATTGTTTCGCCGGAACGTATAAGAGATGAAATAAACAAAATTTTAGTTGAAGAAAAACCTTCAAAAGCATTTAAAATGATGGATGAAATCAATTTGCTAGCTGAGATTTTGCCCGAACTTGTACGATTAAAAAATTTAGAACAACCTGCAAAATATCACATTGGCGATGTGTTTATACACACCATGAAAGTTTTAGACACAACAAGAAACGATATCATTTTAAGAATGATAGCCTTAATGCACGATATTGGCAAATACGTAACATATAAAAAAGATAATGGCAAAATTTCTTTTTACGGACATAACAACAAAAGCGCTAAAGAAGCTGAAGTTATTTTAAAAAGACTTAAATATTCAAAAGAATTTATACAAAAAACAGTATCAGTTATACAGAACCATATTTACCCTAAAATGTATTCTGATGAATGGACAGATAGCGCAGTACGCAGATTTGTTAAAAGCTGCGGTAACGAACTTGATTTAACAATAGATTTTTCAAAAGCAGATTACGGCAAAGATAGTAGCGATATAAAACTTGTTAAACTTAAAAAAAGAATTGAATATTTAAAGTCAAAAAATATGTTGTATCCCAAACCGGAATTACTTACAGGAAGAGAACTAATGAATATATTTCAAAAACCTGCCGGCAAATGGATACAAGAAGCAAAAAATAAAATAGAAGAAATGCAGCTTGAAAACCCAACCATTACAAAAGAAAAAGCTATTGAAGCGATAAGAAAAATGTTGAAAATATTTGTCAATTTATAATAAAATTGCTTTTTGAAAGATAAAAATAAAAGAGGTTTAAATGCTCGAAGAAAAAAATCAAATGCAAGAACCATTTCAGATTAAAAGTGAAGAAACTGGAACTGAAATTGACAGTATTGATTTTGACGTAATCAAAAAGAACGAAAAAGTTATCCGCACTTATGATGTCGAGGGACTTCTTATTGGAGGGACGGTAGGTTTTATTATTGGTATAACAATTTCTTTTGACATTGTTTTTGCAATAGAAATAGGTATGTTCTTAGGATTAATTATTGGAACAAGAATAAAGAAAAACAAAGATAAAACCATCCTGTAGAGTTGGAGGCACTTTATGGCTGACAATGACTTTGCCAATTTTGATAAATCTTTTGAACTTCTTGACCTTCATACTAGAGAAATTAATGATGTACAGGATAGACTTAAACAAGAATTTGAAAATTTAAGCAAACAAATTACTGATTTAAAAAAAGAGTATACTGAAATCAAAAAAAAGACAAGTGAAATTTTTATTATAAAAAACACACCTGAAAATCCTGCTAAAGAAACAATCGAAGTTAAAGAACACGAATCTACTGAAAACAAAAAGGCAATCACTGCAGTTGAAGACATCGAAAACATTGTCTATGAAAACAAAAAAACTTTGAACAACTATGTAAAAAAAGATGAAAACTTAAAACTTAGAGAATCTACAAGTACTGAAAGAAATGAATTACTAAGTAATTTAAGAGCAAAACTTGACAATATTAACATAATATTACAAAAAGCAAAAAATGATAAAATCACTGCGCCTGATGAAACAAAATCCCAAAACAATCCAATGCCTGTTATAAACTCAGTTGAAGTTGAACCAACTACGCAGGTAAAACAATTTATATCGTCAGCAAAAAATACATCGCTTGCAAATCAATCTGATAAGGAATCTACAATTGAAAAACCTACAGCTCAATTAAATGTTCTAGAAATAGCACAATCTAAACAAAATACTCCCTCTATTAAAGAATATATAATTGAAGAATCAAAAAATCAGTTAGATATTCCAAAAAAAGATACTCCTCAACAAACAATGCCAACTAAAGATTTCTCAAAGATTACAACTTTAGGTGAAGCATTTGAAGCAATATCTGCCGAACCTGAAAACTTTAAACATTATATTACAAGAGCCAATCTTTACATAAATAAAAAAGATTATTTAAAAGCTGAAGCCGATTATAAAAAAGCACAGACTTTAACACAATCAAAAGATATTTCTGTTTTATTATCGTTGGCGCAGCTCTACAATTTAACTGACAAACAACAACGAGGCTGTAAAGATATACACAGAAGCTTTAGCCCTTGAGCCATCAAATGTTGCAATATTGCAGCAAAGAGCACACAGTTATAAACTTTTAGGACAAGAAACAGAGTTTTTGAAAGATATTGATAAAGCAATAGAAATCGATCCTAAAAATGCCCAAAGTTATGTAATAAGAGCAGAGCATAACATGTCAAAAAATGCATTCCAAGAAGCGTTTGACGATGTAAACAAAATTATAGAAATACAACCTGACAACGCAAGCGCACAATATTTCAGAGGTATTATCTATTATAATCTTAAAAAATATCCGGAATGTTTTGACGATATGAAAAAAGCGCTCGCTCTTAAAACTGAAGAAAATGAAATTTATAAATATCTTGGGATATGCAGTTTTAAATCTAATAACTTTATTGATGCAATTAAATATCTAACTAAAAGTTTAGAATTTGGTATTCAGGATAATGACGTTTATTATTATAGAGCTGAAGCAGAATTTAAAACCGACAATTTTGATAATTCTATAAATGACATATCAAAAGCAATATACAACAATTCAAAGCAATATGAATATTATATTTTAAGAGCAAGAGACTATGATAAAAAAGGTATTTTTGATAAAGCAAATAAAGATTATGAAAAAGCTTTAACCCTAAAATCCTCTTCGGAAATTTTAGCAGAAAAAGCGCAATTCCTCTTTAAATATGAAAAATATAAATTGTCGCTTAAAGATTATTCCGCTGCAATATCTTTAGATAATATGAACGCTGAACTATATAAACAGCGCGGACTTGTATATCAAAAACTAAATAACACTAAAAATGCTAAATCTGATTTTGAACAAGCATATAAGTTAAATCCTAAAATAGATGTTCCTATAGAAAAACCTCATGTTTTATTGTCAGAGAATAGCAGCTCTTCATCCGTCGCGTCAGGTCCAAATGTTATTGTCGAGGAGACAAGTAATTCTGTCATTCAATCAAAGAAAATCGGATTTTTTTCAAAGTTATTCAAAGGGAACAAAAATGTAGAAAATCCTATTACAAAAATTGAACAACCCAAAGAAGAAACAAAACCAGCAATAGTTAATACCATCAACAAAAAAATTAACATAACATCTATATTTAACAGAGCAAACATAAATTACAAAAATAAAAAATACGATATTGCTTTAGAAGATCTGTCCAAAATAATCTCTCAAGATTTGCAATATACTCAAGCATATCTGCTAAGAGCAAACATATATAACGAGCTTGGTGATACTGATAAAGCACTTCAAGATTTAAACAAAACTATAGAACTTTCCCAATCATCATTTTTGGCATATCTTAAAAGAGCTGAAATATATTTTTCACTAAACAATGATGATCTAGCTTTAGCTGATTTTATTAAAACAATTGAATTAAATCCAAAACTTGGTGCGGGATACATAGGTATTGCAAAAATACATGCAAAACGCGGCAATAAAGAAAAAGCTATTGAAAACTATAATCTTGCAAAAAAGTACGATATAAAATACGGCAAAATTGCCGATGTTGAAATAAAATCCCTTTCCATAGTCTCTTAATTTACCTAATCTTATAAAATTTATGCATTTGGATCATAAGATGTACATTAGGAATAATTTTTTTTGCAGCTGTATAAAATTTATAGAGGTTTTGTATTGCAGGAATATTTTTATCAATTGACGGTTGTAAAATAAGTGGGGTTTCTTTCAAAATAGTGTTGATTATACTTGCTGACTTTTTTATTTCAGAAACATTTGTACTGTTAGTTATAACACATTTAACAAAAACTTTAACTAAGACATTGTCTATTGCAATCTTTAAAAAATCTTTGTGTTCTTTCCAAAAACTTTTTTTACATTCTGAAATAAATTTAAAATCCATAGAAACTATGTCACAGAATTTTATAACTTTTTTTAAGTTTTGCGATAACGTTCCATTAGTTTCAAGATAAACACTAAATCCTTTTTCTTTTAATTTTGGGAGTACTGCTTTTAAAAAATCAACATAGATTAAAGGCTCTCCTCCAGTAAAAGAAACAGATGGTTTATCAGGTGCTAAACTTAAAAAAGTTTTTTTATTTTGTTTGTATAATAGGCAAATTTTATTTATAAGTTCTTCGTCTGTAAGATATTTTGCTTTTCTAGAAATTATAGTCGAATAAGAAGTATCGCAGTAATTACATTTAAGATTGCATCCTGCAAAACGTACAAAAATTTGCGCGAGTCCAGTATATAAACCTTCACCCTGAAATGAAAAGAAAATTTCATAAATAGGCACTTTAGTTGATTTTATCACGGGTAGTTCCTCTATTTTAATAACAATTTTGGCATACTATTTAACACACCTTTTGCACCATAACTTAACTTGATTTCTAGACATTATATGGGAATTTAGACTAACTACATAAATTTAAATAATCATTTTTTTTGATATTGTAATTATAATTAATCAAGACCAAAAATGGAAAAAATAAAAGACTGTTAGGTAAAAAACAATTTTAATAAAAAGTTTTGGATGAAATCATACAAATTTAATAGTCTTCAATAAAAGTATAATTTTTTCGGCTAATTTAAACTGTTATTGCAAATTTAACGTAATTCTGTTATAGTATATCTGTCAATAGCAGTTATGTTTGCGGAGGATAAATGTACTATAAAAGAACTCTGTCAAAAATTATAAATGATGCATCGGATACATTTCCTGCGGTGCTTATCAACGGACCTCGTCAGGTAGGTAAAACTACCATTTTTGAACATACAATGGAGAAAAATCGCACTTATGTATCGCTTGATGATCCACACATTAGAAGTATTGCAAAAACGGATCCAGCCTTGTTTTTCAAAACCTATACACCACCTATTTTGATTGATGAAATTCAATATGTTCCTGAACTTTTCCCATATATTAAAATGATTATTGATAAAGAAAAAAGGAATGGTCTGTTTTGGCTGACAGGCTCGCAGATGTTTCATTTGATGAAGAATACTACGGAAAGTTTAGCTGGACGAGTTGCGGTATTAAATTTGCAAGGACTTTCTCAAGGGGAAAAACTGAAACATTCTGTTTCGGTGCCGTTTTTGCCATCGTTTGAGCTAAAGAGAAATGCTTCTATTTTAAGTTTATCTGAAATATACAAGCTAATCTGGCAAGGTTCATATCCACGTTTACTTGCCGAAGAAAAAATGAATTGGAAATTGTTTTATGGTTCTTATATCAGCACGTATGTTGAAAAAGACGTCAGAGCATTCGTCAATATCACGCAGGAACATAATTTTTTAAAATTTTTAAAAGTAGCAGCCGCAAGAACCGGACAACTTTTAAATTACAGCGATATTGCAAAAGATGTAGAAATAAGCGTAAATACCGCGAAAAACTGGATATCAGTTTTAGAAACGTTCGGTTTAATTTATCTTTTATATCCGTATTCAAACAATATTACATCAAGAGCAATTAAAACCCCAAAACTGTATTTTTTTGATACCGGACTTGCTTGTTATTTAACAGGCTGGGACACAGCAAAAGTTTTAGAAAATGGAGCAATGAACGGCGCAATGCTTGAAACTTATGTTGTCTCTGAGATTATCAAAAGTTATTGGCATAATGGTGAACAAGCCAGAATTTATTTTTACAGAGACAGAGACAAAAAAGAAATTGATTTGATTATAGAAAAAAACAATAAATTATATCCAATTGAAATTAAACGCACGGCTAATCCGAATGTTAAAGATATAAAGAATTTTAGCATTCTTAAATCTTTTAAAAAAGAAATAGGAATCGGTGCGGTTATTTGTCTGACAGATAGTCCTTTGGCAATTGCAGAAAATACTACGGCTATGCCATTGACATACCTATAAAAAAAGAAAGATTGCCACAGCCCTTTGGGCTTCGCAATGACGGACAGGACTAAAAGAAAAGATTCCACGAAAAATACGAAAGACCGTATTTTGCTCTCGCTGCCTTCGGCAGTTGCGCAATGACGGCAAAAAGTCTTAAAATGGCACCTGATCCCACCCATGTAAAAAAATGATGACAATAAACGTGGATTTCTGCTCCTAATTAAGACATTTAAGGATAAACTTCTATGGGATGCTATATGCTTTTAATTATATCATATCAACCCAGTTGAAAAGGACTCTCATTCCTGCTAAATAGGTTAAATTTTCTAAATTCACAACAATTATCCAATTAAACTTTCATAGTCTTTTTTAACGATGTCCGTATAATATTTGATAATTGTCCTATAAGATATAATGGTACATCATACAGAATTTCATATTGCCCATATCTTGCTAATGAAGTACGGATTGTTATTTTTGGTTTGTAATATTCAGTATACACTTTTAAACTTTTTGCCCGCAAATTTGTAGATGCTTTTGCCTCTATAGGTATAATATTGCCTTCATTTTGAATGACAAAATCTACTTCGGCAATGCCTTTTTTTCTGTCATTTCCCCAGTAAAATATTTGTGGTTTTGTTTCTAGAGCTTTAAGCTCCTGAAGCACATATTGTTCTGTTAAAGCCCCTTTGAAATGGTTAAAAATTTCAGGGTTTGAGTCTGCCAAGTTTTGTATAGTTAGCCCTGTTTTAGCCGATAAAAGCCCCACATCTACCATATACAATTTAAAAGCATCTTGTTGATATCCCGCTAACGGAAGTCCAATATTTTCAAGCTTACTTATTTTATAAATTAACCCAACTTTTTCAAGCCAATATAAAGCATCTTCATATTGACTTGCTCTAGCACCTTCTCTCATATTTCTATAAATCCATTGTTTTTTTTCTTTTGCAAGCTGTAATGGGATGTTATTCCATATCATACCAACTTTAGGAATAGATGAAGCTTTTATGTGTTTTGAAAAATCCTTTTCGTAGTTTCCGATAATATTTTCTTGTATAGTTCTAACTTCATTTAAGTCATGTTTTTGAACGTAAGAGAGCACTGCTTTTGGCATACCTCCTATAAAATAATAAAGTTTTAATTTTGTTATTAACTCATTTTCTATGATATTAAAAGCACTGTAATCGCCTTTTTCCAAACCTATTTTATAACGCGATTCACCAATAGCATCTAAAAATTCACTGAAAGTCAAAGGATATAAATGTAATGTTTCTACTTTGCCTACAGGAAAAGAGTTACTACTGTGCATTGCTATTCCTAAAAGACTTCCTGCTGAAATAATGTCATAATTGGGTGCTTGTTCACAAAAATATTTAAGAGAAACTAACGCGCGATTACATTCTTGAATTTCATCAAAAATAATAAGTGTTTTTTCCGGATTTATTTTTGAGCCTGTCATAAGTTCAAGTTCACTTATAATATATTTAGGGTCTATATTATTTCGAAAAAGTTCACGAGCTTTGATATTTATTTCAAAATTTAGATAAACAGTATTTTGGTATTGTGTTCGCCCAAACTCTTGCATAAGCCAAGTCTTACCGACTTGTCTGGCTCCTTCAATTATCAATGGCATTTTATCTGTTTTACTTTTCCATAATGTAAGGTTATTCATAGCATTTCTTTGCATAATATCTTCCTTTTCTATCTTTATGTATATATTATATGTCAACAATTACATAAAGTCAAATCATAAATATGTTGTTTATTACATAAAATCAAATAAATTTTGCGTAATACAGCTATAAAAAGAAAGACATAAACAGTTTATCAAACACTATTGTCAAGATTTATAATCCTCTTTGTCATAAAAACCTTATTGGGAAATAGATTTTATATTAAGACAAGGAAGAAGCGTGTTAAAAGTTAGTGTAGAACGAAAGACAAAAACAATCATATATTTCTTGCCGAAATTACTAGTATATTTTTATTATTTTAATATAATAATTTGACAATACCTAGGGAATAATATAATATTGCATTGTACAAGAGTAATCGCACAACATAATTTAAGAGTAAATGCACAGATTAGGGATGCATACATGGCAAGTTCTCAGATAAAATTAGCGGAATCTTTACAGAAACTTAAAAAATTTCAAAATGATAATGGCGTTGCAGTTATCAGATTTACAGATTTATCAAGAGTACATCTAAAAAGACTGCTAAAAAATGGTTTTTTGCAAGAAGTGTTAAAAGGTTGGTATGTTTCATCACGTCCTGATAATGCTATAGGCGATACTACAAATTGGTTCACAGCATATTGGTCTTTTATTGCCAATTATGCAAATTCAAGATTTGGCAAAAATTGGTGTTTATCGGCGGAACAATCGCTATCCTTTCACAGTGGAAATAAAACAGTTCCTAGACAAATCATAATAAGAACAGCGAAAGGTTCAAATAATATTCAAGAATTATTGCATAATACTTCTATTTTATATTT
>JAITOB010000025.1 GCA_031290155.1 Endomicrobium sp. | reverse complement strand
TCGGGGTGTGGTGCAGTTGGCTAGCACACTCCCTTGGGGTGGGAGAGGTCGCTGGTTCAAGTCCAGTCGCCCCGACTTCATGAAGGCTTGGGAAAAATCCTTATTTTTCAAGCCTTTTTTTATTTCCAGACGATCGATGGATAATTCATGATATATTCAAGATAATTAAGGATAACTCAAAATAACATTACAAGACTAAAATAAGACTAATTTTTGAAGGTTAACAAATCTACAGAATTCTTTAAGTGTTCTTTTGATAAGTGAGCGTAAATCATTGTGGTTTTTACATCAGAATGCCCTAATAATTGGCTTACGGTGTAAAGGTTAATGCCGCCTATAACGAGCCAGCTGGCAAAAGTATGCCTTAACGTATGGAATGAAGCGTCTTTAATATTTGCTTCTTTGAAAGTTTGTTTAATTAATGTCTGTAATGCAGACATAGAAATATCGTCATTTTTATCTTTAAATAAATACTCGCGACCTTTTTTAGTTTCAGGAATGTTTTTAATGAGATAGTCTTTTAATTCTTTATTAAGTGGAATAGTGCGGAATTCATAGTTTTTTGGAGTAAACCCATGCTTTGGGTTTACAGATATGGTGTCTTTGTTAAAATCAATATCTTGAACTTGCAAATTAAACACTTCAGACAATCTAAAACCTGTGTATAGCGAAATCATAATCATTGTTCTTAGGAAACCTGACGAAGTTTTAATAAGATTTTGAGCTTACTGCTTAGACAAGAAACGAGGTTGCCTTAGCGGGATTTTTAGAGGTTTAATAGGTTTTGCAGGGTTTTCTGCTATATACTTCCACTCTGTAGCTTTTGTAAATAAAGCTTTTATTGTGTCTAATTCCCTGTTTACGCTTGAAGGTTTAAGCATTTTAGAACGCAATATCTTAAAATCTTCTATATGTTTAGAATTAATATCTCTAAGTCTAATTATCCTGCATTGTTCAAAGTATGCAAGCATCTTTTTTATAGCATAGCTGTCTATTAAAGCTGTGCGTTCTCTTTTGTTGGTTTTTGCATAATTGAGATATTCGTTGCAAAATGCTTGGAAGGTAATATCTTTTAATTTTGTTGGAGATGCTCTATGAGAAAGAAAATCTAATTGCAGTTTTTGGGCTTCTTTGTATGAAAATGCTTCAATTGTTTTACGTTTTTGCGTTCCGTCCTCATAATAACGAAAAGTCCATTTATCGCCCTGCTTTTCTAGTTTGCCGGACATAAGCGCCTGCTTTATATTAAGCTTTTAGTAATCCTATACACTATATAATAATAAATGCTGCCACGCTTATAGACGAATGCCATTAACTCCTACCAATCAAAAAGAGTTCGCTTTTGAAATTCATATGATTTAAAATTAAGATAACAAATCTTACTTTTCTTTGGAATTTCTATTCGGATGAAATGTACCAATAATTATAAACGGATTTTTTGAAACATTATGATGCTCTTTTGTTGTTCCTAAGAAAAAATGTAAATCTTTTTTATGTGCAAAATCATCAAAATATTTTTCCTTGACTTTTTTACAAGCTAATTCACAATTATTTTTCTTACAGTTCCAAAATAACGCTCCGATTTCCCAACCCGTGGTCATTAATTCGGATTTTTTACCTTTGTCATCTTCAAAAATATATTTGAATTTAAACGTTATCTTCTCTACCCGTTTAAAATTATTTGGTGAAAATAAGTCTAATTGTTTAATTTCTTCTCTGCTCCAAGTTGTACTTTGTTTTTCAAATTTAAAATCTAATATTTTCGTAGGTTTAAAAAATGCCAAAGATTATATATCGGCTTTTCTGAATCTTTTTTCAGTTTTTTTAGGTTGGTATAAAGCTTAATTTTATTTAATGCTTTTTTCCTTTCTTCTCAATTGTTATCGGTGTTAATATGTTCTATTATTTTACAATCGCCAATCGGTCTAAAACTTTCTTTTCTAAAATCTCCAGTATTTTTTTCTACTTTTGTTTCAACCCAATCATATTTTTTGTATTGATTTTCATAAGGAAGTTTTCTAAACTCTACAGGGTGTAGCCTAATCCATTGTCCATCTTCGGTAATGCCTGCAGTACAAACAAGTTCATCATATTTCTGAGAAGGAGTTGGATAGGTTTTAACCAGTATAAGAACTCTTTTTGTTTCTTTCATTTATAAATGTTCCATCGCAAATTTATCAGGATAGATGGCGTTCATAAACTTTACAACTCTATATCTGTGACAATAATTCTTATCTGCTTCAAAACAGGTTAATGCTATCCTTTTGTTTTGCTTCAAAATATCATAAACTTTTTCTACGCTTTTAACATTTTGTGGTAGTATCTTTGATTCATAGTCTGCAAACAGGTTTTGGCAATCCTCAGAGGAATTTAAAGATTTTCTTTTATCCGAGTCTATGCCAAGCTCCGGGATATGCATATATTCAATCTTTAAATCTCCCGCTCTCTTTGCCAAGATATTTTTTGAGAAGCCGTATTTCATGCTAATAGGATTTTTTCTTACATCAACAAGAACCTTTATATTGTTTGTTATCAGTAAATTCAAATACCCTTCCAGACTTTTGCCTTCATATCCTATATCAAATAAAGTTGTCCGATTATTATCAGCCATTATTTCTCTAATAGCTTCTTTAATTTTCGGAGTTATAAACTTTGTTTTTTGACTATTTTTGGCATAATATGGATACTCTTCATAGGTTGCTTTCATCAATTCGTCTGAAGTTTTACCATTGAATTGCCAATATAATCTATTTATTTCCTTGCTATCCTCTTCAGTTATTTTGTGAAGTTGTTTATCAAATTGTCGTAATGCAAAATTTTTTTATCTTTGTATATAACACCATCTTTTTCTAGTCCATTCATATCAGAATATGAAGTAAAAGAAAATGCCCCCAACCTATATGGAACAAATTCATAATATTGACGTGTTTTGTCAGATTCGCAAAATAAAAGGAGTAATTTCATAAAAGAAATCTTCTCCAATTTACCACCAAAAGCATTAAGCAAATTTAATAGTATTTTTTCCGATAGAACATATGCATATATTACAATATTTTTCTAGACTAGTACAAATATTAAAATTGAGTCTTATCAATTTTGTCTCTTTTCTAACAGAATGCAAATCTTTACGATGTGTTTAAGTATGCAGGGGAAACAAATGCGATGTTTATAAACAACAAAAAAATACGCCATAGTATTAAATGGGTGGCAGGTATGGGAGGAATGAAATGATAAACAAGAAATTGTCAGCGTAT
>JAITOB010000013.1 GCA_031290155.1 Endomicrobium sp. | reverse complement strand
TTTCATACTTAAATTTGGAGAAATTAATTATTTTACAAACAGGCGGGTTTGCCTGCGGAGAGATTTCAACTAAATCTAAATCTTTAGCCTGCGCTTTTAATAAAGCGTCAAAAGTTTTTACTACGCCTAACATTTTTCCATCAGAATCAACAAGTCTTACTTCCGGCACTTTAATAAAATGGTTTATACAAAATTTTTTATTTTCGACTGCTCCTCCTCTTGGTACCCGGGACTTTATCTCCCGCCAACTTTTCAACAAAAAATTCGGGGCGGAAAAAATTCCGCCCCGTAAATATATGAAACTTAAAAACTATTGGTTCACATTTTCAACCTTTTTCCTATTCTGGTGAAGGTGAGTCGGGACGACTGCTTTTTTTATTTTATAAATACTAAGTTAACTGCGTTGATTTTACAAAAACTGCTTTTCTTTGTCAAACATAAAAGACACAGCAAAAACAATAAGATATATTTTTAATTTTGTTTATGCGCCGCTAATAAAAACGACGGCTGCAAATATTTTACTACAGCAGCGCTAATTGGCAAATTTAACATTTCTTATATTCAAATACGCCAGTTTATATTCTTTACTTCTGCGTTTATACCGTTTACAGACGAACATTTACCAATTGAATTGAATTGTCTATCGGCAGTTTTGTAATGGGCAGTGCAGGACTTGAACCTGCGACCTCTTCCTTGTAAGGGAAATGCTCTTCCGGCTGAGCTAACTGCCCGACAAGATGCACGTCATCTTTAACAACACTTTTTGCAGAGTACAAAATTTATTCTCCACTGTCAATGCGCTTAGAGACAAAATAAATGATACATAGAGTATAAACTTATAATTTATACCGTTAATTCTTCCAATCATCTAAAATTTAAAAATCGGATTATATTCATACATTAAAATAGAATTCTATTATATCGCCGTCTTTAACTAAATAATCCTTTCCCTCGCTTCTTAATAAACCTGCATCTTTTACTGCCTTTTCACTGCCAAACTTATACAAATCATCAAAACTCATAACTTTAGCGCGTATAAAACCTCTTTCAAAATCAGAGTGTATAACACCGGCAGCCTGCGGGGCTAAAAATCCTTTTTTTATAGTCCATGCTCTTACCTCGTCTTCTCCTGCAGTAAGAAATGTTTCAAGACCAAGTAAATCGTATCCCGCTTTTATTAAACGATTCAGACTGGGTTCTTTTAATCCTAAATCTTTAAAAAAAGTTTGCTGGTCGTTTTCGGACAATTCAGAAAGTTCCGCCTCAATTTTTGCGCATATAGGAATTGCCTGCGTCCCTTCTTTTTTAGATTTTTCTCTTACAATTTCTGTATACTTATTTTCTAATACAGGCAAATCGCTTTCTGATACGTTACAGGCGTATAAAACAGGCTTTGCCGTTATTAAAAAAAAGTCTTTTAGTATTATTTTTTCATTTTCAGAAAGTTCAAGAGTTCTTACAGGCTTTCCCATATTTAGATGGGCAGTAACTTTTACTGCGAGTTCTTTCTCTTCAAGGATTTTTTTATCATTAAGCCTGGATCCTTTCTCAAGTCTTTCAAGTCTTTTGACAATAGATCCTATATCTGCCAAAATAAGTTCTGTATCTATAATTTTTATATCTATTAAAGGGTCAACCGCTCCCACAACATGCGTAATATCTTTACTTTCAAAACATCTTACTACATGGACAACAGCAGCAGTTTCTCTTATATGAGATAAAAACTGATTCCCCAATCCTTCTCCTTTTGATGCGCCCTTTACAAGTCCTGCAATATCTACAAATTCTACAGCAGCCGGGATTTTCTTTTTTGATTTGTAAAGTTTCTCAAGAAAATCTAAACGTTTATCCGGAACTATAACTATTCTCATATTCGGATCAATAGTGCAAAAAGGATAATTTTCTACTGCTGCGCAGGCTTTTGTTATAGCATTAAACAGTGTAGACTTTCCTACATTGGGCAGTCCTACAATACCAAGTTTCATATAACCTCTTTTATAATAAACTGATAACTAAATATAATAAAAATTTAATCCCTTATTGTACCGTTGCCTTTAACTACATATTTAGTAGTGGTTAGTTCTTTAAGTCCCATAGAACCGCGCGCATGAAGTTTTTGCGTTGAAATACCGATTTCGCAGCCTAACCCTAAAATACTGCCGTCATGAAGTCTGGTAGAGGCATTTACAAAAACTGCGGCAGCGTCAACTTCGTTAATAAATTTATCTGCGGCTTTTTCATTATTTGTTACAATAGCCTCAGAATGCGTAGACCCGTACTTATTTATATGGTTAATCGCTTCTTCTAAAGAATTTACGGTTTTAACCGACACTATAAGGTCATGATATTCGGTACTCCAATCTTCTTCAGCCGCTGCTTTTATTGAGCTGGCTATGCTCTTTGAAACATTACAGCCTCTTACTTCAACACCATTATCATCAAATAATTTGCAAAGTCTGGGTAAAACTTTATAGGCTGCATCTTTATGAACAAGCAATGTTTCCATTGCATTACACACAGAAGGTCTTTGGCATTTTGCATTTATTGCAATTTTTAAAGCCATTTCAAAATCAGCGTCTTTATCTATATAAGTATGGCATAACCCCTTACCGTGCGACAAAACTGGTATCAGAGAATGCGTTTTTACGTATTTAACAAGTTCTTCGCTGCCTCTTGGTATTAACAAATCTATAAAGTCGTCAAGCCGCAAAAGCTCCTGCACGGCTTTTTTATCCGTAGTATCAATAAATTGTATCCCTCCCAAAGGCATACCGGCTTTTATTCCGGATCCATATATTATTTTAGCAAGGATTTTATTAGAATTTATAGCTTCTGATCCGCCTTTTAAAATTATGGCATTGCCAGCCTTTAAACATAAAACTGCAGCATCAACAGTAACATTCGGTCTAGCTTCATAAATCATTGCTATAACGCCTAAAGGCACCCTTATTTTTTTAACATCAATATTTATAGACGGAGTATTTTTTTCAATCTCTGTTCCTACAGGATCCTGCAAAAGAATAATATTATTAATGTTTTCCGTTATATTTTTGATGCGTTGTTCGGTTAAGACAAGTCTGTCTATAAGAGACGGCGTTATTCCGGTTTCTTTTGCCGCTTCAATATCTATTTCATTATGAAAAAGTATTTCCTTCATGTTTTTCTCTAAAGCGTCAGACATAGCAGCAAGCATATTGTTTTTTTGTTCTGTATTTATTTTTGCAAGCATTCTTGACGCATCTTTTGCCGCGACGGCTTTTAATAACATTGTCTGCCTGAGTTCATTGTTCCCCATGTTTTTACCCCGTATATATCATTAATTATAAATCTTGCATCAATTATGCAGTGATAATTGTTTTGACATCTCATACATAATTATTGACGCAGCAACAGCTGCATTTAAAGATTCGGCACCGCTCATATGTATTCTAACAATCATATCTGCCGAACTTTCTACATCATTTTGAAGTCCGTGAGCTTCATTGCCTACTATAAAAACGCTTTTGCTTGGAAATTTAACAGTATTTAAATATTTTTCTCCTTTTAACGATGCGGCAAACACGGAAATATTTTCTTTTTTCATCAACATTAACAAATTTTTAATATCAATATTTTCTAATACAGGCAAATGAAATATAGATCCCATTGTTGCTCTTAAAGTTTTATCAGAATATATATCAGCGCTCCTTTTTGATACAAATACAGCTTTTACGCCGAATGCATCTGCCGAACGGATAATTGTTCCAAGATTACCCGGGTCTTGAATGTTATCCAAAATTATAAACAGTCCTGTATTTTTAACAACTTCTTTAACGTCATAGCACTTTTTCTTGACAACAGCCATTATCCCCTGAGGAGAACGTACTGCAGATAATTTATTAAACAAACGTTCTGATAAAGTTACAATATTTTTAAAATCTGTAATATAATTTTTATAGTTTTCAGATATAAAAAACTGTTTTACAGTCCAATCTGACGGAATTTCATCAATCTGTTTTTTTCCCTCAACAAAGAAAAACCCGTTTTCATCTCTAAACTTTTTGTCTTGAATGTTAAGAGCTTCTTTAAAGATTTGGTTTTGAACGCTTTTAATTATCATGTTGACTGGATTTTATCATAATATTAGATAAATAATACTAAAAGTATGATTTATAACCACTTTATTATTTCAGGCATATATTGAACTTCTCCGCAATGACGAGGCAAAACTCTAAGTGTATAACCGCTTTTTCCGACTCTGTTAATTAAAATTTTACCTTCGAAAACATAGTTGTCGTCTTCTTTTGCAAGTAAATGCATCTCTTCGACAGACAGGCTTGCTTAACGCCTGTTTTTCATCAATATTGCCGCTGTAAATCTAGAACGCTTACATATTCAGACAAAATATCTCCTAAATAAAGTTTAGCTACTTGATAACTTTCGTATATATAATATCTATCGCCTTTTTTGTTAGGTATGTCACTTATCGCCTTGTACTGTTTTTGTAATTGTGATACAGTTTATCTATACTGTTGTACTACGTATATTTTTATGCGTAGTTAAATAAATTAAATAACATTTCAATTGTTTTAATTCTATACTCTTTGCATAGTTTTCCATATATTCAAAATCTGGATTGCTTGATTTTGTAACAGGTAATAAAATTCTACTTCTTTTTAATCTTGTCAATGTTGCTCCTTTTCCTCCCCAGCTAAATTTTGTCATTAGACTACATAACAAAGGTACTATAAATAATGCTATATAGCGGTTAATATTATTATTAGACAAAATTTGTATATTCTGTCCTGTATAAATTTAATAGGTTGATAAAATGCTGTTTGAGTATCAAGTCCAATAGATATTACATTGTTACTATCTATCCCATTTTATACCTTGCGAAGCAATAAAACTATTATAACCATTATTAATGTCGGATCGTGTAACATATCGCTTTCATTAGATAATTTTCCTCTATCAATACCACTACTTGTAGCCTTAATACTAAAAATATCAGATAAGATAAACTCTTTCCAATTATGGGGATTATATTTACCCCCCCCCCAGAAATGCTTAATTTTTTGTCTGCATATTTTTGATAACAAGCAATAATTTTCTGTTCTTTTTCCTTCATATATCTATCCATGAAATCCCAATCCGGGGTTCCATTAAAATCAACTGGCAATAAAATTTTTTTCTTTGGCTCGTTGCGTTTCAACAAGCCCTATATGTTTATTCACGATAAAACCATCATCTTCAAAATTGATAAATTTACAATATTTTTCTTTTTCATGCGGACTGCCTGTGGTAAATACGGCAATGCATGCGTTGGTTCCAATTCCATAAAAAGTGTTTTTGTTTAATGTAATTACGCCTTCTAACGTATGATTTTTCAAAACCTCGCATTTAATTAACTTGTCTTGTTTAGTCTTTCCAACCATTGTTGACTGTGGAACAATAACAACGCATCTTGCTTCGTCTGCCATACTATCGAGAAGATGTTTAACAAAATGTATTTCAGACAAATGTGTAACTTCTTTATCTTTAGCTTGCGAATACGACGGATTCATAAAACCGACTGTATATTTATAATTACGTAATTCTTCCGCTTTTTCAGCCAAGAAATCTTTACATAGAAGATTGCTCTTTCCGTCGCCACGTAAAATCATATTTGCTGTAGCAATAGAAAACATATCCTCCCGGACTTCAATACCAAAAATCTGTTCTTTCTTTATATTATCTTTTTGCTTGGCAGTTTTTGCTTTTTCAAGCATTCTATGCATTCCCGTTATAAGAAAACTGCCTGTTCCACAACAAGGGTCAAAAAGCCTATCAGTGGGTTTAATCTTTATCAAATCACAAAAAAGCTCTGTAATGGTGACGAGGCGTTAGAACTACCCCGAGCGTTTGACCATCTCCGCCACTATAGCGTATAAATTCTCCATAAAACGCCCAAGCACATCTTCAGGCGAATTATTTACAACAGCGGTAAATACATTTTCTTTTAAGTATTGGGTAAAATATTTTAACGGAGTTTTGCCGAGATGTTCATTTACCATATTAAGAATTGTGCGATCTTTAATAATCGTGAATTGATTTAATATTTTTTCTTTTTTGTTTCTGGTTGAACTTCTACTTTTTTCATACAATCGCATAAGGCATTATATATTTTTTGACCATCTGTCGTTATTTCATCCCCTTTTAGAATACTTGCTATATTTCTTTCCTCATTTAAGGCAAGTAGAATTGCAGACACTACAAGAGGTTTTTCAGTATCGCCAAGCTGTCCGTATTTACGTAAATATTCATTTAACTCTTTTGATTTTAAAATATCGTCAAGTTCACGGACTTCAACTGGTGTTTCCTCTAAAACCTGCTCGCGATAATATTTATCAATATTTCTAAGTGAAAAGTTTTCAAAATTGTCAACTTTATTAAGTAATTTATAGCCGTTTTTATCAACAAAAATAGGTTTGATTATATAATGTTTCTTATCTCCTGAACAGCCAAAAGCAAAAATCTTTTTAAAGGTTGAACCCTTTAAAATTCTATTTGCGTAATGCAACGCGCCGTTTTCAGCATAATTTTTTATTGCGTTGGCACTCATAGATAATTTCTTTTCGTCATTATCGTCAAATTTGGATATAAATTCAGGAAAACCAGCTTTTCCACTGCCGGATTTTGACGCTGTTTTAAGGATTTTGCAATTTCTTTGATGTCACTGCCCTGTGACGTGAAATCAATAGGCACATCCGTTAATAAATCTTTTATTAAAATCAAGTGTTCACTCACTCATTGTTGCCTACATAGAGGATTTAAATGTTGGCGCTGAGATGAAGTATTGTTGTTGAGTTGATTTTTATATGATTTCTTTTTAGCATATAAAACCCTAAATTTAGATAAGTAGACAAAAGGACAAAGCAATAAACACAAGGGATTTTAATTTGTCGTTATTTTACATAAGTCGTATTGATAATAATATTGTAGTCATTTTGACTCCATTTGTTGCTTCTCTACTAATCCTATAATATCAAAGAATTGTCAATTTTGTAGCATCTAACATTAGAAAATATATCTTTAAACTCAGAAATATTTCCAATATATTTATTATCTATTTTAACAGAAAGAAAAAAAACGATTTTATTTTAATATATTGTTCTTCTAAATCTTTTTATTTCTTCATTCATATTTATCTAGTATTTCTAATATTTGTTTATTATGTTTTAGAAACCAATTGTATATTTTTTCATATAACTTTTATCGTACGAATTATATATAATTGTTGGCGTTGGATTTATACCATTTGCAGATCTATCTGAAGGGTAAAGATATATTTCTTTTTTATTGCTCCTTAATTATTCCACATCTAAATTACAATATTTATGGTTTTGAATATCTATTTTCAAAAATAGCATCTGCACAGTTTTTACCCTCATTTATCCAAAGCTATTTCAAGATTGTAAATAATTATAGGTAATAAATACTGGCTTTATCTCAGTAGAACACTATATTTTTTTAAATCAGTATATGGGTAATTAGTCATTAAAAATATACGACATTTTATAATTTCACAATTTGATTTGTAACTATCTTATAAAATTTGAAAAACAAATAAAATCATTTACTGCCCTATAAAATTTAGGTACATAAAAATATGCAAGCTTTTTACCATAAATTTTTAAATACTTCATTATATTATTTGTGATTTTTATAAACGGGGCAAGAAAAAATTCTAACATTAAAACGCCCTGAAGAGGAGTTGAACCTCCAGCCTTATCCTTAGGACGGATCTGCTCTATCCAATTGAGCTATCAGGGCAATATAATTTAAATATTTAAAAAGAGACTATTTTTAAACACAACGGCACATCTAAAAACAATCAGTGCTTATATTGTATTTTCAATTTTAATTATAAATTTACTAGTTATAATATGCACAGTTGTTCTTTTATTTATAAACTGATAAAATCGATATCCACTTCTTATATACTTTTACGCTGTCAGCGGCAAAAGTAAATTTATATGTGTTTTATATTAATTTTAAGATAAATAAAATCGGGGCGACTGGATTTGAACCAGCGACCTCACGGTCCCGAACCGAGCGCTCTAGCCAGCTGAGCCACGCCCCGAAAATTTACTGCGTTACTTTTATTATCTTATTATCTTAATCGACAAAAACAATTTTAGGAGTAATTGGTTTATCGGAAAGTTCAAACCCCATAATTATTACTTCTTCACCCTTTTTTATAAGGTGGGCGGCGCCGTTCATACAAATTACCCCGGAACCATATTTGCCGGGAATAATATAAGTTTCTAGACGCGTTCCTGTTGTATTAAACGACAAGAACTTTTTCACCTGTCCAAAAACCCGCTTTATCACAAAGGTCCATATATATTGTTATGCTGCCTTGACATTGTAAATCGGCATGTGTTGCAGTAGCTTTAAATATTTTTGAACTTAAAACAAACTTCATTTTATGCCCCTCCTTGCATAGCTAAATATATAATAATTCGCCAAGCTGCAACGTATTTATTACTGTTATGATATCACAGTCTTTTATTAGTTATTCATAGGAATCTTATTATTTAAGAATACGAATACAGCAAAGATTGATAACGGCAGATATTTAAAGTTCGTAAGAAGCCTGTCCGTTAGTATATATTTTTCATTCTTTTTTAAGTGTAACAATTCTCTGGGGAAATGGAATTTCTATTTTTTCTTCTTTTAATTTTTTATTGAGATTTTTCAGCACTTCGCTTTGAATTAAAAGTCTTTTATACACACTCTTTACCCTAAAAAAAACAGTAAATTCTATTGAAGAATTTGTAAAACTTATAAACCGTACTATCGGCGTAAAAGTTTTTACAGCATCATTATTTTTATCTATTATTTCTTGAGTGGCAAGAAGCGCAATTTTTTCTACGCGTTCCAAATCGCTTCCGTATGCCACTCCGCAGGTTACCGTAGCGGTAACGCCTTCTTTATTAAAATGGAAACTTGTTACTATTGCAGATGACAGTTTATCATTCGGCACTATAATAACCGTATTAGATATTTCTTTTAGCAATGTCGTTCTCCAATTAACTTCAATTACTGTGCCTTCCTGCCCGGAATCAAGTTTAATATAATCGTCTTTTGCTATTCGCTTGCTCGCAATAATATTTATACCTGCAAAGAAAATGGCAAAAGTATCTTTAAGCGCAAGGGCTATTGCCGCCGAGACAAAGCCCAGCGCTGTTAAAATAGGTGGAAATTTAATGCCAGCCTGATTTAATATTAATATTAAACCTATAAATATTATGCCGAACCTTATTGTATTTGTTCCTATTTCTTTCGTAATTGATTTCTGAACAAGTTTGGAAATAATAGACGCAATAAAAATGACTACAGAAAATGCAAATACCATATAAAATAATTTATTGATACCTGCGATTGTACGGATAGGCGCCTGCAAAAAAGCAATGTATGAAGCTATAAGGAAAAACCAAAAAGAAACATATTTCCTTGACATTGTAATCATTTCATCAAATAAGCTATGTCCGGTTTTTAATAAAATATTTTGAATAAATTTTGCAACATATTTTTTAAATAAAAAACCGATAAAAAGCACTAATACAAATACACCTGCGCTTTTTAACCATAACGTTACAGGATGATTACAAAAAGATACTATCATTTTTTATTTTTTAGGATTTTCGGCTTCTTCCTGGCACTGTATGCAGTATCTTGTCCATGGAATTGCTTTTAATCTCTCCTTGGGAATAATATTATCGCAGCATTCACACTTTCCATAAGCAGCTTTTTCTGCTTTGGCAATAGCGCAATTTATTGAATCTAAAGTTATTTTATCGCTTGCGGCAAGTTCAAAGTACATTTCTTTTTCGCTGTTATGGCTTGCCGTATCTATTTCATCGCCGACATTAATATCTGAATCATTATCCATTTCTCTTTGGGCGCTGTTTGTTTTGTTTAAGAGTTCAGTTCTTTTCTGTATTAAGATTTTTTTAAAACTTGTTAAATCTTTTTTATTCATTATTTTCTCCGTTAATTTGTAAAAACTTTCACTGTTTTTAACATTTCTGTTTCCTGCCCGCTTATTCTTACTTTTTTAGAAGACATATCTATAAGATAATTGCATATTTCTTTTGTAATTCTTTCGCCGGGAATTACAACCGGAATACCTGGAGGATAAGGAGTGAGAGTCTGCGCCGCTACATGCCCTACAGCCTTTTTCAAACTCACTTTTTTCATATTATTTGAAAGAAATACTTCTCTGGGAGTCATAACCATTTCCGTAGCAAGAGACGGAATTTTAAGTATCCAGTTTTTCTGCTCTCCATGATATTTTTTGCTTATATTTTCAAGTGCATTTACAAAAATTTCAACATCCAATTTATTTGAACCTTCGCCCATAATTGCAACTAAATTAAACAAATCGGCATAATCAAGCTGTATATTGTATTCTTTTGCAAGTATATTCTCAATCTCATATCCGGAAAGTCCTGTTTTTGTAACATTTACAGTAAGTTTTGTAACATCTAAATCAAACCCTAATTTCTGTATTTCTTGACGCGTAAAACATTTCATTGAATGGATATTATTTATATATTGACGTCCCCATTCCGCATCTTTTATGACTTTATTAAAATTTTCTTCCCCGTATAAAAACGCTTGTCTTCTAGCTAAGTCGAGACTTGCAAGAATTAAATAATTTGGACTTGTTGTCTGGAGCATTGAAACTATTTTTTTTACTCTGTTTAAATCGACAAGCTTTGAATTAAAGTGAAGCACTGACCCCTGTGACATTGCAGATAAAATCTTATGTGTCGACTGAACGCATAAATCAGCCCAGGCAGCAACGGCAGATTCAGGCAGCTGTCTATTGAACGATAAATGCGCGCCGTGGGCTTCATCAACTAAAACTATTTTTTTTCTTCTGTGGCACAAATCAACAATTTTGCTTAATTCAGTAACCACTCCGTTATAAGTAGGACTCGTGACAAAAACGGCTTTAGCTTCAGGATATTTGTCTAAAGCGTCTTTTATTTGGTTATAAGTTGAATTAAAAATCAAATCGAGATTTTGGTCAATTTTAGGCTGAATCCAGATAGGCCATACTCCAGACATTATAATTCCAGCCATAATAGACTTGTGCGAGCTTCTTGAAACTATTATGGAGTCTCCGGAATCGCACGTCGAAAGCAACATAGCTATATTCCCGACTGAAGTACCGTTAACTAAAAAGAAAGAATTCTTAACTCCATACGCTTGAGCCATAAGCTCTTGAGCTTTTTTTATCGGACCTACAGGGTCATGCAAAGAATCAACTTCATCAAAAACGGTTACATCAAATTTATAGACTTCTTCACCGGTATAATTCTTTAATTCTTTATCTATGCTTCTGCCGTTTTTATGTCCGGGGCAGTGAAAAGAAACAACATCTCTTTTTGCATGTGATAAAAGAATATCAAACAGAGGAGTTTTGGACTGCTTTACCAACAATGATTTAGATATTTTTTTCATTATACCCTCAAATTTTTAAAGAAATGCCCGGTAGAAGACTCGAACTTCTGACCCCTTCCATGTCAAGGAAGTACTCTAACCAACTGAGCTAACCGGGCTGTGTACAACATTATGTAATAAAAAACACATAATTCATTATCGTATTGTAATATAAGGTGCGGGCCGGATTTGAACCGGCGAATAACAGTTTTGCAGACTGTTCCCTTGCCGCTTGGGTACCGCACCACTCAAAACAATCAATTTTTGAGTATATAAAAATAACATCTCATGGTCAACTGTTTTATTTATAAAAATTGTCAATAAATTTATTATTTTGTAGAATCAAATAAATTAATTTTTTTGTTGATATAAAACGTTTTATAAAGGAGGGTGTTGAAAATGGGTTACTGCGTAAACTGTTTATTACAAGGAAATAGTAATCTTGACGAACAAGGCAACGGCAGAATTTTTTGTTTGTTAAAAAATTGACAGCTGTCTGAAAATAATTCTTGTGAAAATTTTACAGAATATGCTGATTTAAGTAAAGAAATACGCAGCAAGTATGCGTTTGGAGTACGTGAAAACTAAGTTGGAAAGCAATGATTATTACGCTCATTTTAGCTTTTGTTTTATTTATTGCAGCTGTGAAATTTTTTGATAAATATATTTTCTAATTATTGTATAAGTTTTTTAGTTCTTATTAACACATAATAAATGAGTTTATTTTGTAGTTTGTCTTTTAGATAAATCATTATTAGTAAGATAAGAGAGGATTGAATGAGAGTATTAGTTGTAGGTTCAGGCGGCAGAGAGCACGCAATATGCCTGCAGTTTTCAAAAAGTTCTAAAATAGAGAAAATATACTGCGCGCCTGGAAACGGCGGCATATCAGAGATAGCACAAAATATAGATATTTCAATTAGTGATTTTGATAAACTTACCGATTTTGTAAAAGAAAATAATATAGATTTTACATTTATCGGGGCGGAAGTTCCTCTGTCATACGGAATAGTTGATTATTTTGAAGCTAAGGGTTTAAAAATAGTCGGACCGTCAAAAAATGCCGCAAAACTTGAATCAAGTAAAATATATGCAAAAGAATTTATGCAAAAGTACGACATACCCACGGCGCGGCATAACAGTTTTGAAAAAATTGACGATGCTTTAAAATTTTTGGAAAACTGGGATAAAAATAAAAAAATTGTAGTGAAAGCAGACGGCCTTGCAGCCGGAAAAGGCGTTTATGTATGCGACGGCAGGGAAGACGCGCGCTCTGCGGCTAAACAAATTATGGGCAATAAAGTATTAGGCGATGCAGGAACAAGTATAATTCTAGAAGAATATATAAACGGACCTGAACTTTCATATTTGATATTTACTGACGGCATATCATATTCAATGATGCCCGCTTCTCAGGATCATAAGAGATTGAATGATAATGATCGGGGTCCCAATACCGGCGGTATGGGAGCGTATGCTCCTGCTCCTTTAGCCACCCAAAAATTAAACAAAAAAGTTGAGACGGACATAATCCGCAAAGTTATTAACGGCATAAAGGCTGAAAAACTTAATTATAAAGGCATTTTATATGTCGGCGTGATTCTGAATAATTCTTCTCCGTATGTTTTGGAGTTTAACTGTCGTTTTGGCGATCCGGAAACGCAGGCGCTACTGCCGTTGCTTGATACGGATTTAGCTGATATTTGCGGGGCAGTTCTAGATAGGAAACTTTCGAATATAAAAATTGACTGGAAAAAAGAATTTTCAGTATGCGTAGTGCTTGCTTCAGGAGGATATCCCGGAAGTTTTGAAAAAGCTTTTGAAATCAAAGGACTTGACAATATTAATTGTAAATACACAACAGTATTTCACGCCGGAACGAAACGCAAAGACGGTAAACTTATTACTTCCGGAGGAAGAGTTTTGGGAATTACTTCAACATCTGATAATATAAAAAGCGCTATAAATAAAGTTTATTTAAATGTTAAACTTGTAAGCTTTAAAAATATGCACTATAGAAAAGATATAGGAAAAGCCTGCTTGAACGATAATTACACTTAAATTTAGTATAAATTATGTTAAAGGAACGTTAAATGATAAACACAATTGATGTAGCAATTATCGTAGGGTCGGGCTCGGATATACCGCTAATTGGCGAAACTGTTAAAGTCTTAGAAAATTTTGGGTTGTCTTACAGTTTGAATATCGCTTCAGCCCATAGAACTGCTCAACATTTAAAGCAGAGTATTCAATCCGCAGAAAGTTTAAACGCAAAGGTTTTTATAGCCGCCGCGGGAATGTCTGCCGCGCTGCCGGGAGTTATTGCATCTGAAACAGTGCTTCCGGTTATAGGTATTCCGGTTGATAGTAAGAATCTTTCAAGCCTTGACTCTTTGTTTTCAATAGTGCAAATGCCTAAAGGCGTGCCGGTAGCGACAGTTGCCGTAGGAAAAGCGGGAGCAGTGAATGCGGCAATTTTAGCCGCCCAGATAATAGCCGTAACAAATGACGATTTAAAAGAAAAACTTAAAATCTTTAAAAATAAAACAGCGGACGAAGTTGTTAAAGAGGACTTAAAACTGCAAAAATACGGGCTAGAAAAATATCTAGCATCTATAGGAAAAAAATTATAGAAAAATTAAAAGGATAAGATAACAGATATTATACTTGATGAGAAACTATTTCAAAACGTAGTATGCAAGATTGCCCAGGATATTGTTGATAACAGTAAAAATATTCAAGAACTTGCAATTGAAGGGCGTATGTATGGCAAAAAGAATTCTTGCTGAAATTGCAAAATTGACGAATGTTGATCAATCTAAAATTCCATTTGGGACATTAGATATTACGCTTCACAGAGATGATCTTGACAATTTTAAAATGCCCATTATAAAAGATACTGTACTGCCTTTTGATATAAGCAGTAAAAATATAATTTTAGTTGACGATGTTCTTTACACCGGCAGAACGATAAGGGCAGCTTTAGACGTTTTAATGGATTTCGACAGACCTAAATCCATACAACTTGCGGTTTTAGTTGACAGAGGTTCCCGCGAACTTCCAATAGAAGCAAAATATGTCGGGATAAAATACAATGCTAAAAAGTTTATAAAAGTTGAATGTAAAGAAACGGACGGAATAGATAAAGTTGCAGGCAGTTAATTTAATCACAGTCGTTATAAGGGAATGAAGATGTCTCTTAACCGTAAAGATCTTCTTGGACTTGAACATTTAGATAAAAAGGACTTGCAAACAGTTTTGGATTCAGTAAAACCTTTTAAAACGCTTTTTACAAGGTCTGTTAAAAAAGCTCCAACACTGATTGGAAAAACTGTAGTAACGCTTTTTTATGAACCCTCCACACGCACAAGAACTTCATTTGAAATTGCGGCAAAAAGACTTTCTGCCGATGTTGTAAATGTTGTGATAAACACATCAAGCGTTGTTAAAGGCGAAAGTCTTATAGATACCGGTAAGACTCTTGAAGCAATGAAAGCAGATTATATAGTAATAAGACATTCCCTGGCCGGAGCGCCGTATATACTTGCAAACAATCTCAACGCATCTGTAATAAATGCGGGCGACGGCTTTCATGAACATCCTACTCAGGGACTTTTAGACTTGTACACCATATATGAAAAAAAGAAAAAATTTGAAAATTTAAAAGTGCTGCTTATAGGAGATATCCTGCATTCAAGGGTGGCAAAATCAAATATCTGGGCGCTGACAAAAATGGGGGCGAAAGTTGTCGTCGCGGGCCCTCCAACTTTAATTCCTCCAACTATTGAAAAGCTGGGTGTAAAGATATATTACAATTTAGATGAAGCCGTTAAAAAAGCGGATGTCATAAATATTTTAAGAATACAGCTTGAGCGCCAGCAGGAAAACTTATTTCCGTCTGTTCATGAATATGTAGAGCTTTACCAATTGACAAAAGAAAGACTTGCTACAGCAAAACACGGAGTTTTAATTATGCACCCCGGACCCATGAACAGAGGCATAGAAATATCTTCTGACGTCGCAGACAGTCCAAACGCTGTAATTAACGAGCAGGTTACAAACGGAATAGCAGTAAGAATGGCAGTATTATACCTTTTAAATCCAAAGAGGAAAAATGCGTCTTCAAATTAAAAATATTAGAATAGTTGACCCTTCACAGAACAAAGATTTCATCGGAGATATTTTTATTGAAGATGATAAAATTGCGTCTGATTTTTCTAACAGAGCAGATAAAGTTGTTGACGGTAAAGGAAAAATTGCGGTCCCAGGTCTTATTGATGTTCACGCTCATTTAAGAGAACCCGGGCAGGAAGGCAAAGAAACTATTTATACAGGCACGCGGGCTGCCGCAAAAGGTGGTATAACGACTGTTTTTTGTATGCCCAACACTAAACCTTTTATTGACAATGCTCCGACTGTTGAATTTATTCTTCTAAAAGCTCAAAAAGAAGGTCTCGTAAACGTTTTCCCCATAGGATGCGCAACTAAAAGCTCGCAAGGCGAAGAACTTTCTGAAATAGGAATTCTTAAAAAAGCAGGAATTGTTGCGGTAAGCGACGACGGGCTTCCAATCTTAAATTCACAAATTATGCGCCGCACTTTAGAATATACAAAAATGTTTAAACTTCCGGTTATTTCACACAGTGAAGATAAAGAGCTGAGCAAAAACGGTGTTATGAACGAAGGGAAAAACTCTATGATATTGGGTTTAAGAGGCATTCCCAAACAAGCGGAAGAAGTTATGGTAAGCCGCGACATTATGCTTGCTGAACTTACAGGCGGGTATCTGCACATTGCGCACGTTTCCACTGCAGGTTCTGTTGATCTAATAAGACAGGCGAAAAAAAAAGATATAAAAGTTACAGCAGAAACTTGTCCGCATTACTTTACTTTAACTGATGATGCTGTAAAATTTTATGATACAAATACAAAAATTAACCCTCCATTAAGAGAGCAAAGGGATATAGATGCCGTAAAACAAGGTCTTTTAGACGGAACCATAGACTGCATAGCTACAGATCACGCTCCACATACCCAAGAAGAAAAAAACAGAGAATTTGATTTAGCTCCTTTTGGAATTATAGGGTTTGAAACAGTTTTAAGTCTTGCTTTAGAAGAACTTATTGACAGCGGCGTTTTAAGTTTTTCCCAGGCGATATCAAAAATGACTTATAACCCTGCAAAAATTTTTAATCTTAAAAGTAGAGGTTCTCTCGAAGAGGGAAGTATTGCAGATATTACAATAATAGACACAAATTATTCTTATGAATTAACAAAAGAAAACATAGTTTCTAAAAGCAAAAATTCGCCTTTTATAGGAAGACGGTTTAAAGGCGGCGCCGTTATGACAATAGTAGCAGGAAAAATAGTCTGGCAGGTTTGAGTCGTATTCTCATTTTTTTACTTGTTTTATAATTTGCACTCTTAATTAAACTTTACTAATGCATGCTTAGATGAAGATAAAATATTCCGTATCGTAGATTTTGTTGCAAAATTTTACGGTTTAATAACAAATTAAAGCAAAATGAATAAAAAATTTGATAAAAGTTACAGAATAATTTCTAATAAAGAAATATGTACAGATTATTTTGAATTAAAAGTCAAAGCTCCCGCTGCCGCCGGGTATTGTTATCCCGGACAGTTTTTTATGATCAGCATTCCAGGAGTTTTTTTACGCCGACCGGTAAGTATTTACGATGTTAAAAAAGATACTGTAAGCTTTTTATATAAAATAACCGGCAAAGGCACAAAAATTTTATCAGAAATTAAATCGGAAACAATCCAGCTTTTAGGTCCTCTAGGCAATGGTTATGATTTGCCCCCAAACACTGCTTCTTCCTCTTTAAAATCAGAAAAAAAAAGTCCCGGCTTCAGCCCTGTTATCATAGCAGGCGGCACAGGAATAGCTTCCGTTCATTTTCTTGCCGCTAAATTAAAAACTAGGGGGACTCTCTATTACGGCGCTCGTTCAAAAAAAGACTTGTTATGTCTTAATAAATTTAGAAAAATAGGCTGGAAAATTATTGTTTCCACAGAAGACGGTTCAAAAGGGCATAAAGGATACATTACCAATATACTGCCAGAAAATTTAAAAAGCGGCGATACGCTGTTTGCATGCGGCCCTATGCCTATGCTTAAAAAAATTTTACAGATTGCTAAAGAAAAAAACATAAGAGGTTTTGCTTCTCTTGAAGAAATAATGGCGTGCGGCGTAGGGAACTGCCAAGGCTGCGCCGTTAAAATAAAAGGACAGAATAAAATGACGTGCAAAGACGGCAGTATTTTTAAAATAGAAGATATTGATTTTTAAGGGAATATAATGGCAAAAAGCAGATAATAGAATCAATAAAAAATTAACTGCATGTTATATTATCAGATGGAAAAACAAAAGTAATTCTATAGTTAGACTGTATAATTACACATTTGACAATCCTTTTGACATGACGAGTATAAAACTAATAAAAAAGAAAGAAAGACTTTGAAAATGAATAAAATTATAAATAAAGTATTTAATGAAGATGTTTTATTAACATTAAAGAGGATTCCGAATAATTCTGTTTGATATACGGTGATCCGGATTATAATGTAGGTATTTTAATACAACGAGAAAAAATATACTCAAAAATGGGATGGATATATAAACTGGTATATAAAATTGACCAGAGAATGTATGAGAGTGTTAAAACCGGAAGGTAATTTATTTATGATGAATTATCCAAAGCAAAACGCATATTTAAGAGTACGATATCTAGACGGCGATGCCTATGGAGTTTTTGACTACGTTTGGGTTTATACTAATGTAGGACATTCTTATAGAAATTTACAATAGCTCACAGGTCAATATTACACGCTACAAAATCAGGAAGTATAATTTTTATAAAGAACAAGTTTCTGTTCCTTATCAGAACCCCGTAGACAAAAGGATACAGCAAAGAATAGCAAAGGGATCAAATGAACGGATGCTGTATTCCTGGTGGTACTGATTTAGTACAAATACTATTTGGAGGATCCGGATCTGAGATTGTTTTTGTAAGAAGTTAGATAGAAATTTTATTTCAAGCGAACTGCATAAACCGTATTACGATATGATAATTGACAGACTAAATAATAATGGAATAATTAAAAGGAATTATAAATTAAAAATTAGAAAAAATAAACCTAGTTATGAGGGTACAACCTGTTTTTTTTAGTCTAAAGCAAAACACGTAATAAAAAGAAAAAATATGAAAACGGATTTAAGTATAAATTTTGCAGGAATTAAATTTAAAAATCCCGTGTTTACAGCATCGGGAACTTTCGGTTACGGATACGAAATCGCAGATTTGATTCCTTTAAAAAAGCTTGGAGGCATTGTAACAAAAACAATTACTCTGCAGCCGCGTTCAGGAAATCCACAGCCGAGAATTGCTGAAGTTGAAGGCGGCTTGTTAAATACAATAGGATTGCAAAATATTGGCGTCAAAGCTTTTGTCGAAGAGCCGCTTGAAAAATTATCTAAAATCGGCGTACCCGTAATAGTAAGTGTTGCGGGAGCCGTGGCGGAAGAATACACGGAAACAGTTCAAATATTAAGCATGCAAAAAGGCATATCGGTGGTAGAACTTAATTTATCTTGTCCTAATTTAAAAAAGAAAATAATCTGCCACGACTTGTCTTTAATGCAAAACATAATAAAAAGCGTAAAAAAAGTATCGAGAGTTCCTGTTATCGCAAAACTTTCTCCGCTTGTTACTGATATATCTGAACTCGCATTAACGGCCCAGAATGCAGGCGCAGACGGAATTACGCTTACAAATACTTATCCCGCAATGGCTATAGATGTCAAAAATTTTAAACCTAGACTATCCACAGTAAAAGGCGGGATGTCCGGAGCCTGCGTAAAACCAATGTCTATACGCTGCGTGTATGATGCTTATCAGCGCATAAAAATACCTATTATAGGATGCGGCGGTATAATGACTGGAGGAGATGCCGTTGAATTTATACTTGCCGGAGCGGCGGCCGTAAGCGTTGGAAGCGCGAGTTTGGTTTCTCCTGAAAATTTAATAAAAATTATTGACGAAATTGAAAGTATATTGAAATATAAGAATATAAAATCAATAAAAGAAATAATTGGTATTGTCAAGAATACTTGAGCATAACAATACATAAATATTAAATTGAGGTGAAAATGAAAAAGACCATTCTGGCTCTTGATGTTTATGATTTAAAAAAAGCTGAAAAACTTATAAAAGAAACATCCCCTTACATAGATATTTATAAAGTAGGGCCTATATTATTTTTACAATACGGCAAAGAAATAATAAAAATAATAAAAGATAACGGAAAAAAGATATTTTTGGATCTGAAATTTCATGATATTCCCACTACAGTAAAACGTTCCGTAGAATCCGCAAAAGAACTAGGCGTTTTTAGTTTGACGGTACATTCTGCCGGAGGCGAAGAAATGCTTAAGGCAGCCGCGGCGGTGGAAAATAAACCTAAAATATGGGCTGTCACCGTTTTAACAAGCCGAATTACAACTCCAAGAGAAGTTCTAAAAAGAGCAAGACTTGCAAAATCCTGCGGGGCTGACGGCGTAATATCATCGCCGCTGGAAATATCGCTTATAAAAAAGGAATGCGGAAAAGAATTTAACGTTGTAACTCCGGGCATAAGACCTGTCAAAGCCGGGGACGATCAAAAAAGAGTGACAACGCCAGAAACTGCAGTGAAAGAAGGCGCAGATTTTATAGTTGTAGGAAGACCTATATTAGAAGCTGTAAATCCGGCTGATGCCGCAAAAAATATTTATGAGACTACATTGATAAAATAACTATTTATGGATATTATTATAAATAAAAAAAATAATTTGTTATTTGACGGATTAAAGACAGGTCTTTTGCTGAAAATAATGGGTATGGGACCTATTTGTGTATTGATTTTTAAATTGTCATTGTCAATGTCGTTTCGCAAATTAATCTTAGGAATTATAGGTATTACTCTTGCCGACATTATATATATTTTTTTAGCAGTCATTTCAATATCCGTCGTTATAAAAAAATTACAGCGTTTTCAAAGAATTTTTGATATTCTGGTAGGTATTGCATTAATATATTTGGAATATTGTTTATAACAGCGGGGCAAAATATCAATACTGATACCTTCAGGGCCAGGATCTGTTTTTATGGCTGTTTGGATTAACTATTGTAAATCCAATAACATTCTATTTATAACGGGAATATTTTCGTTTGAAATAAGCAGACGTCATATGAATTTAAAAGACGTAAGCATTTTCGCATTTGGATTTTTACTGGCAACGCCTATATTTATGACTTGTATAATTATTATCGGCAATCTCGCAGGCATAATTATGCCTGAAATTATCATAAAAACGCTGAATGCTGCTATGGGATTTATTTTGATATATTTGGGAGTAAAAAACATTTTTTTAAGAAATTAAATTAAAATGAGAGGATAAACAATGTGGCAAAATGAACTTAAAGAACTATTTAAACAAAACAACGCTCTTTTAAACGGACATTTCAAACTATCCAGCGGACGTCACTCGGACAGATATTTTCAATCTGCTTTAATTTTACAACATCCGCAAGAGGCTGCGCGCCTTGCTGAAGAACTTATAAGCAAAATAAAAAAAAATAATATAAAGGTTGATGTTGTCGTATCGCCCGCGGTAGGCGGTATTATTATAGGCTATGAAATTGGAAGAGCATTAAATGTACGCTCAATATTTACTGAAAGAGTTGATGGAAATGTGCTTTTAAGAAGAGGTTTTTCAGTAAATAAAGGCGAAAAAATTTTGGTGGCTGAAGACGTTATAACTACAGGACTTTCCACTAAAGAAGTTATAGATTCTCTTAAAACTGCATCCGTTAAAATAGCCGGCGTTGTGTCGCTTGTCGATAGAAGCACAGGAAAAGTTGATTTCGGGGTGCCAAGATTTTCCCTTTTAAGTCTTGAAGTAAAAAGTTATAAAGAAGCCGAGTGCCCTATGTGCAAGGAAGGCAGCAAAGCAGTAAAACCCGGTAGTAGAAAATAAAATCCATATTTATATTATAGTATAATACTATAGTGTATTTTTTATTTTTGCCTGTGTTTTTGCATACGAATTAGTCAGCTTATCAGGAGAACATTGTGGAGAAACGCTAAACGGTTGCTTAAATTTAAATTTAGATATGGTACAAACTATTGTCTCTCGGCGCAATTATGTACTACTGCGGTGTTTTTTATTAGAAATAAAATACTTTTTCACAAAATTATCAATACCTGCATCTGCTCTTGGCGGTTTAATAATTGCCGCTCTATTGTCTTTTTGCAGTATATGAATTTAGCAAAAGTTGGATTTGATCCTACTTTAAAAAATCTCTTAATGCTTACGTTTTTCGCTACAGTCGGTATAAATGCCAGTTATAAACTGCTTCTAAACGAAGGTTTGTTAATTATTGCTTTTTGGGGAATTTGTTCTTTTGTGATTCTTGTACAAAATTTTGTAGGTATCTCTGTAGCTAAATTTTTTGGAATGAATTCTCTATGGGGATAATATGCGGTTCCGTATCTATGATGGGCGGTTTGGCTACTGCCGGAGGTTATGGAAAATCTTTTACGCTGGATTTTGGAGTAACGGAAGCGATGCCGGCGATCAATCTTCCGATTATGAAGAAATCAGTGTTCTAGCTCAGAAAGAAGGGGTAGTTGTTGTAAATTCTGAAAAAGAAGATGTTATAAGCGGTCCCCATTTAATGAAAAATTTAGCTTGGATTTTAGTCGCGCTGGGGTGCGGTACGGTATTAAGCCATTATTTCGGCACTATAAATATTGGGAGATGAATAGTTATATTCCCCTCGTATTTATACGCAATGATTATTGCTGTGATAGTTCGCAACATAGGAGACAGTACGGAATTATTTAAAATAAATACAAAAGCCGTAGGTATGATATCCGATCGCTTGCCATTTTTGTTACAACGGCAATAATGTCTTTGCATCTAGGTCAGACAATGAATTTAGCGGCGCCAATTTTAATACTAATAATACCTTACTTTATAGTTTTCCGGCTTCTGGGAAAAGATTATGATGCTACAGTTATGTCTGCTGGACTTGTCGGTTCTGGGCTTGGGCAACGCCAAACGCTTTGGCAAATATGAAAACCGTAACGTCAAAAAACACGGAGCCGCAATAAAAGCGTTTTTTGTGGTCCTCTATAGTAAGCGCTTTTTAGTGGATTTAACTAATGCGATGATTATTTCGATTTTAGCAAATATATTCAAATAACGAAGAAACAGGAGTTAACTATGTCTACTGCATATAAAAAAGCGGGTGTAAACATTGATGCGGGCAACGAACTTGTTAAAAGACTTAAAAAGAAACTTCCGCAAATCGGAGGATTCGGCGGATTATTTCCTATCGCTGGAACAAAATATAATCTTGTTAGCTCAACTGACGGCGTAGGCACAAAATTGAAACTTGCATTTATGCTGGATAAACATGATACCATAGGTATAGATTTAGTTGCAATGAACGTCAACGATTTAATATGTGTAGGAGCAAAGCCTCTTTTCTTTTTAGACTATTTTGCCTGCGGTAAACTAAATGTGGCCCAGGCGGAGCAAATTATTAAAGGCATAGCTGCAGGATGCGAATTGGCAGATTCACAGCTTATCGGCGGCGAGACTGCCGAAATGCCTGGCTTTTATAAAGAAGGCGAATACGATTTAGCAGGATTTTCCGTAGGCATAGTTGAAAAGGGCAAAGAAATAAACGGAAGTAAAATAAAGCCGGGCGATGTTATAATAGGGCTGCCTTCGAGCGGACCTCATTCAAACGGATATTCCCTTATAAGAAAAGTTTTTTCAAACGCTGAATTAAAAAAATACTCTTCCCGATTGCTTGCTCCTACAAAAATCTATGTTAGAGAAATTCTTGCCGCTCTTGCAAAATTTAATTTAAAAACACAAAATATAACCGGCATTGCCCACATTACAGGCGGAAGTTTTTACGATAAAATAGAAAGAATATTGCAGCAGAAAATAAGGGTTGTTATTGAGAAAAATTCATGGAAAGTCCCTGAAATTTTTAAAATTATTCAAAAAAAAGGCGGGGCGCCTGAAAAGGATATTTACAGAACTCTTAATATGGGAATAGGTATGGTTTTAATTGTGCGTTCTGATGCGGCTTTACAAATTAAAAAATTTTTTAAAAATGCAAAAATAATAGGTTCTGTTGAAAAAGGCGAAAGAGGTGTTGAGCTTATATGAAGCGCCTTACTGTTCTAGTTTCAGGAAACGGCTCAAATATGCAGTCTGTAATAGATGCTGCAGATAATGGCATATTAAAGGGACTCGTTGAAGTTGTTTTAGTTATTTCAAATAATCCAAGCTCTTATGCTCTCAAAAGAGCTGAAAATAAAAACATAAAAACTGTTTGTATGGAAAGAAAAAAATTTGAAAATGAAAAATCTTTTAACTACTCAATATTAAAAGAACTTCAAAACGTTAAAACAGATATTGTCTGCCTTGCAGGGTATATTAGGATTGTCGGGCAAGATATAACCGATGCTTACCGCAAGAGAATTTTAAACATACATCCGGCGCTTTTGCCAAAGTTCGGCGGAAAAGGAATGTACGGTCGTCATATTCATGAAGCCGTTATAAACTTAAAAGAAAAAAAGTCCGGCGCGACGGTACATTTCGCAGATGAAAATTATGATACGGGTGAAATCATTATACAACAGGAAGTAGAAATACTTGAAAACGACACTCCTCAGGATTTGGCAGACAGAATTTTAAATGTAGAACATCAAATATACCCTAAAGCAATAAAAAAAGTTATTGAGAATTTAAAATAAAGGCTGATTGTTTTTTTAAGATTCTTTATGTTGTTATCCAAAAATGCTGTATCTGCCGTTGATAGAATTTAAATTCATTTTAAATTTTTATAAGCGCAACAGCAAACAGATGGGACCGCATATAAAGATATTTTTAAATCATCCGCCGAGAATGAGGTTAAAAATGATTCCACGTTATACAAAACCGGAAATGGCAGCGATTTGGTCAGACGAAAACAGATTCAAAAAAATGCTTAAAGTTGAAATTTTTGCCGCTGAAGCTATGTCAAAACTCGGCACGATTCCGCAAAAAGCTGTGGAAACAATAAAGAAAAAAGCTCAGATTAACATTAAAAGAATTAATGAAATTGAACTTACCGTTAAGCATGACGTAATATCTTTTCTAACTGCCGTTGTAGAAACTATTGGACCGGAAGGCAGATTCCTGCATTTAGGTATGACTTCTTCAGATGTTCTTGATACTGCTACCGGAGCGCAGCTGCAGCAGTCGGTAAAACTGCTTATTGATGAAACAAAACGCCTGGCGGTTATAATATCAAAACTGGCAAAAAAATATAAAATGACTCCCGTTATGGGAAGAACTCACGGCATTCACGCCGAGCCTATGACATTCGGTCTAAAAGCGGCTTCATGGTATTGTGAAATTATCAGATCTTTAGACAGGCTTAGATTTGCTCTTGAAACTGTAAGTTATGGAAAAATTTCCGGAGCAGTAGGCACTATGGCGCATTTAGATCCAAAAATTGAAAAATACGTATGCCGAAAAATGGGATTAAAACCAGAACCCGTTTCAACGCAAATTATTCCGCGCGACAGATATTCAATTTATTTTTCGACTCTTGCCCATTTAGGAACGGCTCTCGAAAGAATTGCGACAGAAATAAGACATCTTCAAAGAACCGAGGTAGGAGAAGCCGAAGAACCATTTACAAAAGGACAAAAAGGATCTTCTGCTATGCCGCATAAAAAAAATCCTATAATTTCTGAAAATATATGCGGACTCTCAAGGCTCCTCAGGGGTTACGCCGTAACCGCAATGGAAAACATTACGCTCTGGCATGAACGCGACATAAGCCATTCATCCACTGAAAGAATTATGCTTCCTGACGCTTCCATAGTTTTGCATTATATGCTTGTCAGAATGAAAACTTTATTGTCAAATCTCAATGTTTATCCTAAAAATATGCAGACAAATTTAGATAAAACAAGGGACGTTATTTTTTCAGGAACATTACTTCTTTCTCTTGTAGATAAAGGAATGTCCAGAGAAGCTGCTTATGAAATGTTACAAACCTCGGCTTTTGACGCAAGAAATAATAAAATATCTTTTGAAGAAGCATGCTTAAAAAATCAAAATATAAAAAAATATTTAACTGTACAAGAAATAAAAACAGCATGCGACGTTAAATCACAATTTAAAAATATAGATTATATTTTCAAAAGAACTTTTTAACGAAAAATCCCAAAATCAAATAATCTGTTTACAAAAAATTCTTATATATATTCTTATAAGATTATGTATAGTAAGTGATACTGCTGAAAAATATGAAAATATGCTTAATTTTTTCTCTATACTTAAATAAACAATGTTAAAAGCGACAATATTATCGGGCAACTGAAAATCTTAAAGCTTTGAGTTAACTTAAAAAAATATATAAAATGAATATATTTCAAAGTGTATAAAAGTTTTTGTAATAAAAAGGATTGTTTGTGAACGAAAACGAAAATATTACACAAAAACGCATGTTAAACTTATTTGAGTACATAAAATCAGTAATAGAACTTAATTTAAAAATTCAAACTAATTTAGCTGATATGCCTTTTAAGAAATTTGAATCAGAATTTCAAAATAACCAATATATCTCTTCATTTTTAACAATCCAAAACAAGAAGTATTATTAAATACCCTGATATTGAGTCTTCTAAATAATATCCCAGGCTAAACAGCTATATTGACAATTATCCAAATAATCCGTCTCTAATACTGCAGAGAAACGATAATAACTATGAAGAAATAACAACAGAATAAAACAAGAGAAACATTATTTAATGAAGTTTTACTTAAATTAAAAGAATGGAAGGAAGTAAATAAAGATATATTGATATAAAAAGATGTTCAGCGTTTATTAGGCATCCCAGCCATAGAGATGAAAATTATGAATTTATTTTAGGACATGGGATTATAGCTTGGAAATCTAATCAGAATTAACTGCAAAAAATATATTATCCTCTAATAACCAGAGAACTAAATGTTTGGTATGATGAAAATCTAAAACAATAAAAGTAACGTTTATCGACGATAAATATTACACTATTGAAAATTTAGTTATTCAGAATTATGTTAGAGATTTATCATCAATAAAAGAATCATTTGAGAAACTTAATTATAATATAACTGAAAAAGAGTCATATATAGAATTCTTCAAAAAAAACTATAATATGTTTAGTAACAGAAATAAAGACATTATTAATGCAAAACTTATTGAAGACAAACAATATGAATCATACAAAACAGATCAAAATTTAAAATTGATAGATGCATAGGGTATTTTTACAGAAAAAAAGACAAGATGCGGTACTAAAAGATTTAGATAATTTTATAAATATTTTTAAAGAGCCTTCAAAATATATAGATAAGATATCAGAAAATCCATTAAAAAGCATACTAAACCCATCGGATATTGAAGAAAGTTCTTCCCAAAAAAAACATACACTGAGATTGAAGTTTTACAAGATACAAAAATTTTATTTCCGCTTCTTTTTAATGATGAGCAAATTAATATTTTGTCAAAAATAGAGAAATCTGGCGTTGTAATTATTCATGGACCTCCAGGAACAGGAAAAAGTCATACAATAGCTAATTTAATCTCTCACTTTTTAGCAAAAGGTAAAAAAGTTTTGGTTACTAATCGAAAAGATTAAGCACTAGATGTTTTAATAAAAAAATCCCTAAAAAACTCAGTAAATTTTGTATTCCAATATTACCCAATAGTTCCATATGAAAAACAAAAAATGAAAGAAGCTTTTTATGAAATAAACGAAGTTTTAAATTATAACACTAACGATATAACAAAAGAAATAGAAGAGTTAAATAATAAAATTTAAAATACAAGCGATAAATTAATTGAGTTGCAATACAAGATGAAAATTATTGCTAAACATCAATTAACAAAAATCAAATTATTCGACGAAAAATGTCTTCCAATAGAAGCTGTTCGGAAACTAAAATCCGACGAAAAAACATATGTGATTAACTGATGATGTTACATATAAAGTCATTGAAGAATCGCAAGGATCAGTTTCAATCATACCTAATATCCCAATACGAGAATCTGAATTAAAACAATTGACAAGTCTATCAACAGAACTAAATGAGTACTTAAATGATTTGAAAGATTTCAATACTAAAAAAGTTCTTTTAGATAATATTAATATCGCCTAAAGAATTTGAAGAACTTTCTGACAACCTTTTAAAAATTAAAGATTTAGATAGTCAGATAAATTCATTTACTCCAGATTTAATGATAAAAGATATAGATAAGTTTATTGAAGTATTAGAAGAAAAACTGAATAATGATAAAAAAATAATTTTTGACGGGAGAGTAAGTTAATAAAAATTATACAGGATGATTCAGAAAAAAAACATTTATTTGTGCAATATCCAAATTACTTGAACAACGAAATAGCACCCAAATTATTTATGATAGTCATAATAATATCTTAAATGAAATTATTATTACAGCTCCATTTAATATTTTAGAACTAAAAACTTTTATTAAAAAACAATTTAAAAAAATAGAAAATAAAAAAATATATATAGTTTTTTTAACAAAATTAAATTATCCAAAAAAGAAAAATCAACACTAAATAATATTTTAATTAATAATAAGAATCCTAGAAACACTTCAGATTGGGAGAAAATAATTAATTATATTGAAATATTAGAAAATATAAAGAACTTATCTGACTTATGAAATAAAATTGCAAAAAATATTCATTGGCTTTAATTTCTAAAATAATGCATATAGGAAATTGAAATCATTCGTCTCATCTATAGAAGCAATTATGAAACAGAGAGAGCATGATGAAAGTATAAAACAATCTTCATCACAATTTCTTGAAAGAGCTGAATATATTATAAAATTTTATACAGATAAAATATTAGAATCTATTGAATGTATTTCTAAAAAAATATTTATGTAAAAAACCAGGAAAAAAGAAAAAGAGCTTAGAGAAAATATATCTAAATATTTAATAAATTAAACTCTAGTTTGCCTTCTTGGTCAAAATTATTTACGAATAATAAAGAGAATAATTTTTACCCTTCATACTGGCAGGAAACTTTTCAATATAAAGCATGGATTGCTTATCTTTTAGAACTGAATGACAAGATAAAAATTGGAAATTATTTAGAGAAAGAGTTTAATGACTTAAATAATCATTTAGGAAGTCAAAAAGAAGATTTAATATTAAATGCTGTAATAAACATAAAATGTTACTCCTCGAAATAAAAGAGCACTTGAAGAATGGAAGATGGCTATAAAAAACTAGGCAAAGGTACTGGTAAATCTGCACCTCAAAGAAGACGTGAACTACAAGCTGTCACTCAAAAAGCAAAAAATTCAATTTCTGTGTGGATTATGCCATTGGATAAAATTTCAAATGTCCTACCTTCCGAGATTTCCAGTTTTGACGTTGTAATTGTTGATGAAGCAAGTCAAAGTGATATTAGGGCATTTCTGGCATTGATTAGAGGGGAAAAAATAATAATTGTTGGCAACCCAGGACAAATTAGTCTACTTAGTATAGGTACAGATGAAAGCCAAGTTCAAAACAAAATTAAAGAATATTTAATAGGTATTCCTTGCGGAAAGTACTACGATCTTAAAATAAGTATATATGATATTGCAAAAATGTCTCTTGGTTCTAGCAGTGAATTAATGCTAAAAGAACATTTTAGATGCTTGCCTGAAATTATACACTTCGATAGTGATTTATGTTACGATGGCAAAATTATACCTCTACGATATGAATCTCCGCATAAGAAACTTAATCCGGTTTTAGAAACTATATATCTCTCTGAAGGTATTAGAGATGAAAAATTAAAGAAATGATATCTGATGAAAAACTAAAATAAAACAATGGGAGTGATATCATTAACAGAATGATCAAGCAAAAGATATTGATAATATGTTAACTGATTATATTACAATGGATGATTATTCTAAACACAATATTAAAGTAGGCGATGCAGCAACTTTCCAGGGAGATGAAAGAGACATAATATTGTTATCTATGGTAGTAAGTCCGAGCGATATAAAAAACCAATGGCTTTAACAACCGACGTTTATAAACAAAGATTTAATGTTGCTGTTAGCAGAGCAAAAGATAAGATTATTTTAGTACATTCTATAAAATTAAAAGAAATTTCAAATCCTAATTGTATGAGATATAGATTACTTGAATTTATAAACTCTGGATAATTAGCTGAGAAAAAAGAAAGGAGATAGCTTAGCTTTTGAATCTAAGTTTGAAAAAAATGTATATAATATGTTTACCAGGAAAGGATATATTGTAACACCTCAAGTTAAAGTAGGTCATTACAAAATTGATTTAGCAATGAGGGATCTGAAGCGAGATTTGGTATTGAATGTGATGGAGATAGATTTCATCCTACAGAAGAGTGGTTTAACGACAATTTAAGACAACGACGATTGAAAAACAATGGGATGGAATATTGCCGTATATATGGGGTAGCGATTTCTATAATGATCAGAATCACGTTATTCAAGAGATTATAGATAACCTAAATAATTTTGGCATATATCCCTTCAATTAACAATTAATTATTACCATGCTGAGATATATAAACATCTAGTAAAAATAAGTAAATAAATAATTTAAAGTATACTGGTAATGATTATAAAACATAAAACAAAGTATCTGCAACAAATATTATCAACAATAAAATATAATAAAAAATTCTTTGAAACTTGAAATTATGCCGCTCCTGGTATGCTTGACAAAACGGCTGTAGATAATGCGGCGATTTTTTAGCCTCGTCCGCAATTCTTCTAAATGTAAGTTCGTTCATAGTATCATTTATAACAGCCAAATTCATAGAAAGAGCCACTATCTGTTCAGATTCATTGCCAACACATCTTTCAGATTCAAATTTATTAATAGGACTATTAACAAAACTTACTGTATCTTTTTTCTCATCCGGCAAAGTTCTCCGCCCGTTTTGACTATTCATTAAATTATCATTTATCTCTTTAAAAAATGCTGTTAAAGATTCTTTACTCTTAAACACTGCCGGACTTGAAATAAACAATGCCCTTAAAAAACCCTGCTGACTCCAGGATATTCTCCGTTCCCGTTACATCAGCGTCTGTTCCACTGAGCATTTTATCAAAATTTTTACCAACTCTGAATTCATACCGGCAGTTTTACAACTTCCTTAATTTTACCGGCTGAAACAGATGCGGCATCCTATCGGATAATGCCACTATATTTGACGCATTAACAATAATATCCATCTCTGCTGTTTCTTTTCCCCTTTGATACCCTTCAAACGCTTCAACAGCTTTGCGGGCTTTAATCGCCGCATGCCTGGTTTCTATGTCAAATTCTGTTATAAAGAGAGTATTGTAATCTTCTTCTTTTACCGCTAAAGCTGTAAAGAGCTGACTGCAGTACAGTAATATCTTCAACGTTGACAGCTTCAATACTTATTCCGTCAAAATTTAACCCAAACAAAGCATTAAACGCGCTTTCAAAACTGCCCGAGAGTCTTGTAATATCCACTTTAATCGTTGCTTTTAACTCATAAGAATGAATTATCTCTACTGCGATAATTAATTTTTTCTTGTTTCGGCAGCGTTAGTATTAAACCCGTCAGTAATATCTAGAATTATAGCCGCAGCTTCCTAGTTTATTTTCCCTTTTACTGCATTATCAATAAACATTTCGTCAAGTCTGCCGCTTTTTACATCAATTTGATAATACTTTTCTGAATTGCCGAGTTTAAAAAGCCGTTCTGCTTTAATATCCTGATCTATTGTCGTCAGATTTTCTTCGATTATATCTGCTCCGTTTACAATATAACTAATGCCTTTAAAATCGCTCTTTTTATCGTTCTTGCGCCGCCGGTTTCATCGACAAACAAAGAATCTGTATTTATTTAAAATCCGACAAAATTTACCATAGCCGCGCCATTTTGATTTATTTCCAAACTGCTTGTTATTGCATTCGTTGCTAATGCGCCGTTTTCTTTTAACGTATTTAAATTATTACGAAGGCTGCTTGTGTTAATATCTTTTACAAAAGCCAAGGAAGCCGCGGTGGAATTTTTCTCAGCATCTAAATCCGTACCGGCATAACTGCCTTTTAATTTTAATCCTATAACGTGTATTCCGTCTATCTGTCTTACATATGCTTCATAAACAAAATCATTATTATCTATAGTAAATGAAACATTCACCGGAATTCTATAATAGTCTCTCATATTAACTTCGCCAGTTATGCGTTCAACAACTGCCGCTGAATAACCTTTCTTTTTAATAATCCTGCTTGTGCAAAAGCGTTAATATAAGCGGGTGTTCTTTCATCGGCATTAACGATAAGCAAATCTTGGAGATTTTATCGATACGTTGTATCTGTTGCTGAAGACTCTTGCAGAGGCCCAGTATCCAAAAGTCTGACGACCCTGTCTTTTATTGTCTTATGAACTTTAATTTGTTCATCCGGTACATTTTTAAACGCATCATATCCTGCTAAAACAGCATTCCCTGTAAATTCTCCTCTTGACAATAACGGATTTACCGGCGTTTCATTTTCAAGCGGGATCATCTCCCATACCTCTGTGTAAACGAATCCAATTATAGATATCTCCTAGTGAAATCATAAATTCTTCCAACTTTGGAATATTTCTAATAGCCATTTTAACAGGATTTGAAGATTCCGAATAATTTTTATATTTAAGTTCGCGCATTTCTATCAGTTCTAAAAGCTCTTTATTTTTAATATCCCCGTTCAAGTCAAAAAACATTGTGCGAAGCATTGCGTAATTTAAATGTATTTTACCGTCTTTACTGTTATAAGACATCGCAGCGTCTTCGGATATATCCTCTTCATTTGAAACAGCTTGTTCAAATTCTTCTCTGCGTTCCAGAGATAAAATTCCAATAATTTTATCTAAAATCTCTTATTAGTATTATTTATAAAATAATCGCCCGTTTTTACAGCGTTTGACACTTGCTGTACAAGTTGCACTGCAGATTCTTCAAAATTTTTCACTTAAGACATAAATTGCAACATCATTTCAAAGGTCAACTGCGCCGCGTGACCAACCGTCATTTTATGTAAAGCTCTGCAGCTGTGCCGCCTCTGGCAGCATCTGCAATAGTATCTAAGACAACGCTTATGGATTGTTCCAATTCTTTAGGTTCCAATCTAAAAACAATACCGCTTGAACTTGTATCGAAAACAACGCGTTTAATGTCAAATAGTTTAATCCAAACAGAAGCAAAAAATTATAAAAGAAATTCTCCTCTGTCGATACCGGGTTCAATTTCTTTTATAATGTCAGCGGCAGAAACAATAAGCTCTTTAGCTACTGCGGACTGTTGTCCTTCGCCAAAAAAGACGGTATCGCGGTCATAGCGATCATAATAGAAACTTTTAATAAATGATTAAATCGATAATCTGTCTGCTTTTTTCAAAGCAGCCTTAAGAGCATTTAACAAGCCTCTTGCCGCTCCATGTTCTTCCTGCGCTTTTTTTCGTCTTGTTTTTTATCTGTAAATACTTTAAATTTCAGCTCGCGCCTGCTGACGCTTTGTATTCTTAATATATTATTCTGCAAAATAGAATTAAATACTCCTGAAACCGCATCGGCAGTAAATTCATGAAACATATTCCCTGCAGACGTTCTGGCAACCAGTTTCTTATTTGTATCTAACGTATTTAGATAAATATGCCCGAGCTCGTGGGCTATAACCCAATAATAGAATTATATTCATCTTCATAACGTGTTTATGCTGATCTTGAAAACGTACAAAATTAAGACCGGAATTTGCATTAAGTCCCGACGTTTCTGTTTCTTTAAAAAAATTGGCTTGTAACATCTTTGCGTACAAATTTTGCTCTCCCGTCTTAATGCCGTCTTGTGAAAATCCTCTTTTAATTACCGCTTTCGTTACTTCTGAGCCGGATACTAGATTTATTTCTAACACAGCACCCTTAAATTAAAATAAGAAGCCGACACTTTTAAACTTTTGGCTTGTAACATTGAAATAACAATAGGAATTAAAGTTTGTGAATATGTATCTATGTTAACGCCATTTACTTTATCTACGCCCCTGGCCTTCAACTGTCCAAAAGCATATAATCTGGAGTTTATATCTTATTTTAGAATTCTGCATTAAGTTAAACAGGTAAGCGTCATTTGCAGAATTTTTAATAATTTCAAAATTTTTGCTTCCTGCGGCAAATTTTCCTGTATCGGCTCAGACGATACGTTGAACGCCATCATTTTGTCTAAATATGAAATCGTCGTTTTATAACTTGCAGTCGCTAAAGAAGAAAATTCAAAATCCGGTTCATTTTTTATAATCAGATTTCTCTGCCTAATATATCTTACAGCCCGCAAATTATCAGAAACGCCCAGACTATACAATATAGTTTCTACAGAGTTTCTATATTCAACCAATTTTTTTAATTCATCTTTTAAAGATCTGTTTTTAGGATCGAATTCAGAGTCGAATTCAGATTTAGATTCAGCTTCGACATCAGTTCCAGTGTCAATTAAAGTATTGTATATGCAGAATTGCCCGTTGATTATATTAATCTCTTGACGTAATATTTCAGTTAATAATGTTTTTTGTATACGTTCACGTTCGTTGGTATTTGGAATCGCAGTAATTAATTGATTCAATGCATTTGACAAAGTATTTATTATCTTTGTTGTGCTAGTATGTTATCTGAATTAGACTCTGTGAAGTCAAGCGCAAATTTATCTATAACAGCGGCAAATTTTATTTTCCCGACATTTCCATCTGCCGACCTTAGCAAATATTCCGCTGTTGTTCTTAATATATATCTTAAATAAGTTTTGCTATTTACTAAATTTTCAAAAATTTTATTAAATGCGTAATTAAATTCAGCAACTTGCTTATTATCTGATTGATAAACTGGAACAAAACTACTCTGAGTTGCTGCAGTTTGTCCTTATCAAAAAAGTCATTAGGATTTGAGGCAAAATCATTAAGCGTATTTACTAATATCCTTATCTGCTATTTTGTTTATATTTATAATATCATCATCTACCGGCAAAGCATTTATTATGCTTTTCATAGATATGTTTGTAGAAGGAATTATGTCATTTGGTCCGACATACCTATTATAATCGTCTGCCTTAGAAAATAATAGTTCCATATATCTCAAATTAATTTCTTCTTGCCGCACTATAATCAGCTTTTGTTTTACTGATTCTTGCTGGACGTCAGATAATCCCTACACTTTGGCTGACCGCTCTAAAGCTTCAACCAAAATACCCATTTTTCCGGCTCTTTTCTGTAAATAGGGCAGAGTATCTTTAATATTTATTTTACGGCATCAATATATACAATTTCCAAATCTGCAAGAACGGCAGCCGCGCGTAATTTCCATGCGCGTCCTGCGGCTGAATTTATTAACTTAGCCGCTGACGTTAATATTTCCATTAACGGTATAGAATCAACGGTTAAATTGTTATACTCTTGCTCGCTAAGAACATCCGGTAAAGATCTAAAAATAAATTTAAGCTGTTCCAAATCTTTCCTGTTAAAACTGCCGGCGCTGGAAAGCCTGGATGTAAGTTCGTCTGTCATAGCACAGGCAAATACGTTGTTGGCGATAGTGACAGGGTTGTCTGAAACAGACGTCATTGCATCACCCAATATTTTATTTGTAAACTCATTTTTAAATTTCTTATCGGTAAAATTTTTAGGCAGATAATCTTTTATTTTATCGTATTCCAGCATTACAACTTTTTTTGATACATAATTTCGCTGAATAAATCCGCCTGTGCAGGAAGAGAAGCAACAATATTTCTAATACTTTCGGCATCAATTATCCCTAAGCCGCTCATATTTCTCAACACCATTACCGAACTCGTAGGCAGCGCCCAATTGAGAACTGCGTCAGGGTTTTCATTATTTTTTAATCTTTCTAATATTTTCTCATACACTTTAGTGATTAATCTATATCTAAGTCTGATAAACATTCTTGCAGAATTACCGCTCGCCGCCACAGTGTTTATAATCTCTTGCAAATCTTTTTTATTTAAATCCAAAATCTTTACCGCACTCGCTATAATAACAGCATCGGCGCTCCCGGAGTTCATTAATTTTGACAATAATGTTTGAATATAATTTCCCTCTTCCTGTACTGATTCAATTTCAAACATATTTTTAAAATCAGGCGGAACGGTTTTTACTGAATAAAATTTAACGTCTTTCACAGCAGCCTGCGCTAAAATTTCATCTAAACCTTCGGCAACTCCAAGCTGCCTTAAAACTGGCGGCGGCGCTCCTAAAGCTCCTGCTATAACCGGCGATACTGACTTTTGCAGGGCAAATTATACCTGCATCTTGTTTTGGCGTTATCAATGCCGCTCTTGTTATTGTTGATACGGCTTCTAATATTGATGCTTTTGAAGCTCCTTCTGTTATTGCCGATACCGCTGCTCATTGTTACTGCAGTTAATTCTGTTGTTTCTGAAAGTAATCCCATTGTTTCTTCTGCGGCTCCCGTTTTAACAGAATAGGAATCTCCCGTTACTAAACGTTTCTGCTGCGCAGCAGAAACTGCTGGAACAGTATTTGATGTTTGCGTTGCTCCTGTTGATACAGTTACTATTATTAAGGTTCTATGTATATTACTGCTTTTCCTACTCCTGTACCCAAATACGCCTACCGACGAAGGCATAACTGCAAGAGCAATTTTTGTCAAATCATTCCATTCAATATGTCCTGTTTCTATCCACTTCCTAATATACACTGTTAATATCCCTAAAACAGCTATAGCTATCGGCACCGCGGTAACTACTCACGCCGGTATATCGGAAATACTAAGAAAATAAATAAAACAGCCGTAACTATATTCATTGCCACGTCTATTCTCTTAGTCGTTTTAGATTTTACTTCTTCTCCAGCAGCTGTTTCTTTCTCCGTAGTTATGCCGGCAGCAGAACTGACTATCGCATCTTTAAGAGCTGCCGCTGCGTCGGGAAGCTGCTGAATACCTGGAATTGTCTCTTCCAACACTCCTAATAATACAGCCGCTCTGAGGCAGCAGAAGTTTTAGCTGTTTCTTTTACCGGAGCATTAGCTTGATGCATTACTGCCGATATTATTGTTTTTGGCATTATGATCAGCAAATTAAAAATGTCAAAAACTGAAACTAAAAAATTTTCTATGAATGGTATTTTATGAATAATGACGGCAGATTGAGCAAAATCTTTACGTTTTAGCTCGTGCTTTATAAATATTTCTAACAGCTTTTCGTTCATTATGTTCTTGCCAGCTTTATCAAAAAAGAAAGCTCCGATCATTAAAGGGTTTAAATGTATAAATCCGTCGTTGTCGTCGTAATGCATAAAAATATCAAATTCCGTACTATTGTCTAATGCAAAATTTTCCGCAGGAAGTCCAATATCTTCAGGCAGCGATTCAATCAATTCTTTTAGCACAATATCAGGTAAATCAGACGTATCGCTTGATATTAAATTTGCCGACGCCATTTCTACTGCCATCTTTGCATTTCTTATATACACTAACTCATAAATTCCTGAAGAAAGTTTAAAAAGCGCCATCAGCATAGGAATTATAGCAACACACCAAAAATGAGGACATACAATCAGCGTTATTGCCAGATCTAATGCAGTAAATGCAGAAATAATTATCTTGACGATTGTTGTCCATATCACGCCGCCTGACTGTTTCGTTGACGATTCAACTGACGACGGCGTCGTTTGAATTTCTTCTGTTATCGGTAAAAAACTCGTTTCTTTACTGTATTCATATTCCGTAATACGCCCGTCTTTAGCGGCAGTAAGCCTAACGCTGTTTTTCATTATCAAGATTTCCCGAAATTCTTGTTTGAATTCCTTCCCGCAAAGTTTCTTGGAAATATTCATTCATTGCTTCCTATCGTATATCTTTTTTGTCCTAGAAATGGCGCAATTTCTATTGCCCGCTGTTCAGGGTTTAGCGGCGAAAGAAACTCTACCGCCAAAGTCTGAAATAACACTTTGCTTTGTTCTTTTGCTAACGTATAATATGTATTTCCAGCTGTTTTAACGTCTTCGTTTATAATTGGCGTAAGATATTCCCTGTTTTGTTAATAATTCCGATACTCCTTGAGTGTGAAAACCGCTGGCAATTATTACCGAAATGTTTTTGCTTCTTTTAAGAATTTTATTACTTTATCCGCTGCCAAAAGGCTAGGCTCATGTACGGCTGTTATTTTATTTGAATCTTTAATGCTGTCTATATTATCTATGAAACATTGGTTTCTGGCGACATTAATATCATAAAACGTATCTGCCGTCTTTTCATAAGGCCCTATCGTCGCTAATTTTTTATTATCGACATATTTTCACCCACAATCTTTTAAACTCTTATATGTTCGCTTTACAATATTCATAATCATCTGATGTTATTTTGCTTGACAAATAATCTTTTAAATACCTGCTGAACCCGGCTAAAATACTATATCTCTTCTGGATTGATCCATAGAAAAAGCTGCGTTTATTTCAGTTTTTAATCTCTCTTCCTCTTTAAACAGTTCTACGGGGTCTATTTTTTGCCTTAATTCTGTGTAACTTAAAAATTTATTTAATTCTGGAAAATTTATTGATAAATCTATATGGTTTTCTCTGGAAAGTTTTATAAGATACGTGCACAGTTTATCCAACTCTTTAAAATTTTCAGTAGCTTCAACTATCATTTCATACGCCACATAAGGCAAGATTTCCTTAAGTTTTGATACAAACAACTCCAATTCTTTCATTGCACGATTATAATCTATATTTTTATTTTTTTAAAAGATTTATATACCCAGTTATATTTTCATAAATTATTTATATCTACGCCCAGCTTTTGAGCATACTTTAACATTAGAGCAAAATAATTTGTTTTCTTGAATATTGCCTGAAACATACGATTGGGAAAGTTCTTCAATATCTTTCTGCACTTCGTTGAAATATAACGATTTAAGATATGTTAAATTGTCATCCATGCTTTTAAGTATAGACGATTTTGATCTTGCGAAAAAAGAATATCGCCGAATCGTTTAAGATTTTGCGAGTATGTATCTTTATTTTCCAGCCCTCTCACTAAATCTGTACGATTTGATTTTACAGAATAGTATTCTGCTACTGTCAACAATCCTGTTTTAATATAGAATCTGCCGCTTTATTTTTATTATTTGCCAACCATGATGTGTCCAACTGATCGTATGCGCCTTCCAAATATACAGTTTTAACTCCGAACTCTTTATCAACTGCTGCGCCGGTTGCTTGTCCGTATACAAATGAAAGCATAAAACAGCTAATAACAAAAAAGCGCCGTCCTTTCACGACGTTAAAACTTATTAATCCAACAGAATATTTTTGAACGACAAAATGAAAAATTAAAAATAGAGAAAGCGGAAAGAACACCGATAGTCTTCCCTTTAAACTCTTCATAATACCTCTGTATATTTAAAAATATATATTATTTATTAATAAGTGCTAGTATGGTTATTGTATGATATTTTACTAATTTATAGAATATAACTGATTGATTTTAGTATGTTTTTATAGGACAATATTTCATTATAAAACACTTAAGTTATTTTGGAATTAGTATTTCTGAAGATTTTATTTGAAAATAGACTTATTCTCGTAAAAAAGTAAAATCACAGCAAAGCTAATTTGAACTTGAATAATCTGAATGATGATTGGAAGTAAATTATCAAGAGGATGCATCTGTTATTTATTTATATTGTTGGGAATACGGAAGCATTTGTATATGTTTTATATTGACACAACGGTATGACAGAAATTGCCTTAGAAATAAACTATAAATTTAATATTCCTGATTTACTAATCCATACTTTCTTCTAAGACCATTTATAACAATTTTTGTTTTATATACTATTTTCATCTCGTGCATCTTTCTTATCTTTCAATCCTACAACAGTATTCACACTTTCATATTTCTCAATATTATATTCTTGTCCGCCATAAAAATTGGTATACGCTCGGATTCCCGTAAAACGATGTAGTTGCATAACCAGGAGTTGTATATAAATGAGATGAAGTATAGGTATCCTCATCTACAATGACAAAATAATCAATCCATTCATTACCGCCAATTCAGCCTCTCTTAATATGGCAAAATCTTCAACTCTTTCTCTCCCAGTTATCCCTTTTATTACCTATAAAACAAACTGCCATACATTTCCCCCTGGTTGTGTTTCAGTATATCCACCGCTAAATCCGCTAGGTTGATATAAAATTGCACACGCAGTTAATAAAGAAATTTTAGTTTCACTTTTCCTCCTTTTCTTCTTGTGGATAATAATAGATATTTTACGATTATTTTTCAAGCAAATAAATAATATCAATTTAGCAAGGATAGAATGAGATTTTTTATACAACTCTGTTTATTGAAAATTATTAAAACAACATAAATAAACATTATGATCCTGTACTGGTTGTAGATTTCCTACCGTACATTTTATAACCTTTATTTATTGATCAATGTATTAGTAATAATTTATTTAAAAGTTTGGATATTTAAGAAAAAGGCAATTAATAAATTTTACCGTCTCGAACTTAACTTTGGAATAGAAAAAATTAAATTTTACCTGTAAAAAAAACCCTTCGGCAAAATAGTTATGCCGAAGGGTTTAATTGTTTCAGAATGCTCCGACGGCTGGACTCGAACCAGCAACCAACCGGTTAACAGCCGATTGCTCCACCATTGAGCTACGTCGGAATTCAAAATAAATTTAATGTTTATACGAGTTTAATCTTGCTATCTAATATATTCCTTAATTAAAAAAGTTTTCAAGAATTATATTTAAGATACAATTTTATGCTCTGCAGCCGGCTTCCGTTCTAAACTGTAGAAGCGCCCACTTTTCGTCAATATTTTTTTGTATTTCTTCAAGAATATGGGCATTCTCCGGTTTAAAAAGATGCTTAAACCGCCCTTGCAGCTTTAAAAATTCTGTTACAGGTTTTTTCTCTTTAGGTTTAACGTTTATTCTATAAACCCCGTTTTCAACTTCATAGGAAGGCCACATACAAGTTTCAACTGCAAGTCTTGCAAGTTCCATTGTATCTTCAGGTTTATAACTCCACCCCAGTCTGCACGGCGTAAGGACATTTATAAATGACGGGCCGTCAACTGCCAAAGCTTTTTGCGCTTTTGTTATGAAATCATTCCAACTTCCAATATAACTTTGAGCGACATAAGGAATATCATGGGCAGCCATAATCTGCGTTAAATCTTTTCTATGCTGTTCTTTGCCTTGTCGAACCTTACCTGCAGGAGCAGTCGTAGTATGAGCTCCTTTGGGAGTTGCGCCCGATCTTTGAATTCCAGTGTTCATATACGCTTCGTTGTTGTAACATATATAAAGCATTCTATGACCCCTTTCCATTGCACCGGACAAAGACTGCAAACCTATATCATATGTTCCTCCGTCACCTCCGAAAGCTATAAACCTAATATCTTCTTTAATTTTTCCCTGCGCTTTTAAACTTCTATATGCCGCTTCAATACCGCTGCATGTTGCCGCAGAGTTTTCAAATGCGCTGTGAAAAAATGAAGTCTTCCATGAAGTATAAGGAAAAACTGTCGTAGAAACCTCCAAACAACCAGTAGCGCTTGTAACAATCACAGGGATATTACCGGCAGCTATTAAAGTCTGTCTTGCAACCACCCCTGCACCACATCCTGCGCAAAGACGATGTCCCGACGTTATTCGCTCTGGATTTTTACTTAATTCTTTTAAATTTGCCATTTTATATCTCCTCAAAACTCTATACTTTTACTTTATTCTCGCATTTATATATTCAACTTGATTTGAGGGTTTTTCTATACCTGACGCAATTCTTTTTAACTTTTCATAAACGCCTGAAATATGCTCAGTGTTGATTTCCCTTCCGCCAAGACCGTAAACATAATTTATAATTTTAGGGCTTGTCAATCCCGCCGAATATAAAGATGCAGCAACATCTGAATAAACAGGATTAAACGCTCCGGAACAAGAATCTGCTCTGTCAAGAACTGCAACGGCTTTAACGTGTTTTAAATCTTCTACTATTTGTTGCGAAGGGAAAGGTCTATAAACTCTTATTTTTAAAAGTCCTGCTTTAATACCCTTTTCTCTCAATTCTTTTACTACAACTTTTGTAGTTCCTGCCGCGGAACCAATAACTACTATTGCAATTTCTGCGTCATCAAGCATATATTTTTCGTATAAATCATATTCACGCCCAAAAGTTTTTTCAAAATCCCTTGCCACATCTAAAATTATACTTTTTGCATCTATCATAGCTTTGGCTATCTGATATCTGTGTTCAAAATAATAATCCTGCAAGTCAATCGCTCCTAATGTGTAAGGTTTTTTTATGTCTAATAAATATCTGTCAGGCTTGTATTCGCCGACAAATACTTTTACGTCAGCGTCAGGATAAGTCTCTACAACCTCCATACAGTGAGAAATAATAAATCCGTCCGTAGTTACAAGAGCTGGAAGTTTTGCTTTTTCTGCTATTTTTACCGCTTGAATCATATTGTCATAGGCTTCCTGCGAATTTTCTGAATATATTTGTATCCATCCCGCGTCTCTTGCTCCCATAGTATCCGACTGGTCGCCGTGAATATTGACAGGCGCAGAAAGAGCTCTATTTACCTCCGCCATAACTATAGGAAGCCTTAATCCTGAAGCTATATAGAGCATTTCCCACATAAGAGACAGCCCTTGTGAAGAAGTGCCCGTCATTGCTCTTGCACCTGCTGCTGATGCCGCTATTGTCGCCGACATTGCGGAATGTTCGCTTTCTACAGCCACATATTCACTTTTTACTACTCCATCTGCAACAAACTGTGAAAAAATCTGCACTATTTCCGTAGCTGGAGTTATAGGATAAGCCGCTACTACATCCGGCTCTATTTGACGCATTGCTTCAGCCATAACTTCATTACCGGTTTTTGCGACAATTTTCCCTTTTGAATATATTGTTTTTATCATTTAATTAACCTTTTGTCTTTAATTTATTTCTTTTCTTGTTCCATAGCAATCGCTTTAATTTTGGGGGGACATTCTCTTGCGCAAATTCCGCAGCCCTTACAATGTTCATAATCTATACCGTCAATCACACTAACTTTTTTCTCGTCAGGAATAATTTTTATACAAGAGTCTGGACATGAAATCCAGCATACTAAACAATTAATACATTTTTCTTTATTCCATACAGGTCTTTGCGAACGCCAGCTTCCGGTATGAAAGCTGACTGCTGTTCCAGCCTCTACTATGTCGCCGACCGGGAGTTCGACAGCTGTCAATTTTTTGTCATGGATATGTTCGCTATGACACTCTTCAATTTCTTCTTTTTTCACTTTATTCCTCCGAAGATAAAAACCATTTATTAATCAATAGAACAAAATTAATATAATTTTTCACTTTAACTAACAAATTTAAAAAAAATTTTGCTTTTTCTGTAAAACCAAACACCAAGTTATGTTACAACTACAGCAGATAATTAGTATCAAACGCCGAATAAACAATAGATAAAAAATTCCTATTAATTCGTTACTTCGTCAAAAGCGCGTTTTATTGAAGCCAGATTACCCTCAATAACTTCCGGTTTATGCCTAAACTTTGCAGTAAGTTTAACTTTTGTATCTTCTAAAACACCATTAATATCTAAAGTTCCTATAACTTTTACCAAAGCGCCAAGCATGGGAGTATTAGGTATATCGCTGCCGATTGTTTCCACAGCAATCTTACTTGCATTCACTACGTAAACTTGACTTGCAAAGATACCTAGTTTTTGCGCGACATCTAAGGCGCTGAAAGAAGTATTTACTATAACTTTCCCTACCCTGTCCACACCATCTGTTACTGGAACTGAGTCTATAAGAGACGGATCTAAAATAATTACGTATTCCGGATTTATAATGTCTGAATGAATTGTAATAGGCTCCTCGCTTACTCTATTAAAAGATCGTACAGGGGCTCCCATTCTTTCCGGTCCGTATTCCGGGAATGCCTGAATGTACTTGCCTGTTGTCAAAACTGCCTCGGCAAACAAAAGTGCAGCAGTTTTTGCGCCTTGCCCTCCACGTCCATGCCAGCGAACTTCAATCATTTTTTCTGCCATTATGTCCACCCCTTAATTATTTTACATTTCCTGCCGCCCTGCAATAGCGCGCGAAATTGTAACTTCGTCAGCATACTCAATATCGCCACCAACAGGCAAGCCGTAACCCAGTCTAGTAACCTTGATACCTAATGTTTTGATAATTTCTGCAACATAAACAGCAGTCATTTCACCTTTAGAATCTGTATCTGTAGCTATTATAACCTCGCTAATATTAGCATTTTTTAATCTCTTTATCAACTCATTAATTCTTATATCATCAGGCCCTACAGCATCAAGGGGAGATAAAGCACCCCCGAGAACAAAATAGAGACCTTGATAATCTTTCACTTTACTTACAGCAATTAAATCCTGCGGAGTTTCCACAACACATATGGTGCTGCGCTCTCTTGCTGCGTCAGAACATATCTGACAAGGATCTTGTTCGCTAAAATTATAACAGACGCTGCAGTATTTCATAATCTGTCTTGCTTTTTGTATAGAATCTGTAAGTCTGTCAACTTCCGGCTGAGGCATTTTTAATATATGATAACTTAATCTTTCTGCCATTTTCGGTCCTACGCCGGGCAGTTTTTTTATTATTTCAATCATTCTTTCTACAGACTGCGGTCTGTTCATTTATTTTAAAGGCCTAATCTAGTTTATGTTTTTATACAATTTTGTTATATTTTCCGTAAATTACGCTAGTTATAACAATTTACTTTTAATAATACAGATACAGGGCAAATAGTGCATAAATACTAAATTTTTTTGCAGTTGAGCCAAATTTTTTTGCTATTTCTTCTATGTGTTTTGGTATTGCCGTTTTTGCGCTTTCTTGAAAATCTTCCTCAACGTTGTATTCAACGACCGGCGGCGGTTTTTCTTCTGTAATAATTATATCTTCCCTAGTTATTTTATTTTCACGCGCAATTTTTTCAATTATAACTTTCATTGTTATATTCAGTTCGGTTTTTCTTTTAAAAAGCTTTAAAATCTGTTCCTTAAACTCTAAAACACCGTTGTAATCAAATTGCCTTGAAACTGTCAGCTGTATTGACGAAGCGTCAACTGCTTTCATTAATGCTTGTTTCAATGACTGAGCAGTAAGAGGATGTTTTTTTATTATCTCTGAAACAATTTCATTCCATACGCCTGTTAAGTCTGCGGGGACTGCGGTTTCATCTTCGGTATGTGCTTTATCCCACGCAGTAGACTGCTTTTCAAAAGATACCTCCACATTGCTGTCAGTTTTAATATTTTTTTCCAGTTCGTTAATCCTGTTTATCAGTTCGCCGACATTATAATACGGCTCGGACATTTTAAGAAGATACATTTCAAGAAGGATTCTCGGCTGGTCGTACCAGCGCATTTCTTCAATAACTTTTGACAAAAGATTATTCATGCGTATATGGCGCGAAATGGTAAATAAAGTTTTTTGAATATCAAAAAGTTTTCTATCTTCAGAAGAAATTTCGGCAACTTCGGGATTTACAGAATAAATCATAACTTTTCTTAAATGATCCCTTAAATCTCTTGCAAATTGTAAAATATTATACCCTTGTTCTGCAGTTTCTTTTACAATTTTTAAAATTGTATGTATATCGCCTTTGGCAATATTGTCAGTAACCGAAGCTACTATATCTTTAGGAAGAAGTCCAAGCAGTCCTCTTATATATTCTCCGGTTATTTTGCCTGTATTGGAAGACACGGCTTGATCTAAAAGACTTAAAGCATCTCTCATAGAGCCTCCGGAGGCTGTAATAACTATGTTTAACGCTTCGTCATCTATTTCAAAATCTTCTTTTTGCGCTATTTTTTTTATTGCATACGCCATTTCAGCGCTTGATATAAGTTTAAATCTGTATCTCTGGCATCTTGAAAGAATAGTAACCGGAATTTTATGCTGCTCAGTTGTAGCCATAATAAAAACAACATGAGCAGGCGGCTCCTCAAGCGTTTTAAGCAGCGCGTTAAATGCCTGGACAGTTATCTGGTGGGCTTCATCTACAATATAAATTTTATACTTTGAATTAGCGCTTGAAAATTTTACATTTTCTCTTAAAGCCCTTATCTCATCTATGCCGTTATTTGATGCTCCGTCAATTTCTAAAACATCAATATTTGCGCTTTTTGAAATTTCTATACAGTTTTCACATACTCCGCAAGGCTCGGGCGCAGGTCCATTTTTACAGTTTAAAGCTTTAGCGAGAATCCTTGCCATAGTAGTTTTACCGCAACCCCTAGGCCCGCTGAATAAATACGCATGAGCTATACGTTTTTCAGAAATTGCATTTTTAAGGGTTTGAGAGATATGTTCCTGTCCTACAACTTCATCAAAACTCCGCGGTCTAAATTTTCTAGCCAAAACAAGATATGTCATAACAAATACCTTTACCTTTAAGTACAACTAGCACGATAAATATTCATTCAATAAAAACAACAAACATTATACATAATATTGCCAGCTATTTCTATAAACAGCCTCAGATATATATTATCTTTTAAAGCTGGATTTTTATAATTCAAAAAACTCTATTTTTTACTTAACTACATTGTTGACAGCATTCTTTATTTTAATTATATTAGTAATATATTTATAAAACTAACCGCCAAACTGAAAAAAACAGGCAGCATTCGTACGGCAGGCAGATTGCGTCGAATTTATGTTGAAAACTAACGAAAACGTTAAAAATTAACTTCAATTTCTCTGTTTTATTACCATAAAATTTTAGTATTTTTATACTACAACAGACTGTCCCGTTTATTAACATTTCAGCAATAAACGGGGCATAAAATATCTTCTTTTTTCAGAATTTTTCGTCTTTGTCTTAGAAATTCGTTATACACCACTTCCGCCCTCATTAAAGACAGTTTTTCATTCACTTCATTTGTTCCGGTTGAACCCGTATGCCCTTCTACTACTATTCTTTTATATTTGTATTTACTGCCTAGTAATTCTGTAAGACTTTCTATTTCTTTCTCGCCTTCTGCTTTTAAATCAGCTTTATTAGTTTCAAATATTACTGCATTTACCCTAAACGCTCTTTTATAAGGATTCTTTGCCTTTATTTCCCTATATCCTTTTGAGCTTTTTCCTCTTCTTTTATTATTTTTTTATCAGTTAAGTTCGTTTCTCCCAAAATAATACCTTGAACCATATGTTGCCGTAAAGATTACTGTATTTATTCCTTAACGCCTTTCTCACATCTGCATATACCTCCAATCTTTCACTTATTATACAATATCCCCTCCCATATTCCCTTCTGCTGAAAATATCTCTTCTTTTACGCTTCTTGATTTAAACTTTTCATCTATCCTGACAAATCTGCCCTCTATTTCTGCCTTATTACCTGCAGCCAGACAGTCCATACCTAACGACGCATTCCGCCTAAACCGCCTACCTTCTTCTATTAATCCTGCTCCCGCTCTCATCGACATCCTGCTGTAAATATTCCTTTTTACATCCAGGCATACCGCGCTGCTTCCTTTCTCGCAGAATCCATTTGTATATTCTATACCCGCTCTTATTCCTCCATGCAGTCTAAAACTTATATTTTTCTTATTACTCAACGGTATCCTGTACCCCGCCTCTACATCTATATTTCAGCATATTCCTTCAAACTTGCCTTTTGCAGTAATACTGTCATCTTATATATCTTGTTGTTTCATATCTGTTTATTCCGTCGCTAATCATTGCTTTTACATCAATCCTGTCTTTTACAATCCCTCCCCGTAAAATTCCTACCTTGTATCCGCTTTTGTTGCCTGCATTTTGTTTTATACTGCCTTTATTAAATTTCCCGTATATCCTTAAATATTTCATCTTTGTTCATTATATCTATGCCCGCCGTCACTCCTCCGTTGTTTATTTTTAATTTAGACGGAGATTTTATCAGTATCTAGTTTTATTAAAGATCCTTCTAACTGTCCCCATACCCCTTTTGATATTCCTTCGTGTTTCTTGTATTGATATATGCTCATATATTTCTTTCCTTCCATTGTTTATATTATTTATCTCCTGGCTTATTATTTACGTCAGATATAAAATGCCCTTAATATATCGTATAACGATTCTCTCTTTTCTCCATCGCTTATCGAAGTTAATAAACTTATTAGAGTCTCTATTTCTGAACTTTTTAGTCTAATACTCTTGCCGTTTCTCTTTGATTAAAACTTAAACCTTCAATATCTGAAAACGTTCCTGCTCTTAATTCTTTCAATTCAAGCACTATCCAGCTGTTATTATAATCATACACTATTTATGCGCTGGCGCTGAACTTATATTGCCGAGGCTCACGTCGCGGAATTCTCCTTCTCTTTTACCGCCGTAATTTATAAGCTGTATATGCTCTTGTAACGCTGTCGTCATACGCTTCTTTGCTTGCAAAATTTACATATAATTTACTGCTGCTTGAGCTTAAAATTACATCCCCTTTTACTTTTATTGTATCGCTTATATAAAAACTTGTTTCTCCATCAACAGATTTTATTAAATTTCTTTCTTCTGCAAATAAATCTACTGACAATTTACCGTCCTGCTCATATCTGCCGGCTTCTAATACTTTCATTATAATCCTGCATATCTAATTCAACATTATCCCTATTCTCCGTTACTTCCATACTTGTATGAGATCTCAATTTAAATATGCTGTTATCGTTTACGTTTATTAGCTATTGTTGTTTTTTCTATGATGTCTAAAAAACGTTACGTCATCTTGTATATTTACGGCTGCGTCAGGACCCTCGCTTGTCATTGCGTCAGACATCTACTGCTCCGCCGGCAGGTGCGGCAATATTACCATAAAATTACGCCCCTGCACGTCATTGTCGCATTATTTATATACAAAGTATCGCCGTCAACTGCTCAGTTTTCCTGAAAAGTTACAGTATCCACCGTAATAGCTGCGCCGTTACCAGCGTATAAAGTTCCTCCATTACCTCCGTCTGATTTATTGTTGACAATTCCACTTTTGATATTTTTATTGAAGCTGAACTGCTTTCTGCTTTTATTACTGCTCCGACTTCGCCGCTTATATTACCATCTATCGTTACAGTCTCTGCCAAAAATAATTCTGCATTTCTTTTCAAGTTTATTGAATAATCACTAAAATTTTCCATTTTTAAACTATCTATAGTTAAAGTGGAATTTCCAATAGGGTAAACCCTTTAAAAGACTGTCCGTCTAAAGTTGCGCCCTACCCGGTTATTGTTTTACCGGATCTACTATTTCTACTACATCGCTGTGGTCAGATGTAGAAACAATTCTTGTTGATGCTTCTAATGTTATTTCTTTTTGGTCTGCTGAGCTTAGAAAAGAATTTAGCGTTCCAAAATCATCAACATCATCTGCCAGAACTCTTAATTCGGCGCCGCTAAAAAATAACAAAAGCAGAGACAACATTAAAACTTTTTTCATTTTTTATTCTCCGGTTATTATATATTTTTCTTATTTGTTAACAACAAAAAAATAATCATATTTGCTATTTAAGCAGATATGGTTCGTATTCTGATGCAATAATTTATTTTCTTATTTGTCAAAATAAGCATTATTCCTTTAAAATATTTAATTTTAAATAACATCTTATATCCATAAAGTTTTCAGAATTTTTAATTTTCAGATATCTAAAATAATGCTGATTATATACGCAATGTTTGCCGAAGTATAATCCGCTTTAAGATTATAGTATTCTTTATTATTATTTCTCTCTGCTAACTTATATTTTTGTTTTGTCCTCCTTCAAAAAAATAAAAGCATAAAAATATTTTTATTTTCATAAATACTTATCAATACGTCATAAATAACCGCATACAAAAATTGTTAAATAAAATATTGATATAATACGCTTATTTCAATAATACTGCAACACAAGCGGGGCCATAGTTAAACGGGAGAATGTATCGTTCGCAACGATAAGATGCGGGTTCAATTCCCGCTGGCTCCATTTTATTATATATTGCTTTCGATCTTTTACTTTTTCTTATAGGACGTAGGCCCTTTTTATAGTTTGTATTTTTCAACCATTCATCGGAATAACCAACTTTTTGCGCCATATTTCCGGGGTAATTTATAAATTCTTGATTGTACTTTACAACCAGTTCTATAAATAAATTTTTCCAGTAGCTGCGAATATTTTCGGCGTTTTGCCTAATTGCTTTAGAATATTCTTCAAGCGCTTTTTTGGATCAGACTTAGACAGAGGTTTCAATTTTTCCGCCAAATTGTTTACAAGCAGTTCTGAAGATATTTCATGTTGAAACGCGCGCTTTTGAATGTCTTTTATTATATAACTATGTTTTGTATTGGCATATTCAGAGACAAGATTGTAAATCCGCCATGCGCTGTCAATGCTGAACTTTTTGGTGTTCCCTCCGGTGTTTAATAAGAAACAGGCATTCCGCTTACTGCAAAAGGAATAAATACGGATTCCGCGGGAGTGTCAAGAGCGCTATCCAGGAAACTACATTTAAAGGAAACGGACAGTCAGGTTTATTTTGATTAATAAAAACGTACCGGTATAAAACATTGAAATTGGACGTTCTCATGTGCCTTCAAGTTTATTATCTGGATTTCCCACGTCGCCGCTTGGATCTTTCGGTCCTAAATAACGCGCAGGACTTCCAAAAGGACCTGCGGCGGTGTCTTTTGTTAAATCAAATTCAGTGCCCTCATAATAGTCGCGGTAAATTCTTTTTATATCTTCAAGAGAAAAGTTTTTTATCCGGTTTAATAGAAAAAGGATACTCTTTTGTCGCACCGTTTTTAACCCAGGGCGATAAATTAAGAGACGGCGCAACTAATGACAGACATCTCTAGACTCTGCGCAGCGAATAATAAGGATGATTGTATTCTCCTTTGCTTACAGTCGTAAGCCAGTCCATATGCTTTTGCTTTTATCTGCGGACTACGCATTTTATTGCGTTCAATAACTTCAAAAAGAGTTTTCTCATACATTTGGTCAGGATTCCCGGGTATAACATCTCTTATGCGAAACTCGTTTGCAGCGATAAAATATTCTCCATCCGGCACACACGCTGCGCTACCCATAAACCACCTGACCCTTCTGGAGAAGGCGCCATTTTTATAACCCAAGCTTCCTGTGAGTCTGCAACCGGCAGAGTTTCGCCTGTACCATAAATAGCCGCACTGCTTCTCCGCCGTACGGCGGCGCTCTAAAGCCACGCGGGAAAGCTCAGCTGAGTAAAAAAATACGCTTACCAGGTTCGGGGTTATTTTGAATATCGGCGCTATCTGTGCATTCCCCCAAATATTAAACCGTATTCGTTAACAATTCCATAGTTGCCGTCAAATATGCATACGCATGAGAAACCTGGGGTATATAGCTAAAGGTATAGAACGAGAATAATCAGAGTGAGCATACCCCGGAGAACGCTGAGGTCAACAAGCCGCGGTACTGAAAAATCTCCGTAACGCGGCAAACCACCCGCAGCGACAGCGCTTCCATGAACCGCTCTTTTGCTCCCCTAGGGTAATTTTTTGCCGGAACATAAACAATACTTTGATCGCTTAAATCATCGTCGTCAGAATGGGCTACAAAAACACTTCCATCAGTGCTTGCGTCTTTTGTAACAATCATTGTGATGCATGAAAAAACAGCGCACACTATAAAGATTTTTTCATTATTAAATTTCCTTTTATTTTTTTAATATACACCTGCTTTGACAATTTAAATCTTTTTTATATTTTGCCTTACAACAGATGCGGTCGCCTTTTATTAAACGTCTTGCCGCAAATATACCTGCAGTAACTACAACTACAAATATTATTATGTTTTGAATCATTTTATTTCCTCCCTTTATGCTCCTATTTTCAACAGTTTTCCAAATTGAAAAACAATAAAAGATGCTATCCATGCAGAAGTTGTATTTCCCAAAACAAGCAGAGCAAGCCATTTATAACTTGATCCGGTTTCTTTAAAAAAAACTATAACGGCAACTATGCACGGCGCATATATTAAACAAAAAATAAGAAAAGTTATAGCTTTAAGCGGCGACCAGTTTTTATCCGCCGAAATTTTCTTTTTTAAAGACTGCGGGATTTTAGAATCAACTTTTTCTATGGAATAAAATGTGCCTAAAGTGCTTATAATTAGTTCTTTAGCAGCAAATCCGGCTATTAAAGCAATCGCTCTGCCACCGTCCATACCTATAGGTTTAAAGAAAGGGTCAAGAATTTTTCCCGCTTTTCCGGCGGCGCTATGCTGCATTTGCACCGACATATTTTCCGCTTTGCTAAGATTTTTGTTTACCGGGATTTTAGGATAGGCAAATAATGCCCATATTAAAATTGATATTAAAACAATTACGGTTCCGGCTTTTTTTATATAAAGCCAGCCTCTTTCCCACATTTTTAAAAGTAAACCTTTAAGCGTCGGAATATGATAAGGCGGAAGTTCCATAACAAAATGAGCTTCTTGTCCTTTTAAGACTGTTGCGCTTAAGAGTTTTGCAATGCTTAAAGCAATAACAATGCTTAAAACATACATAAAAAACATTATTGCTGTCTGATATTTTACAGAAAAAAAAGCGCTTATGACCAGAGCGAATACCGGAAGTTTAGCGCCGCATATCATAAACGACACAATAAACATAGTGATAAGTCTGTCCTGTTTTGAATCTAAGGTTCTCGTCGCAAGAATGCCCGGAACAGCGCATCCGTTGGTTGAAAGCATTAAAGGCAGAAACGATTTGCCATGAAGCCCGAATTTACTCATAATTTTATCCATAATAAAGGCCGCCCTTGCTATATATCCGGAATCTTCAAAAAACGCAATTGCAAAAAACATAAATAATATGAGCGGGAAAAATCCCAGAACTCCGCCGACTCCGCCGAGTATTCCGTCAGCAATTAAAGACTGCACCGGTCCGTTAGGAATAATACCCGTGATTATGCCGCCGAACCATTCAAAAAATAAACCGAAAAGATTAACCGCAGGCGTTGAAAAAGTAAATGTAAATTTAAAAATTATATACATTACTGCCGCAAAAATTGGAATCCCAAGATACCTGTTTAGCGCAAAATTGTCTATAATTTCAGTAATATCAATTTTCTTTTGCTCAGTTTTTTTTACAACTGTTTTTACAATATCGTTTGCAAAATCGTAACGTTTGTCAACCATCGCAGTTTCAGCTTTCTCGCCAAAGTGCTCTTTAATGTGATTTCTGCTTTTTTCAATCTGATACAAAATCTCAGTTATGTCGCATACTCTAGAAATTAGTTTTAATATTGACGGTTCTTTTTCTAAAAGTTTTATTGCAAGCCAGTTTTTAGGAAATTTAGACAGTTCAGAATTTTTTACGATAAGATTTTCAAGTTTGTCAGTTTCATCTTTTATAACTTCTCCATAGTCTATTTTAGCCCTTGTCTGCTTTTTAAATTTTTCGTTTTCATAAATATCTAAAACAGAATCTAAAATATCGCCGATGCCTATATTTTTATTTGCGATTGTGCCAAATACAGGCACTCCTAAAAGTTCCGACATTGCTTCTTGATTGACAGTTTCCCCCTGCAGGCGTAAAATGTCAATCATATTTAAAGCCATTATAACAGGCGCTTTCAGTTCTATAATCTGAGTAAACAAGTAAAGATTTCGTTCTATGTTAGCCGCATCAATTACATAAATGACAACGTCTGGCTTTTCGCTTAACAAAAAATCTCTTGTCACCATTTCATCATCAGAATAAGCAGAAAGACTATATATGCCTGGCAAATCAATAAAATTTATGTTATACCCTTTATGGTTTCTTAGGCCTTCTTTTTTTTCTACTGTAATTCCGGGGTAATTACCCACATGCTGATCAGAGCCTGTCAAAGCGTTGAAAATCGTAGATTTACCGCTGTTAGGATTACCCACAAGAGAAACAATGATATTTTTAGCGGCGTCCATACTATTTCCTTTTTAAAAGGATTTTTTCAGCAATTTTATTGCTTAAAACAATTTTGGAACCTTTTACTTTAACCATTATGCTTCCTTTATGCCCTGTATTTGAAATAACGCTTAACTTTTTGCCCGGAACAAAACCCATTTCAAGAAGCCTGTGGCATAATTTTTCATCACAATCAGCCGCAACAAATTTATAACCTCCCGGAGCAGCGCTGCTCAGTGTGGCCATACTGCGGTATTCAAGACATTTATTAAATGATTTGAATTTTCGGCAGTGGGCTTTAATCCAGCGCTTATGCCAGCGTTCATAGATACATCTTATAATCTTTTTAGTCATTACATACCAGCCTTATTTTAGATATATTTAAATATTTTAGGTCAATCTAAATTATGTTCCTATTCCATTACGCAACACATTACTTTCAAATGCAGGCTGTAAAGCAACTTATGATTACTCTTCCCATTTTTCTAAATATTTTTTCAAATTAATAATATCTTCATCTTTTTTAAAAAAATATTTATTTAAAAACATATACAGTCTTTCAAATCTGTGCGTGGTTGCCACACTGACCGCATGTTCTATTTCACAGGCTTCTTTGGCTGCGATTTCAGTGTCTATAAATAATAATTTATTTAAAAACTTATTTAATATATCGTGTTTTTTTTGAACTTCATAAGCTATTTTTTTCCCTTGATGAGTCAAGTCAACATATCCGTATCTTTCATGCATTACTGAACCGTTTTTTGCCAAAAAATTAATTGCAACATTAACGCTTGAATTTTTGACATTTAAAGATTTAGCGATATCTCCCACTCTTGCATGTTTCTTTTCTTTCTTTAACATTGCAATAGTTTCCAGATAATCTTCAAGAGATGCGCTTAAATTATTGATTTTTTCACTTCTTTTAAACCTTGTCATTAAAACACCTCAAAATATAAAAGTTAGATTAATATAACTTTTTATAATATTCTTGTCAAGATATAATAATTATTTGTATTACGCTTAATCAATGTACGCTTTATTAAAAATTATGTACTTTAACGGCAAGACGCACTTAAACAAATTTATCGATATTAAAGATGATAATGAATATTAAGTTTATAAACAAGATTGTTTGTTCTGGCGCCTAAAATTAAAATAATAAAATATAATGTTTTTATTTTAAACTCGAAACTTCTTTGCAGAGTTACCTTGCAGAATTCTAAAATATTATAATATTACGAATTAACATTTATAAATTTGACTTTAATAACTATATTTATATACAATACGTGAGTACCATATATATCTATTCGTTTTTTTTTGTATTTTCTTATTAAGTTTTAAGTAGTGTTTTTTCTTTAAACATACCGATCCTTCAAAATCTTAAAAGCTTTTACGAACGATGGTGCTAAAAGAATTGCCGCTGAAACCAAACCGATGCAGTAGAGCAGGATAAAATTGTCTTATCATAAAGAATCGTGACAGGGTCTAGCATAAAAACGCAGTGTATAGATTTAAAGGAGTAAGTGTGGCCAAGACAGGAATTATTTGCACCATGGGACCGTCAATGCGTTCTATTGATGTTTTGAATAGGATGTCTGACGGCGGTATGACAGTAATAAGATTCAACTTTTCACACGGTACTTATGAAGATTATGAAAAAGATTTTATCTTGATAAAAACCTTAAATAAAGAACATGGGAAGAATATAAAAGTTCTTGCAGATCTTGAAGGCCATAGAATAAGAGTAGGTAATATTAAAGGCGGTAAAACGGAACTTAAAAAAGGACAAAAACTTATTTTCACAAATAAAGAAATTATCGGAGATAATGAAAAAATCTCTATCGATTATAATGGTCCGCTTACAGATATTGTAGCCGGACTTTGTATATTTATAGATGACGGCAATCTTGCGCTTAAAGTTTTATCTTCAAAGAAAGAAGAGCTTATTGCCGAAGTTCAAAATGATTATGTTTTAAAAATGAACAAAGGCATAAATATCCCAGAGGCTAATCTGAATTTCCCTCTTCTGGAAGAAAAAGATAGAGAACATACGATGTTTGCATTAAAGCATGGAGTAGATTTTATCGCAAATTCTTTTGTTAGAAATGCTGATGATATGAACCCGCTGGTAGATATTTTAAAAACAAAAAACAATACTTCCTGCAAACTTATCGCAAAAATTGAAGACAGAGCCGGGATTGACAACCTTGCAGATATTCTTAAATTCTCTGACGGTATAATGGTTGCAAGAGGAGATTTGGGAATCTCAATTCCTCTATGGACGCTTCCAATAGTACAGAAATATATAATAAACCAATGCAGGGCTCATAGTAAGTTTGCAATAACCGCAACTCAAATGCTTGAAAGTATGATCAAAAATCCTATGCCTGCAAGAGCAGAAGTAAGCGATGTCGCAAACGCTGTTCTAGACGGGACTTCTTACGTTATGCTTTCCGCCGAGACAGCCATCGGAACATATCCGGATAAAGCTGTGGAAATGATGGGAAATATTATAAGATTCACTGAGAAAAATAGTTGCAAATTAGACGGGATAAAATGGTAATGCAAATTTATACGTAAGAAGTTTTTATAATATGAAAGAATCTGTAAAAACTACCTGTCGTTTTGAGTATTAGTCTTTTTTAATATTCATACAAACGGCAGGTGCTTTTTATTCTAAAAGTCTGGCTTTATTTTCTTCAGGGGTCATTATTGCAAGCGCTTTTTCACTGTTTATAGAACTTGCGGATTTAAATGACGGGTATGAAGATTTTAGAAGAGTTTTATTTACCTCGATTATTTTAAACATTTTTGCTCTCTTTATTCTAGCTTTGATTATAATAGTTAAAGCTTTTATATAAATGGCATCTCCAAAAATTATAAATGTAAAGCTTGCCAAAATAACGACAGTTATAACATTTACCGGATTTATTATATATTCCTTTATTTACAGGCAATTTATTTTGATGAGTTTATTGTCTCCTATAATTATAGCAGGATTTGCAATTCCTGTTTTTAGAAGAATTGCGCTTTTAAATTATTACTTGAGTATCTTTTCACTGTTTTAATTATTATAAAGGCTATATTGTTAATAAAAAATTCTATTCATTATTTAAAAAGATAGCACAGTATTTCATTTTCAATTAAATTTATAAGATTGTTAAGCGGTAAAAAACAAAATCCGGGTTTAATATTTACAGAAATACTTTATTGTGCATAGTTTAAAATAAATATACTGTTAATTATAAATTGTTGTTTCAAATTCAATTTTTTATTATTAAAATATTAGGAGAAACAATGGAAATTATTTATTCGCTTATAGCCGCAAGCGCGGCAATGCTGGGCGCTGTTATAGTATTAACATTCCATAAATGGTCTGAAAGAAATTCTTTTCTTATAATAAATTTTTCAGCCGGCGTAATGCTTACGCTTGCATTCACTCATTTAATACCGGAAGGACTGGAATTCAATTCCAAAATAATGATGTATGCGCTGTTGGGTTTTTTAATTATGTTTTTTTTACAGTTCGTTCTTTTATTCCACCCGTGTTATGATGATGAATGTTCCAAGCATATGGGCGTAACTTCTATTGTAGGGTTTTCCTTACATTCTATAATTGACGGATTAATAATCGCTGTAAGCTTTGAAGCAAATGCTAATATAGGAGTTCTTACGACGCTTGCAATTTTACTACACAAACTTCCAGACGGAATAACAATTTCAGGTATTTTACTGCACAAGGGCGTTTCTAAAAAGAAAATTTTTATTTTTTCATTTCTTACAGCATGTTTTACACCAATAGGAACAATCTCGGGAATGTTTTTACTTAAAAATATATCTATGCCTGTTCTGGGATCTTTACTTGGAATAACAGCAGGATCTTTCATTTTCCTTTCAGCTTCAGATTTAATTCCAGAAACACATAAATGTAAAAATAGATTTACTCCTTTAATGCTGTTTGCCGGCGCAATATTTATTTTTATAATTGAATACATTATCGGTAATTGACAGCATATTTATTCTGTAATTTTTGTTTGCGCTCATAACATCTATATTGTAATTGTAAAATTTTATTTTCACAGCCACTAAATAACATTTTGTATATAATGTTGATAAACTTAAAATGATATAATTTATTTTTCTTCGACTATAATATAATGAGGACGCTGTTTTACTTCCATATAAATTTTAGCAAGGTACTGTCCAAGAATGCCCACACTAAACAGCTGAATACTGCTGCAAAATAAAAGAATACTTATAGTTGACGCCCGACCAACAACAGAATCCCCCCCCCACCAGACCATTTTACGAATAATAAAAAACATTATACTGAAAATTGAAGCAATACTAAGCAATTTTGATGAAAAAGCAATAATGCCGTCAATGAAATATAAGAAAGGCTTCCAAAAAGACCATTTGGTAATTCCAGCAATACGTTCTATATTCTCATACCCAATTTATTTTGTTTTAAATCCAACCCAGGGGAAAATACCTTTAGAAAATCTATTTCTTTCCGATAATGACAAAACAGCATTAACATATTCACGATTCATCAATTTGAAATCACGCACACCATCTATAATTTCCACATCTGATATTTTAGACATAACCAAATAAAATAAACGACTCTCCTTTCGCATCACACGACGCGTCCCGACACAATTATATCTGCATGATGCAACCGCTTCAAGCATTTGTACTAAAGCGCAAGCGGATCTTGCAGATCTGCATCTAATACAGCATATACCGCCCTTGAGTTTTTTGTAATCCGGCAAGTATTGCCGATTCCTTCCCAAAGTTACGAGAGAAAGCAACATAATGTACTTTGTTATCTTGCGGCGCAAGATTTTTCAATATATTTAAAGTACCGTCTGCAGAACCATCATAATTCATAGTTAAAATTTTGTATTGATTTTAAAACTGTCGATATTACTTTCATTGTCTCTGTATAAAAGACAGTAATTGCGGAAGCTTCATTAAAATAAGGAATGACAAGTGAAAGCACTATAGATGACGTAATATTAATTTTTTTCCTTTTTTCATAAAATTATTTTGAAAATATCTTAATTTTTAATACTTTTTATTGAATGAATTCCATAATACCACCTAATAATATCATCAGATATATCCTTAGCCCATAGAACGTAACATGTCTATTTTTAATAGTAATAGGCGCTTATGCTAATATATCTACGATACCTTTTTCTTTTTGTAAAAGTATGTATTCCAACGATTTTTAAACTTCAGATATACTCCCGCAATATTTACTGTCACATATATAAATGAACAAGAAAAAAATAATTAGTATTACAGCTGTCGATAAAAGTATAAATCTTTTAATTATTTGCTGCAGCCTGATTTTAATTTGCGACAGCAAACTTAATGTGCTTATACAAAAAAGACAACTACGCTTAAATAAGCTCTATCGGGAAATGAAGGGGATGCTATCATTGAGTATACGCTTACCAATCCAGCAAAAAATATGTAAATAAATTAAGCCGTTTTTTTGATAAAATATAATATATGATCCTAACAATGCAGAAAAAAATGAAAGTATAAAACCGCTTTTACTAGTAAGTTTATGCGTAACACTCTGAATCGATGTATTGACTCTTTAAAGTTAATGCCGTTTTGAGTCAATAAAAGCTCAGCCCATGCATAAGCTTTAATCCGCAAATAATTTCCCCGGGGAAGCTATAAGTAAAATGAAGTCTATTAAAAACCAACTCCGCCTAATATTTCAAACATTGCAGCTCGTTCTTTTTTAATAACTTTTATCAAAGTAAGCAATCAGCAAGGAACAATACTGCAGCGCTCGAATTTTCATTACTAATCCCAGCCAACGCTCCCAAAAACATAAATAAAACTGATGATACAGCATTCATTGCGTATAGATTATTATCTGTTATTTTTCTAAATGGAACAAGAAATAAAAGTATTATTGTCGTTGTCCACAGATAATTACAACTTCCGTCAAGCCATAAAAAATTCTGCCCCAGACAGGCACTAAAAACCATAAGGCGCTGTTATTCCAAAAAGAATAAAGAACTTATATTTTTCAATGACTCCGTTGCATGAAACTGTATGAGCAGAATAAAAAAACAATATACTATAGTGTTGGCAATGTTAAAAAGATTTGCCAACAAACAACCGAAACATAGCTAAAAAATGCGCTAATACCTTGTCGCCCCAACCCATATAATAACTGTGCAGCGCATTAAAAATATCTGCAATAGACGATGTATGACCTCCATTTTTACCAACCATTGAATAAGCACAATCGTCAACAAGAAGCGGCGTAAAAATTTAATACTAAAAAAATACGAACAATATTATTAAAATAGGGGCGCATTGAAAAAGATACCGCGGTATCTTTTGCTAAATTCAAACATAAATTTTTCCTTTTTTTGATAAAAAATAAATAAAAATGTAATAATTTTTTTATATCAAAATAAATGAGATTTAATATATTCATCTGCTCTGCAGATATATAATACAATTTTTTCTAATATCGATATTGCATCATTACTGCCTGTTTTTATCGCAATATCCGCTTCTAATATTACTTTTAAACTTGTTTTTAATATATGCCCGCTGTGTTTTTTTAAATTTGTAAAAAAAGTTCCCGCATAAAAATTATGTATTTTTAGCGTTAAAGCAGCTTCAGTTGCAGACATAGACTGTTCTTCTATAATACTTTTAGCATTGAGCATTCTTCTTATCGTTGAAGCAACTGCAGACAATATCATAACTGGCTCTTCACCTTCATTTAAAAGTTTTTCCATAATAAATACTGCTTTTTTTAAATTCTTAGCTTCAATATAAGAAGATAGAGCGTATATATTTGCTTCTTTTGTATGCCCGCTGATTTTGTCTATATCTTCCAGTGTAATATTTTTGCTATTTTTGCCTGTAAACAATGAGAGCTTTTCTATTTCGTTTGAAATATTTAACAAGTCAGTGCCATTTTCTTCAATAATTCTTAAAGCTACATCATTTGAAATTGCCTTATCTTTTTGAATAAATTCAGTTTTTATAAACTCTCTTGCCTCACTCTCATATTGTTTCCTGCAATCTACGGATACACAGTTTTTTGAAGTAATACACTTATTTATAAGCTCTTTTCTTTTTGCGACGGTTTCTTTCTTATAATTATCATAATACAAAAGTATAAGGCATGAAGTTTCTATTATATTTGACAAATAACTTGTAAGCCTCTCTGCATCAGACGGTCTTATCTTATTAAGATCTTTAACAATAACTATCCTTTTTTCATTTAAAAGAGGCACCGTCTGAACAGCATTTAAAATATCCTCTGCAGAAGATTCTAAAGAATAAAAAATCTCCTTATTCAAATCGTCTATTACAAGAAGTTTTTCAGTTTTATTGAGACACACATCTATAAGATAAGTCTCCTCACCTGCAAATAAATAAACCGACGATACTCTTTTAGATAATGTCAAATTATTAAAATCCTGAATTTTTAACATAGCCATTTAAATAATTTTACCCCGACCAAAAGAATTTTACTTAAGTTTAAATACTTCTTGCAATATCTAATCTACACACAAGCCAACAGGCGTATAAGAAGGTAAAACTGTTATTTAACTCGGCACTTTTCTGATATGCTAGTCACAGAACCAAATCCTTTTATTATTCTTTTCACTATATTTCTTGATAATTTTTCCCATACAATTTCTCTTGCTTCGTCTTCGTTCATTGCATCGTCTATTTCATCATTGCTCTGCCGTTTGTCTCTGTAAATATGCACTCCTTCCATATTAGATTCAGTCCATAGAATCGTGTTGTTATATTTATCAATAAACGAAACGCCTACTATAACCCAAAGTTTATATTGTTCAGTTATACCATTTATATCATAAATAAGCGGTTGCAAGATATATCTTTTAATTGTAACAGTTAGAACGGCATCAGACTGCCCTTCAGTGTTCACAAGCGAAAGACGACCGTCGCTTAACAGCTCGCCTATAACAGCATTCATAAATTTTGCTTCAAGTCCAAACTGTTTAGTGTTGTTGATAAAAGGTCTCACATACACTTTCTTGACATGTTCCGGTAAAATCTGCACAGCAGGATCGTAGAGCGAAGCGCATGATATCAAAGTTATAGAAAACAACACGGATAAAAATGAGCTTACTATTAATTTCCTCACAATTCCTCCAATACTTATAACTATTACTTTATTACATATAAACCCGCAATCTTTGAAAATGCCGCTGCGGCAACACATACAGCGCGACTTATACTCTTCATTTTCATTTTTTCAATATGGTTTTAAATTATACGGATAAGTTTCGTATTATTACTTAACAACTATTGTAACAATTTTATTTTTAACATATATAAATTTTATTATCTGCTTATCTTTTAAATACGGCGCTATTTTCCCATTGGTATTTACGGTCTTTTTAACTTCATCTTCATCAATTTGTACAGGTACCATTATTTTTCCTTTTAATCTGCCGTTTATCTGCACGGGAAGTTCGATGTAAGAAGTTTCTATTATACTCTCGTCATATCCAGGCCACATATGCGTCGATACATATTCTTTATACCCTAACATTTCCCATATTTCCTCGCAAATGTGAGGTATAAAAGGAGTCATTAAAAGAATTACCGTTTTATATGCTTCCATAGAAATTCCATCGTCATTTGAATGATATTTATAGCTATATAAAACATTTACAAGTTCTATAACAGAAGAAATTGCTGTATTAAACTGAGTCTTTTTTTCAATATCTATAGAAACTTTTTTTATTGTCCGATGCATTATTCTTAAAATATCAGTTTTATCTTTTTCAGATGCGGCAAATTCAGTTTTTTTGTTAACTATATCAAAAAGGCGCCATATTCTATTTATAAACCGCCAGCATCCTTCAACGCCTTCTGCCGACCAATCAAGTTGTTTTTGCGGCGGAGCTGCAAAAAGAATAAAAAGCCTTGCGGTATCCGCGCCGTATTTTTCAATTATCTTGTCCGGACTTACGATATTTCCTTTTGACTTAGACATAGCGCTGCCGTTTAATGTCACCATTCCTTGAGTCAAAAGATTTGTAAAGGGCTCATCTTGTTTGGCTAGATTTAAATCCCTCATAACTTTATACCAAAACCTTGAATATACCAAATGCATGCACGCATGTTCTATGCCTCCGATATATTGATTTACAGGCATCCAGTAATCAGCTTTTGCAGTGTCAAAAGCTGAATGATTATTAAGGGGATCGCAGAATCTTAAATAATACCATGAAGAATCTACAAAAGTATCCATGGTGTCGGTTTCTCTTTTTGCATCCATACCGCACAACGGACATTTTACGTTTAAAAAAGTTTCGCTTGATTTTAAAGGAGATTCTCCTTTACCTGTAAATTTAACATCTTCCGGAAGCACTACCGGCAAATCTTTCTCCGGCACAGGAACAATACCGCACTCTTTGCAGTGAATCATGGGTATTGGAGTTCCCCAATATCTTTGTCTTGATATAAGCCAGTTTTTAAGTTTAAAATTTACTGTTTTTTTACCAAAACCTTGTTTTTCAACCCATTCTGAAACTAAATTTAACGCTTCAGCGGATTTTATGCCACTAAATTGTCCGGAATTTACAAGAATCCCTTCATCTTCATAGGCGCATTTTTCAATTGAAGAATTATTCCCCTTTATAACTTCTGTAACAGGTATATTGTATTTTTTTGCAAACTCCCAGTCTCTTTGATCGTGTGCGGGTACAGCCATAATTGCTCCAGTACCGTATGTTGTTAAAACATAGTCGGCTGTAAAAACCGGAATTTCTTTTCCGGTTGCAGGATTTATTGCTTTAATTCCTTCAAGTTTTACGCCGGTTTTATGCCTGCTTGAAGCTCTCTCTATATTTGATTTGCAACTGCTTGCGGCTATATATTTTAAGACTTCATTGTAATTTGTAATTTCAGATTTAATTTCACTGATAATTTCATGTTCCGGCGCCGTAACCATAAAAGTTGCGCCGAAAAGCGTATCCGGTCTTGTTGTAAATATCTTTAATTTTTTATTAAGTCCATTCAATACAAAATCTATTTCCGCGCCGAAAGATTTTCCTATCCAGTCTCTTTGCATTGCTAAAACTTGTTCCGGCCATCCATTTAAGCTCTTATTTCCTTCCAAAAGTTTATCGGCATAATTTGTAATCTTTATAAACCACTGCTCTAAATTTATATGTTCCGTACGGCTGTCGCATCTCCAGCACATACCATTTAAAACCTGTTCATTTGCAAGAACAGTATTACATGACGGACACCAATTGACGTTTGCGTTTTTTCTGAAAATCAGTCCTTTCTGCCACATTTTTATAAAAAACCATTGATTCCACTTATAATATTCCGGATCACAGGTTGCAAATTCCCTGCTCCAGTCATAAGAGATCCCCAGAGACTTAAACTGCTCTCTCATACGGTTAATATTTTGCTTTGTCCATTTCGACGGATGAATATTGTTTTTTATAGCCGCATTCTCCGCAGGAAGTCCAAAAGCATCCCACCCTACGGGATGTAAAACATTTTTTCCTTTCATTTTATAAAAACGCGCAAAAACGTCTCCTATACTGTAATTTCTGACATGCCCCATATGTAAATTGCCCGAAGGATAAACAAACATAGAAAGACAATAGTATTTTTCTTTCCCAAGTATTTCTTTACTTTCAAAAACTCTATTTTCTTCCCATTTTCTTTGCCATTTCTTTTCAACTTCAGCAGAATTATACTCTAACATTTTTTACCTCAACCAGTATATTTTATTTACTTAGGATATATTATTTCAATTTAAAATAGAGAACGCTACATATTACAATTTTTGCAGCAGTAAAAAATGTTCCAAATTTCCTTTCGGACCTCTAAGCGCTGAATCCACTTCAGAAATAAGTTTAAATTTTAAACTTAAAGCAGTTTGTTTAATTTTATTTATAGCTTTTTGTCTTAATTTTTCATCTCTGACAACACCTTTCTTTATTTCAAATGACTCAAGTTCAAATTGAGGTTTTACCATAGCCAAAACAAAACAATCCGATGAAACAATCTTATGCACTACCGGCAAAATTTTATCAAGAGATATAAAAGAAACATCTATAGTCGCAAAATCTATATTGTCTTTTAACAAGAAACCGTCAAAATATCTGAAATTGACATTTTCAATATTTATCACGCGTTTATCCTGTCTTAATTTGTAATGCAGCTGGGCTGTTCCGACATCTACTGCATAAACCTTAACCACCCCTTGCTGCAGCATACAATCCGTAAAGCCGCCTGTTGACGCTCCTATATCCAAACAAATATATCCTTTTAAGTCAATATTAAGAGCGCCTAAAGCTGAAGCTAATTTTAAGCCGCCGCGGGAAACATAAGGATTTGTATTTTTAACTTCGATGATCTCTTCTTTACCGATTAAAGCGCCGGATTTATATTGAGCTTCATTATTTACAAAAACACTGCCGCTCATTATAAAAGCCTGCGCTTTTGCGCGGGTTTGCGCAAGTCCTCTTTCAAAAAGTAAAATATCCAGACGTTTTTTATTTTTATTTTTTTCTAATGATACATTCATAATACAATCCACATTGCCACGGAGCATAATCATTTAAGCGCAGCAACATAATATTAATTTTTATACGGCAGCTTGGCGCTGTATACTTAAAAATAAACGGATATGCTGAGGAAACAAATAATATTTAAAGTATTTTTAACGCTTTTTCTGTTATACTTTCCGGAGTAAGCCCATACTTTTTTCTTAACAGTTTGACATTTCCATGTTCTATAAATTTATCAGGAAGCCCAACACATTCAACAACAGCGCCGCTGTTATATAAAAGAGATTTTATACTTTCGCCAAAACCTCCAATTAAAACATTCTCTTCAACTGTAATAAATTTTTTCGTTTTTGCAAACATTCCTGTTATAGCATAAACATCAAGAGGTTTTAAAAATCTCATATTCACAACAGAGGCTCTTATATTTTTCTCAGCAAGCAAATCTGCAGCCTGCAAACATGTTTCAACATGATTACCAACTGAAAGAAAACAAATATCGTCCCCGTCTTTTAAAACCGCAGCCTTTCCTATTTGCAGCATATGCGGTGTTTTATCTAATGTGGCCCCTGTACCTGCGCCTCTAGGATATCTTATAACACATGGTTTATTTGAATTTAACGCTGTTTTAAGCATATGCTGCAACTCATTTTCGTCAGACGGAATCATAATAATAAGGTTTGGAATATATTTTAAATATGATAAATCAAAAACTCCATGATGCGTTCCTCCGTCTTCCCCAACAAGACCTGCCCTGTCTAAAGCAAAAATGACCGGAAGGTTTTGCAAAGCAACATCATGTATAATATTGTCAAGGGCTCTTTGCATAAAAGTTGAATATATAGCACATACGGGACGCATACCGTCCGCGGACATCGCCGCTGCAAAAGTTACAGCATGTCCTTCGGCAATGCCTACGTCAAAATATCTATTTTTAAAAGATTTTGCAAATTTATCAAGGCCGGTTCCTTCAGGCATAGCTGCTGTTATTGCAACTATTTTACTGTCAGTCTGAGCTAATTTGACAAGCGTATCAGAAAAAACACTTGTATAAGTAATTTCTTTGTTCTGCGCTGTTTTACCCGTTAAGATATCAAATTTTCCAACCCCATGGAATTTCACGGGGTCATCTTCCGCAGGCGCATATCCCTTGCCTTTTTTAGTAATAATATGCAGCAATACCGGGCCTTTCATATCTTTTAAATTTTCAAGTATATCAGCAAGATTATTTATATCATGTCCTTGAACAGGACCTATATATGTAAAACCCATTTCTTCAAAAAGCATGCCCGGGAAAAGCATAACCTTTACTCTTTTTATCAATTTGCTAAACGGCGAGCCAAAACCACGAAATCTGCTTACGGTCTGCATTACTTTTTCTTCAAATTTTCTTGCCATACTGGCAGTCAGCAATTTTGCAAAATACCCAGCAATAGCGCCTACTTTCTGCGAAATAAACATTTCATTATCGTTCAATATAACGAGCATATCTTTTTTTAAATGCCCGGCGTTTTGCAAACCTTCAAAAGCAAGCCCTGCTGTCATAGAACCGTCTCCTATGACAGCTATTACTTTATAATCTTCTTTTTTTAAATCTCTTGCGACAGCAAATCCTAACGCTGCAGAAATTGAAGTTGAAGAATGTCCTGTGCCAAAAGAATCGTATTCTGATTCAGCTATTCTAGGAAATCCGCTTAAACCATTATAAGTCCTTAACGTATTAAATTTATTTTTTCTTTCAGTAAGAATTTTATGCGCATACGACTGATGGCCTACGTCCCAAATTATTTTGTCGTACGGCGCATAAAATACATAGTGGATCGCAATAGTCAAATCGACAACTCCAAGACTTGAAGCTAAATGCCCGCCGTTTCTTGAAGTTGTATTGATTATTTCTTCTCTTATTTCTTTTGCAAGCCTGCCAAGATCCTCTTTTTTTACTTTTTTCAAATTTTGAGGATTGTATATATTATTTAATATTTTCACCAAACAACACTCCCTTTACGACTACTCCTTATCTTTAACCAATATTCGCAGTTTTAAACACATTGCCTCTGATTATATTCATATTCTATAATCCGTTTTAACCCCTTGTGTTATTCATTAACACTCTAAATAAACAAAAAAAACCAATGAGATAAATTAATTATATGGTCTTATCAATATAATCTAAATATCACATAATCTGCCAGCTGTATAAATATTTCAGACTTACTGCCAAATATTGTTATTGCTTTTTTTGCTTTTACGATATGTTCATTTGCTTTCATTTCAGCCTTTTGTTTACCATACAATGAAAGAGCCGTAAGTTTGTCATTTTCCGCATCGCTGCCTTTTTTACCCAGCAATCTTTTATCAGCATATAAATCTAAAATATCATCTGTCATCTGAAAAGCTATACCTACATTCATACCGTAAACTTCAAGAGCTTTTAAACTTCTTTTACCTGCGCCTGCTAAAACTGCGCCTATTTTTAAGCTGGCAACTATTAAAGCCGCCGTTTTTTGGATTTCTATAAATTTTAATTTTCTCTCTAGTAAAGTTCTATTTTTTTCATTCCATTTGCCGGGTTCAATAGTATCTTCAGCCTGCCCTGCAATCATACCTTTATACCCGCCGTAATCTGCAAGAATTCTTACGGCCGAATTAATATTTTTACCGCTGCTTTTTGATTTTGTTATAAGATTAAAGGATTCTGTTAACAGCGCATCCCCGCATAAAATAGCGGCTGCCTCTCCAAATTTTTTATGATTGGCAGGTATTCCTCTGCGAAGATCGTCATTGTCCATTGCAGGCAAATCATCGTGTATTAAAGAATAAGTATGAAAATACTCAACAGCGCAAGCCGCCGGGATTATATCGCCAGGCTTTACACCGAACAGTTCGGCTGCAATAATAACAAAAATAGGACGCAGCCTCTTGCCGCCGGCTAAAACACTGTACCGCATACTTTTAGAAATAATAGAATTATCCTGCGGCAGAAATTTTTTTAAGGCTGAATTTACATATTCTGTTTTCTGAGAAAAATATTTTTTAAAATTAATTTGTTTTTTCAAGAATTTAATCCTTAAAAGTCTCTATTTCCCCGGAAGAAGTTATAATCTCCACTTTTTTCTTTGTTTCATTTAATTTTGCCGAACAAAACTTTATAAGTTCAGTCCCTTCTGCAAATAAAGTTAAAGCTTTATCTAAATCAGGATCGGCATTTTCCATTTCAGAAACTATCGCTTCAAGTCTTTCCAAAGATTTTTCAAAATTTAATTGTTTTTTAGTCATAGATTTTACCTATCCTTAACAGCAAAATACAATGCAGATTTTTGATTATTATCTGTACGTAATGCGTTGGAAAAAATAAATTTTACTGCTTTTTTGTTTCAACTTTTGCTGTAAAACTTCCTTTAGAAAGATGTATGTTAATATTATCTCCGGGGCTAACGTTTTTTGAATCTGTAACAATTTTATTATTATTGTCAAAACAAATAGCGAAACCTCTTTTTAAAACAGACAGCGGAGATATAATATCCAATTTGTGAGAAACATTTTTTAATTTTCCAAATTTTGATTCAAATATTCTGTTAGCATTTCTTAACATACGACTGTCCAGTTCATCTACATAAGATATTTTATCTTCATATATCAAGTAGGGCTTTGTCATTGCTCTTGACAACATAAATCTGTCGAGTTTGCTCCTGCGGTCATCTAATATAAAACGCATCAACCCACTAAGAGATTCTTTTAAAAGTTTCATACGGTTTTCAGTATTGCTTCTGTTTCTTAAAATCATTTCGGCCGCTGCAGACGGCGTCGGAGATCTCATATCTGAAACAAAATCTGCTATAGTAAAATCAACTTCATGTCCTACGCACGACACTACAGGTATCTCCGAAGCAAAAATTGCTCTGGCTACAGGTTCCGTGTTAAAAGCCCATAAATCTTCTATTGAACCGCCGCCTCTGCCTACAAGCAAAACTTCTAAGTTTTTATGATATAAATTTAAATATTCTATTGCTTTTGGTATTTCTTTTTCGGCTTCTTTTCCCTGTACTCTCACGGGATATATTAAAACTTCAACATTTACATTTAAATTATCTATTACTTTTAAAATATCATGCAGCGCGGCGCCGTCTTGAGAAGTAACAATTCCTATTTTATTTATAAAACTCGGTATCATTTTTTTTACATTCTCGTCAAAAAGTCCCTCGGACTCCAATTTCTTTTTTAATTGTTCATATGATCGATATAAATCGCCTTTGCCATACTGCTTCATATGGTTTACAATTATTTGATAATCGCCATTCTTAGGATAAGAACTGATTCTCCCGTAAACTAAAACTCTCATTCCTTCTTCCGGAGTAAAAGTCAAACTTATATTTGCTCCTTTAAACATTACAGCTTTTATTTGGGCATTGACGTCCTTAACATGGAAATACATATGTCCAGAATTATAGAGTTTAAAATTTGAAATTTCTCCTTGTATCCAAACGGAAGAGTATGAATCCTCAAGGATTGATTTTATTTCATTACTTATTTGAGTGACGGTATATACTAATCTGCCGTCATTATTATTAATGAAATCATATTCTAACTCTTCAGACATTTAAACCTTTCTTAAATTAAAATAAATACAGCCGCTAAATTTCATTATATTAACAAAACAATCGGCACAAACTGTTGAATAATCCCCGAACAACAAAATGCTTTTTACTTTTTTTAACTGTTTTACTACGCTCTCATTATAATTATTTTGCTATGTTCTGAGCTCTTGTTTCCCTTATTACCGTTATTTTAATTTGTCCGGGGTACTCTAGTTCTTGTTCAATTTTTTTAGCTATATCATGAGCTAGAACACGAGCCCGCCTGTCATCTATTTCTTCAGGTTCTACAAGTATTCTCACCTCTCTTCCAGCCTGTATTGCATATGCCGTTGAAACACCACGGAATTCTTTTGCAACTCTTTCAAGCTTTTCAAGACGTTTTATATAATGTTCTATTGATTCTCTTCTTGCACCAGGTCTTGCCGCTGAAATTGCGTCAGCTGCTGCTATAACAAATGCTTCCGGACTTGCCGGCAATTCAAAACCTTCATGATGCGATAAAATTGCATTTATCATTTTTGAGGATTCACCGTATCTTTTAGCTACATCTGCAGAAATCTGGTGATGAGTGCCTTCAACTTCATGATCAACCGCTTTGCCTATATCGTGCAGTAATCCCGCTTTTTTACAAAACATTACATCAAGTCCAAGCTCACCGGCTATAGCGCCTGCAAGCCACGTAACTTCCAGCGTATGCTGAAGCTGGTTTTGGCCATAAGAAGTTCTATACTTTAATTTTCCAAGCAGTTTAACGATCTCCGGATTAAGACCAGGAACTCCGACATCGATTGCTGCTTGCTCCCCGACATCTTTGAGATGTTGTTCCATTTCTTTACTTACTTTTTCAACAACTTCTTCAATTCTTGTAGGATGTATTCTTCCATCGGCAATTAATCTTTCCAGAGCAATCTTTGCTACTTGTCTTCTTACACCGTCAAAAGCTGAAATACTAATTGTTTCCGGAGTATCGTCAACTATTAAATCAACACCTGTCGCCTGCTCAAAAGCTCTTATATTTCTGCCTTCTCTTCCTATAATTCTTCCTTTTATTTCATCATTTGATATATGTACAGTTGAAACAGTTATATCTGCCGTATGTTCTGCAGCCACGCGCTGGATTGCAATAGAAAGAATTTCTTTGGATTTTCTATCGGCATTTTCTAGCATATCCCGCTCAATTCTCTGCACTAAAACCGCAGCATCTTGTTTTGCCTCTTTTTCCATTTCGTTTATAAGAATTTTCTTCGCTTCTTCTCTTGTCATATTTGAAATTTCTTCAAGCGCTTTTCTTTGTTCTTCTTTTATTTTCTCTATTTCAAAAAGTTTTCCAGAAAGCGACTGTTCTTTTGTATCAAGATTTTTTTCTTTATCGGATAAATCTTTTTCTCTCCTGTCAGCTACATCTATTTTACGATCTAAGTTTTCTTCGCGCTGAGTAATTCTATTTTCTGCATTTTTTATAAACTGTCTCT
>JAITOB010000012.1 GCA_031290155.1 Endomicrobium sp. | reverse complement strand
GAGCTTGAAATTGAATATAAAGGAGAGCCTGTTGAGATTAATTTTAATCCCAATTTTGTAAAAGAAGTGCTGCAAAATATTAATGAAGATTTTACAATATTTGAATTTACTAACTCTTTTTGTAAAATTTTTCCCAATTTTTATCTCCAAATCTAGATTATCTAATTCTTGTAATATTCTATTTCTAGCAAGTTTGCAATATGTTGTACCGATATCTAAATCAACTCCAATACGATTACTCGTAGCTACGATTAATGCTGTAGTTCCACTGCCACTAAATGGATCAAAGAATATCATTAACATAACTAAAAAGCTTAACAGCTCTGTATGACAATTCTTTAGGAAAAGGAGCAGGGTGTCCTATGCGTTTTTTACTTTCTTCATTAAATGTCCATAAACCATTTGTCCAATCCATAAATTCATTTTTGTTATATCTGAAATTTTACTTCCTGCATTTTTTTCCATTCCAATTTATATAAAACAATTATTAATTCAACAGGTGCAATTACATAAGGAGCTGACCTGACATAAAAGAACCTTAAGCGGTACGTCTTGATATATTACCTTTGTTCCAAATAATTGTTGAATGGTATTTCCAACCAACTTTTTGTGCTATTGAAGTAATATCTGCTCCTACACTTTTTGTCCACCCTTGTTTTTATCTAATGGAATATTCAATACTAACCTGCCGCCTATTTTGACCAATAATAACAATTCTTAATCCATTGACTAGTAATATCATAATTTAAAATATCATTATTGGAGTTATATTCTATCCCTACATTATATGGCGGCGGAGTTACAATTAAATCATAGAATTCTTTTGTAAAATATCTATATATAAAACATTTCCTTTATACAAATATACATCTTTAAATTTAAAAAAAGGGCTTAATTTACTGTTCATTTTATTATATACCCCTTTAAAGTTTACATTTTTATTTTAACGCATGCCATATCATTTTAACGATAACTGCTTTTTTGTTTAAAACAGATTTTAGAGACTTTCTGCATTAATTCAATAGGTAATCTAGATTTCATATATTTTTTAGATGAGGCAATAACAAATACACACATCATAATTCTAAACACACATTTTGCAAATATACAACATTTAAGTATATTTAAAGTTATTAGTTTAATAAAAAATTAAAAAACCAATAAACATATATTTTTCTCCGACATCAGTAATTATTCTGTATTGGAATTACAAATATATATTTTATTACAACAAAAGAATAATTTAAATACTAATTGTTTTTAACACTTGCTCTTAATAATAAACTTGGAATCATACGTAAAAAAAATTAAAATATGCAACTCTTATATTAATCAACGTCTTCTATTACTTTTTAACAATAAGCTTTTTGTTCTTTTTCATTACAATTTATATGCTATAAATTATTTTTATCTGCTGTATAACAAAGTTTTCATCAGCCGTTTTTAAGAAGCATATCTAATTGATTTTCTGATTTTCGTACTGTTTACTTTACGCCATCCTTTATCTTTTAAAAATCTCACAGCATTTTGCATGTTTTTATCACTCTAATGTATTATAATATTTCAACATTTTTATCTTGATTTAAAAGCCATTTCGGCAAAATATAAAAATCGATATGGTCTGAAAAAATGTTATATTTTTTTATTTTTGCAAGACTTTTTATACCGGAATGTGTTCTTTTATTTTGCAGAAGAAGTACGGCGCAGCTATAGGGATTACATAATTACTATCATTATAAAAACATTTTCTCTTGTCAACATTTTAGGTAAAAGTATTGATGATATGTCTTTATCCATATCGCCGCTTGAAGAAATTAAAATCATCTGAGCGTCATAGTTTTTTATCCTCTGCAGCTTCACATTTTCAGGAAGAATCGAACCTTTTTGATATATGTCTTCTAAAAACCAGCTGTTAGATATTGCTCTTTGATAATTAGTTCCTCTTTTTTTCTTCGTTTTGATATAAAGACGCTATAGCGTTTGTGCTCGGGGGAACAGAATAAATTGGTATTTCTCTTGATAATTTACCGTTATCCTGCATAAGTTTTAATTCATATAAAATTTTCTGGGTTCTGTTACAAGATAACGCCGGGATCCAAACAGTTTTACCGGAAGCAGCGGCGTTTTGTAAATCTTTACTAAAAGTTCATACTGCTTTGTGGAAAGCTAGTTTTTATCATCAGCATAAGGAATATCGAATATGCCGTTAAACCTTGAGTAACCACCGCCTAAATCGCCGGAAAACAAAACTTTTGATTCCCAACTGAAAAATAACGCTGGCAGAACCGGAAATATGCCGGCTTATAAATTTTACCGCGATGTTGTCGGAAATTTTAATATTATCATTGTATTCTGCCGTAATAAATTTATTTTTTACATTTTCAATATCTTTCTTACAACACTTTTTACATAATAAAAATCTAATATTTTCTTTTTTTCCAAATCTTTCAATAAAATTTTATCATCAGAGTACTCGATTAATTTTACATCATCTTTGCGGCTCTCATTCCAATGAGCTATAATCATTTTATTGTTATTATGCTGCTTTTTTAACCAAAACCACTTTCTTTCTATCAAATCATCCGTTTCGTTCTTTAAAAAGAGATATAGCAAGCTTTTTTGTGGCACGAGTTGAACAAATATTGCCTTTAAAACCTCTGCGTATTAAAAGAGGATTCTGCCGCCATGGTCTAAATGCGCATGCGTCAAAAACGACGCTTTTGCTTTAATAAGCTCCTGTTGAATTTGCAGATTATTAAATTCTGCGCTGGCTGCAGAATTACTTTCGTCCGTCATAAAAAGACTGCAATCTATAAGAATTTTTAAATTCCCCGTTTCCAAAAGAAAACAACTGCCGGAAATTGTTGAAGCCGCTCCATAAGGAGTTACAGATAAATCAGCAGAAACTGATGATATAAAAAAACAATAACACAAGGATTATTGTATCGATTTTTCGCATTAATAAACACATATAAATTAATTAAAATTTTTAAAATAAATACAGAATTTAAGCCTTGCTTTCCAGTTTCATTTTTTGTATTTTGTTACATTTTATCAGGAACGGAAACGCCTAGAAGACTCAGCCCGTTTTGAATTATCACCATAACGCCTTCAATAAGTTTTAGTCTTGCTGAAGTAAGATTTATATCATCAGTTAAAACCCGGCGGCGTTCATAAAATTTATGATATTTATCGGCAAGTTCTATTAAATATGATGTAAAATGATGCGGACTCATTGTTTTTTCAGCTATACTAAGAGTATCGCAGAATGCTGCAAGCTGTTTTATTAAATCTCTTTCTTCTTTAGTATTAAGCAAATCAAATTTTACATTTTCAATATCTTTAATTATGCCGTTTCTGTTACTGCTCTCTTTAATAATAGAATTACATCTTGCATTGACATATTGAATATAGAAGACAGGATTTTCAACAGACTTTTTCTTGGCAAGCTCTAAATCAAATTCAAGATGAGAATCCGGAGCGCGCAGTAAAAAGAAAAATCTACATGCGTCTTTCCCGACTTCATCTAATACTTCTTTTAACGTTATAAATTCTCCTGAGCGCGTCGACATAGCCAAAGACTGCCCGCACCTTACAAGCGAAACAAGCTGATAAAGAATAATGTTTAACGTTTCTTTACTAAAACCCAACATTTGCATGCAGAGTTTTATTCTTGCAACATAACCGTGATGATCAGCCCCCCAAAGATTAATAAGTTTTGAAAAACCTCTTTCAAATTTATTTTTGTGGTATGCTGTATCTGAAGCAAGATAAGTGTATCTTCCGTCGCTTCTTTTTAAAACTCTGTCTTTATCATCGCCGAACTTTGTGGAAGCAAGCCATAATGCGCCGTCTTTTTTATAAGCGCCGCCTTCTGCAAGTAAATATTCGCATGCCTTATCAACTTCAGTCATACCGTTTTCACCGCCACTAACGGCTATATCCTTTTCCGAAAACCAGCTGTCAAATTCTACGCCAAAATCTCTTAAATCATCTTCTATTGTTTTTAAAATATCTTTTACAGCCTCGCATTTAAAATCTATTCCATTAATATTTCTATCTTCAACAAATAGACGTTTTGCAATATCAATAATATATCCGCCTTGGTAGTGGTCTTGAGGCAGGTCAATTTTTTCCCCTTTCAGCTGTCTGTAACGAATTTCAACAGATTTTGCCAAAATAAATATTTGGTTTCCAACATCATTTAAATAATATTCTTTTGTAACATTATATCCCAAATATTTTAATATTCTTGCAAGAGAATCGCCTATCGCAGCGCCGCGTCCATGCCCTATATGCAAAGGTCCTGTAGGATTTGCAGATACAAACTCCACTATAATTTTTTCTTTATTATTTTTAGTTAACCCGCCGTATTTATTTTTTTCTTTAAGAATTATTTCAAGCTCTTTATAAAGGACTTGATTTTTAACAGTTAAATTAATAAAACCGGCTCCGGCTATGGCGGCTTTTTCTATAAGTTCGGGAATATCCTTAATAATAAGATATATAAGCTCCTGCGCGACAGTTTTTGGATTCGTTTTAATTTTTCTCGCTATAAGCATAGCAGCATTGAAAGCAAAATCAGCATCAATATTTTTAGGCGGAATTTCAATGCTAAAACTTAATTTGTCCGTTATATTTTTGGCTTGTAAATATTTTATAATTATATTATTTAAGCTATTGGCTATACGTTGTTTTATCATTTCCAAGCTTCATATTTAATCTTTTCCGGCTGCCAGCCATTTTTTGGGGGCGGATCTCCAGCCGATTTCCCTATAACAACTATAGAAAAAGCTTTTATGTTTTCAGGAAGATTGAAAAGTTTTTCTACGGCTTTTGATCTTTCTTCGTTTGAGTAAATGCCGCACCAAACTGACCCGTAACCTTTTGCGGTAGCCGCAAGAAGGATATTTTGGGTAGCCGCCGCACAATCCTGCGATAAATATCCTCCGTAAGCAATATTTTGATCGCCTACAACCAAAATCGCCAAAGGAGCTTGTAAAATCATCTGCGCAGTTTTATGAGCTTCTGCTATTTTCCTGTGTGTTTCTTTACTTTTTACAACTATAAAAGAGTAACATCTCGTATTTCTTGCCGTGGGAGCAGACATTGCCGAGCGTAAGATATAATTTAAATCTTCTTGTTTAACATCTTCTCCTGTATACTTACGAACGCTTTTTCTTTCAAATAAAATATCCATTTTCCCGTTTCCTCCTTTAACTTACTTAAGAATAATACCTTCGCTGACTACTTAATTATTGTCAAATTCTAAATACCTGTCTGTCCGCTGCCAAGCATCGGCGCTGTTTAGAATTATACCAAAATATAGATATGGTATAATATTTTTTCTGGTAAACTAATTTAGTTGGTCAATAATTTTCAACAGCGTTAATTAAAAGATGCCTCGCATATTGCGCTTGCTTATATATTTTATTACATTTGTATTGTAAATCTTATAAGCAATATGGCAAGTATAGCATCTTATTTACAAGGATACAACCAATGAAAGAAATAATAACTAAAAATTTAAATCTTTCGCAAGTAGAAGCTGTGCTTTACACCGAAGGTCCCTTGATAATCTTTGCAGGAGCGGGAACAGGCAAAACCAGAGCTATTACTCATAGAATTGCATATCTGCTTTCCCTAGGCGTTGCGCCGTGGTCTATTCTAGCTGTAACATTTACTAATAAAGCAGCTGCAGAAATGAAAAAAAGAGTAATTGATTTGGTTCCGCAGACAGGACAAAATGTATGGATATCAACATTTCACTCGTTCTGCGCCTATTTTCTGCGTATTGAATCTCAAAAAATAAATTTAAATCCAGACTTTTTAATATACGACTTTTCTGATCAAAAAAATGTAATTAGAGAGTGCTTATCAGAATTAAACATTGATGAGAAAAAATTTAAAATCCCGACAATAGCGGATAAAATAAGCCGAGCAAAAGACGATTTAAATTTACCGTACGATATGGCTTCCGAAGCTGAGAATACAGGGAATTTTTTAGATATTACGATATCAAAAATTTATGAATTATATCAAAAAAAATTACTAAGAGCAGGCGTTTTGGATTTTGGAGATTTAATAATGCAGACTGTTTTAGCTCTGCAGCAATATCCTGAATTGTTAAAACGTTACCAGGAAAAATATAAATATATTATGGTTGATGAATACCAGGATACAAACCACGCTCAGTATATGTTTGTAAAATTACTTGCGGGAAAGCATCAAAATATATGCGTTGTCGGTGATGATGATCAGTCGGTTTATTCGTGGAGAGGAGCTGATATAAACAATATTTTAGATTTTAAAAAAGATTACCCTGAAGCAAAATCTGTTAAATTGGAACAAAATTACCGGTCAACTCCAAAAATTTTATCAATAGCCCACCAAGTTGTAAAAAATAATAATGCCAGGGTCAGCAAACAGTTATGGACTCAAAATCCTGATGACGGATCTGTAGAGATTTTAAAAGCTGAAAATGAAAATGACGAAGCGGCAAAAGTTGTTGATTTAATTTGGTCAAACAAACACAACAATAAATATAATCTTTCGGATTTTGCAGTTTTTTACAGAACAAATGCGCAGTCGCGTACATTTGAAGACGCTTTTAGAAGATCCGGGATACCTTATGTCATTATAGGAACGTTAAGATTCTATGACCGCGCAGAAATTAAAGATATTATTGCTTATTTAAAACTTATACATAATCCTAACGACAATGTGAGTTTTAAAAGAATTATAAACACTCCCAGGAGAGGCATAGGCAAAACATCTATAGAAACGCTGGAAAAATTAGCAGTCGGCAAAGGGATCTCTCTCTGGCAAGCCATACCTTTTGCTAACGAGGTAGGTTTAACTAAGGGAGCGGCTGCTTCTTTAAATTCTTTTAGCCAGCTTATAAAAATTTTCTTTGAATTAAAAAATGACATTTACATCAAAGAAATAACAAAAAAAGTTATAATTCATTCTGGATATTTAAAAGAACTTGAAACAGAAAATACTTTTGAGTCGCACACAAGAATAGAAAATATAAAAGAGCTGATTTCGGCGACCAGCGACTTTGAAAAACGTTCCCCGGATAAATCCCTTGCCGGCTACTTAACACAGGTTGCTTTAATAGGCGACATAGATTCTCTTGACGAATCAAACGGAAAAGTTACTTTAATGACTCTGCACTTAGCTAAAGGGCTGGAATTTGACAATGTTTTTATATGCGGTCTGGAAGAAGGATTATTTCCTATAGGAGAATCTGCTTTTAATCCTGAAGAACTTGAGGAAGAAAGAAGACTTATGTATGTTGGAATGACAAGAGCAAAAAAGCATTTATATTTGTGCTGGTCTACAGAAAGAACGGTTTACGGCAAAACAAAATGGAATATGCCGTCAAGATTTATTGCAGAATCGGGATTTAAAGACGAGTTTTCCAAAAACTTTAGTCAAAACTTTAAAACCTATTCGGGACTTAATAAAGTAAAATTTAATAATGAAGAAAATTTTAAATCAAATAAAAAAACATATAAAGCCACGGTAGCGTATATAGACAACAGCGATTATAATTACGACGAAATAACAAAAGATGAATCACTTTACAATCCGAACGAAGATTCAAATCCATATAAAATAGGAGTATTAATTTCACATCCTACTTTCGGAAAAGGAAAAATCATTGAAAAAACCGGTGCGGGAAATGATTTAAAACTTATGATTTTATTTGAAAGCGGACAACGGGAAAAACTGCTTGCAAGAATAGCGAATCTTACATTGCTTTAATAAAGACATATTCAAAGTAATAATAATCTTTTACTGTCTTAATATAAATTTTCTATTTGTTTTTATTATTTATCGATTTATTTTACCGTTTATTTTGAAACATTCTTATCAGTTATAGTATAACTAAGTTATCGCAGTGTATAACTTCTTCCTCAACTACATCTGCAATCTTTTTTATATCTGAAGTTTTCCTGCCTTTTATCCTTTCAACTGTTTCGCTGTCATAATTTATTAGACCTCTTGCAAAATCTTTATTAGTGTCAATATTAGAAATAGTTACAGCATCGCCTCTTTTAAAATTGCCATTAACTTTTTTTATACCTGCAGCAAGCAGGCTCTTTCCCCTACTTACTAAAACATCAGCCGCTTTAGTGTCTACAAAAACTGTCCCTTTTGATTTTTTACTAAAAGCTATCCATGATTTTTTTGCTTTGAGATATCGTTGTTTGGCTTTAATAATAGTTCCCGCCCGACAACCTGAAACAATATCTTTTAATAAATTAAGTTTCTGCCCGTTAGTAATTATTGTATCAATCCCGGAAGAAACAGCTATTTTCGCAGCAATTAATTTTGTTTTCATACCGCCCGTTCCCGTTCCGTTTGAAGATTTAACACTAGCAAAACTTTCAATTTGTTCCGTAACTGTTTCAATTTCAGGTATAATATGGGGTTTAGATAAATGCCCGCCGTAAAAGCCATCAACATCCGTAAAAATAATCAGCTTGTCTGCTCCTATAGCGGCGGCAACCAACGCAGCTAAAGTGTCATTGTCTCCAAAATTAATTTCCTCAACCGCTACAGAATCATTTTCATTTATTATAGGAATAACATCATTTTCAATTAAAGTATTCAATGTATTTCTTACATTTATATATTGAACTCTTTTTTCAAAATCATATCTTGTAAGAAGAATTTGAGCGGCTATTTTTCCATGTCTTAAAAAAGCATCGGAATACGCATTCATAACCAAAGGCTGTCCGACAGCGGCGTATGCCTGTTTTTCTCTTAAAGTTATAGGCTTAATATTTACGTTTAAACGGGAGCGCCCGGCAGAAATAGCTCCAGAACTTACAATTAAAAATTTATGTTTATCTTTTTGGAGTTTAACAATATTTTCACTAAAATCTGATATATATTTTATATTTAATAAACCATCTTTACCGGTAAGCGTGCTTGTACCTACCTTTATAACTATTTTCACTGCTTTACCTCTTTTAAGATATTAACTTTAGATGCTTAAATAAACTTCGAAATACGTTATATTTTTAATTTTTCCAGGAGGATTTTGTTAACCAGCTGGGGGTTTGCTTGTCCTTTTGATTTTTTCATAATAAGGCCGACAATTGCACCAACCGCTCTCTCTTTTCCTGCTTTAAATTCCGCAACGGCTTTAGGACTTTCAATAATAGCTTCTTCGCACATTTTTATAATAGCTAACTCGCCAGAAATTTGTGTAAGACCTTTTTCCTTTACTATTATTTCCGGGTCCGTCGATTTTTCATACATTTCTTCAAAAATAGTTTTTGCTATTTTTCCTGAAATAGTTCCATCTAAAATAAGAGAAACCAGCTTTGACAAATTTTTACTTGAAACAGGAGATTCTGCGATACATATTTTGGAAGCGTGAAGTTTTGCGCTTAATTCCGTAGAAATCCAGTTTGCAAGCAGCTTGCCGGCTAAATTTTTATCTTTTGAAGCATTCAGCGCATCTTCATAATAATCTGCAGTCATTCTGACAGAGGTTAAATAATCTGCATCATATTCAGATAAACCATAATCTTTTATAAATCTTGTTTTTTTTGCTCTGGGCAGCTCGGTCAGCTGTTTACGTAGATTTTCAACAAAAGAATCCGATAAATCAAAAGGAACCAAATCCGGTTCAGGGAAATATCTGTAATCTAAAACACCCTCTTTTGAACGCATTGACTTTGTTATTTTTTCTTCTGCTTCCCAAAGCCTTGTTTCCTGTATAAGTTTGCCGCCGGAATCAAGAACCTCTTTCTGCCTTTCAACTTCATAAGATATCGCATCTCTAACTCCGGACATAGAATTCATATTTTTAATTTCAACTCTTGTACCAAGTTTTTCTTGCCCGGCGGGCCGTATGCTTACATTTACATCACAACGCATTTTACCTTCTTCCATACTGCACTCTGAAGTACCTAGATATTCAACAATGTTTTTAAGTTCATTTAAAAATTCTAAAGCTTCCCGCGGGGAACTAAGCTCTGGTTCAGTAACAAGTTCCATTAGCCCCACGCCAGCTCTGTTTAAATCAAGAAGAGAATAATCTAATTTTCTGCTGCCTATTTCATGTACGAGCTTTCCCGCATCTTCTTCAAGATGAATTCTTGTTATATTTACAATTTTTTCTTTCCCGTCTATCATTATTGATAGTTTTCCTTTTGAACATAACGACGGTTCAAACTGCGTTATTTGATAGTTTTTGGGAACATCGGGATAAAAATACTGTTTTCTTGCAAAAGCGCATCGTTTATTTATGGTAAACCCCAATGCAAGCCCTGTTTTTATAACAGCTTCAACCGCTTTTTTATTTAATATCGGAATTGCTCCCGGCTGCGAAGTGCAAATTACGCATGTATTGGAATTCGGCTCTGAACCGAACTGCGTAGAACAGTCGCAGAAAATTTTTGATTTTGTATTGATTTGCATATGGACTTCAAGTCCTATTGTCGTTTCATATTCAAACATCGCTTTATCCTATTTATTTCAATACATTCATAATTTACAATCCACAAATTCAAGTGCCGCTAAAAAAGCTGCCCCTAATGATTCACAATTAGCATTTTTCATTCTTCTCTCACAGATTTCATAATATTTACTATCAAGTTCATAGCCAATAAATTATTTTTTATTTTTTAAGCTTGCGACTCCCGTGTTTACAACTTCCAGAAAAAGGATCTGATATTATTTGGTCTTCAAAAGATACTAATTTTACTAAATGACCCATTAATTCAACCGGTTTTAACGTTGGATGAATATTGAAGTATTCCGCATTTTGTCTGACTTTAGGAACTAAAAAATTTATCAATCTATCACAATATGCTTACGTTCTAATTATATTCGATGGGACGCGTCCCTTTGCATGCGGATTGTGTCCCACCTCAGTTTCACCATTTGCATAAGGTATTCGAGTATTTTCTATATTTAATCCCCCCCCCCGACTCCGTATTTTATTATATTTTGTACTGCTGTCAAATTTTTATTTATAGGTTTTTGAATTAAGATTATCGGTTCATAAGCAGGTTTTAATCCTAATCTGCACCCATTATATTTTCTTCCCAATTTAGACATTATCTTTTTTATATTTTACACCATTAGTATAATAATTTTTTACCTTATTCTTTCTATAGCCTTGAACATAATTATACTCACCCGCAATTTCACTTTCTACATTTAATTCTTTATCAATATCTAATGCGACATCCCTGCTTTTAGACGTCCCATTTAGATATGACCAAAAAGCACATCTTTAATTATAAAACCGCTGTCCTCCAAATCTACCATAAGACGATGCATTAATCGTACAGAAGAAAATACTAAACCTTAATACATCAAAAGAATTTTTCCAAATTTCCTTACTAGGTAAATCTTATCCCAATAATTATTTTGATAAGAAATTCCATAAGGGGGGATCTGTTATCAATACATCGATAGACGGATTGGCTATTTCCTGTAATCCATAACAAGACTTATTAAATATTTTGTATTTCTCTAGTTTCATTTTTGCTCAAAACATTAGATAAATTCTTCTGATAGCTAATCAGCAGTTTATAAACAAAATCCTTTTTTATCAGGTGGACAAATAACGTTGAATTTATAATCTTTGATTAGTTTTTGTATAGGAATAGATTGCGTTGAGCGGCTATCTCTTTTCCTGTAAACTACCAACTTATACAAGTAATGACCTGATTTATGATGTTGTCCAAAAACCATAAACTGCAAATCGCTTGTGTCTTTCCAAATACCAATGACAGTAAACAATTTCTCATCGGAAAATGCCAACGCTTTCTCTTTATTTGTATCATTCCACGTACCACCCACGATTTACTCGAAATAAAACATTGTTTTATTTCTAAGAATTTATTTTATTTGCTTTTCTTTGCATCAAAACCGTGTTTATCAATATTCAACAAATCATAACCGAGATAATTTGCGATTATAGCGTCTCTAATCATATTTATAGTTATGTCTGCGTTATAAATCTCAAATTTATTTTGAAATTTTGATAATTCATCCAAGGCAAGCATTCCACATGTTCTAAATTCCGGCTAAACGGGTTTATAATTCCCTTTTCAAATATTGTCATGCCCTCCCTTAAACGACATATATTGAAATCGTCTTAAGGATTTGGATACTTATTTACATCGAACTTTGAAATTCTCTCAAACGCATTGGCCACCTGAAAAAGTTTTGCGTCAGATAAACGCTGACCCATAAAATGTACGCCCATAGGAATACCTGAATCTGTAAAACTGTACGGCACTGTTATTCCCGGAAGTCCTGCGAGATTTGCAGCTGTAAGGAAAATATCACATTCTTCAGAAAGTCCGCCGCCGGATTTTACAGGCATCTGCAAAGTTGAAGGTGAAAATATAAAATCACATTTTTTGTATGTATCGGTTATCTGGTTTATAAGCAGAGTTCTTACTTTTTGAGCTTGATGATAACACCTGTAATAATTTTTTGCACCTAATACGTAAGTGCCAAACAATATTCTTTTCTTTACCTCATATCCAAGCGATTCTGCTCGCGATTTTGAGTATTCATCGTTCAAATTTCTGCCGATTGATGTTCTGTACCCGTAACGAATTCCGTCAAAAGTCGCAATATTTGCAGAAACCTCCGCGCACATAATAACTTTATATAAAGCAGGAATATATTTATAAGACGGGATATCAATTTCAATTATATCAACGCCCTCAAGCTTAAGCTTATTTACGGCTTCGTTGAAATATTTATTTATTTCATCATCTATTTTATAATCTAAAATTTGTTTTGGTATTCCTATTGTTGCAGTTTTTAATATATCCGAATCAATATCCTGCGTATAGTCAATCCATTCCCTGGGTTCACAAACCGGATCCCTGTAATCTCTTCCCGCTATGATGCTTGTAAGCAAAGCTGTGTCTTTTACAGTTTTTGAAAGTGTTCCTATCTGGTCAAAAGAAGACGCTAAAGCGCAAGCCCCATACCTGCTTATTAATCCGTAAGAGGGTTTATATCCTACTATGCCGCAAAAACCCGCAGGCTGCCTTATTGAACCGCCTGTATCTGATCCTAACGCAAACGGCACCATTCCCGCGCTTACAGCCGCTGCGCTGCCTCCAGACGAGCCTCCCGGGATATGGTTAATGTTCCAAGGGTTTGCTGTTTTCTGATAAGCTGACGTTTCCGTAGAACAGCCCATAGCAAATTCGTCCATATTTGTTTTTCCCACAAAAACTGCGCCTGATTTCCTGAGTTTCTCTATAACGGTCGCATCATAAGGAGATACGTAGTTTTCAAGATACTTTGAAGCGGAAGTCATACTTTCGCCTTTTATCATAATATTGTCTTTTATAGCGATTGGTATACCTTCAAGAAGCCCGCATTTCATTCCTGTTTTTACTTTATCATCAGTTTGTGCGGCTTGTTTTAAAGAGAGTTCTTCATTTAATTTAAGAAATGCTTTTACTGTCGTATCTGTTTCTTTAATGCGTTTAAAACAAGCTTTGACAACATCAACGCTTTTTATTTCGCCGGAACAAATTTTTGCACGAAGTTCTCCCGCTCTGACTTTTAAAATTTTTTCCATAATCAAAACCACTTCTTCTTTTTAAAATATATAAACATTGCTATTATAGCAACTAACATTAAACACATCGCAAAAAGCCATAGGCCTCTATCGCCAAAAATAAAATTTTCAGGGAATTTAACGTTCATTCCGTAATAACCGGATATAATAAGAACAGGCATTAAAACTGTAGCTATTACTGTCAAAAATTTCATAACTTCGGTAAGTCTGACCGTAACGCTTGACATATAAACTTCAAGCAGGTTTACAACCATTTGGCTTCGCATAAGTATAGACTGATTCATTGTTACGCACTGCATATAAATATCGCGGAAATATACCAAATATTCTTTTGATATTAAATTATTGTTTGCCCTTGTAAAATAAAAATATGTCGCTTGCTGCGGTTCAGCTATTTTTTTCATAGCAAAAATCACTTTTTTTGTATCAAGAATTTCTTCCATAATTTCAGTTTCAGGATCCTTAAGAATATCGTCTTCTAAGCTTTCAATTTTATCGTCGATTTTTTCTAAAGTAAACTCATAGCTGGAAACAACTTTATTAAAAATATTATAAAGCAAATTTTCAAGACTTTTCATTTCAATCTGCGGTCTGGCTTTTACTTTTTCAAAAAGAGTTTCAAGAAAAAACAATTCCTCAATATGCACGGTAACCACAAAATCTTTGCCGATAAAAACATTTAATTCGTAAATGCTGTCTTCAAATTCTTTAAAATAGTGCGGTTTAAGCTGTATGCCATGCACGGCTCCGAAAACATAATTTTCAAATTCTTCCATTTTTGGATAATACTGAGGAAACAGGCAGTCTTCTACTGACATCTCATGAAACTTAAACAGTTCTGAAAGAATCATAGTTTCTTCTTGACTTAGTTCGTGGTTTTCTAAATATATGTCAATCCATATAAGATCGGGTTTTTTTCTATAATCTTCCAAAATTTTTCCCGCATCATATTCGATAGTAATTATACCGTTGGTTAAATAAATTGCTTTTATCATTCCGATTCTATTACCTTTTGAATTTTATAAAAAGTGCCCTCTTTTTCAGGGGCCGCATTAAGAATATGGTCTATGATTTCTTTTGAACACTTTTTTACAACATCTTCTCTCCAAACATTTCTCAGCTCTGTAACGTGAGTCGTAGGATTTAAACCGCTTACATCCGGTTCCTGCAGAATTTCAATATAATCAAACATTTTATTCATATCTGCAAGATATTTTTCTTTTTCCGATTCGTTAATATCTATTCTTGCAAGAAAAGCAATAGCTTCAAGTTCTTCTTTTAACACATTGATACCTCTTGATATTGATTATTATTAAAGTTATACAAAAATCAATTTTTTTGACAATAATTATATTGCTTATTCCGGTTTACTGCCGTCTTAATTTAACCCCCGTCTCATCATCAAGTTTTTTTAACAGTGCGCCCATATCTTTATTAACTTCTTCATCTGTCAATGTTCTTTCATTATTCTTATAAGACAATCTGAACGAATAGCCGACTTTTCCACCGCCTAGCCTAGTTTCATCAGAATATACTGAAAATAACGAATATTCTTTTAAACAACTGCCTGACTTTATAAAATTTTTAATAATATTTTCAATTTCAGCAAATCGCAAAGATTTATCTGCAGTCACTGAAATATCTCTTTTTACGGCAGGAAATTTCGAATAGGCTTTATAAACAGATTTTTTTTCAACATAAACGTCTTCAAGCGGTTCTAAATCAATTTCACAGTAGAAGACGTCGTCCTTAACAGAATCTGATATTGAAGGATTCAAAATACCTAACTGTCCTATAGGTCTGCCTCTGTATAAAACAGCGGCGTTTTTACCGAAGTGATAATAACTTCTAGGATTTAAATTTTTATCAATTTTAAATTCACCGTCCGGTAAAATATTTCTTATTATACCGCCACCAAAATAAAAATCGTATTTTGGACTAATTTTTTGTTCTGTCCATTTCCACCATTCACGCCAGACTTTTCCGCACATTATCAATGCAAAAGTTTTTCTTTCGCCTAATTCGTTAAAAATTTTACCATATTCAAATAAAGCTGCAATTTCACAGCCCTGGTCAATATTAAGCAGTAAATTTTTATACAGCGCGGGCAGCAAAGACGGTTTTAACACTTCGTTTTCCTTAGATATAGGATTCATTATTTTATAAAAATATTTTAAACCAAACTTGTCTAATTCGCTGATTTCTGAAAAACTATAATTTAAAGCTTCGCTGAAACCAAGCGAGTTTAATTTAACCCTGAATTTTTTAACAACAACAGGAAGAAATGAATTATCCTGCGCATATATTTGAGTATGAGATATTTTGGGAGAGGGTATAAAATCATACCCCTTAATTCTTGCAATTTCTTCAATTAAATCCACTTCTTCTTTTATATCGTTGCGCCATGACGGAATATTACAGAAAATTCTCCCGTTACCATATTTTACGTCTATGCCGAGAAATTTTAAAATTGAAAATATTTCGCTTTCTTCAACAGCATATCCCAGTACTTTAGATACCCTCTCAATTCTTAAAGCTATTCTTATTTGTTCATACTCAACAATCTTCAAATCTTTTCTTGATTCTAATTTACCACCGGCTATCTCAGTTAGAAGATTTACGGCTCTCCATGACGCAAATTCAGACATATCCCATCCCAAACCTCTTTCAAATCTGTAGGAAGAATCGCTTGAAAGATTCAGCTTTTTTGAAGTTTTCCTTATTGACGCTGAGTCAAAAATTGCGCTTTCTAAAAATATAGTTTTTGTTTTTTCGTCAATGCATGAATATTCTCCGCCCATAACTCCCGCAATTGCAACAGGTTTTTCTTTATCGGCTATTATAAGCATATCGGAATCAAGTTTATATTCTATGCCGTTGAGGGCCGTTATTTTTTCGGAATCACCGGCTTTCCTTACTATAACCCTTTTAGATGAAAGTTTTGTTATATCAAAAGCATGCAAAGGCTGCCCCAGTTCAATCATAACATAATTGGTTATATCAACAACATTATTAATAGATCTTATCCCGGACTTTTCCAAAGCGTCTGAAATCCATTTAGGCGAAGGACCTATTTTAATTCCAGATATTACGCTTCCTATATAACGAGAACATAAATTAGATTTGATTTCAACATACTGTAAATCCGCAGTGTTAAAAATTTTTATCGCAGGAAGGGCTACTGCCTTTTGTAATTTTGCGCTTATTTCTCTTGCAACGCCTAAGTGACTTAAACAATCCCCTCTGTTTGTCGTTATTTCTATCTCAAGAATTGAATCAGCTTCGCCTAAAACATTTTCAAGAGCATCGCCAATTTTTGCAATTTCATTAAGAACCAAAATACCTCCGGATTTTTCTAACAGACCAAGTTCGGCTTCAGAACATATCATACCTTCAGATTTTATTCCTCTTATTTTAGATTCTTTTATTTTAAAATTACCTGGCAGTACCGCACCGATTTTTGCCAGAGGAACAATTTGCCCCACTGCAATATTTTTTGCGGCGGATACTATTGAATAATCGTTTGAACCGTCGCTGACTTTACATAAAGAAAGTTTATCCGCCTGCGGATGTTTTTGCACAGTCAAAACTTTTGCAGCAACAACATTAGTCCAGCCGCTCCCGGCCGAAACAACAACAGTTTCAATGCCTATAGAATTAAGGACTGATACCAGCTCCTGCAGATTTAAATCAAAATCCACAAATTTCTTAAGCCACTTATATGATATTTTCATTTTAATTATCCTTGGGATTTTCTACAAAACTTCTCAGGGCTACGACTGCTAAAATTATTGCACTGATACTTCATTAAAAATTATAAACAAACTTCAACGGTATCTACTATTTTAAAATTGTTTTAAAAATCTTAAATCATTTTCATATAACAGACGTATATCGTCTATTTCATATTTTAACATCGTAATTCTTTCAATGCCTATGCCAAAAGCATACCCCGTATATTTTTCTGAATCATAATTAACCGCTTTTAAAACATTTGGATGTACCATTCCGCAGCCTAATATTTCAATAAATCCCGAATTTTTACATAATCTGCAGCCTTTACCTCCGCAAAAAAAACATTGTATATCGACTTCGGCAGAAGGTTCTGTAAATTGAAAATGAGACGGTCTAAAACGAACTTTCAGTGCTGAACCGAAAAATCTGCCTACAAACTCAGTAAGAACAGCTTTTAAATCTGTAAACGTTACATTTTCATCTACCGTTAAACCCTCAATTTGGTGGAATGTAGATGAATGCGAAGAATCAGAAGCTTCATTTCTATAAACTCTACCGGGCACAATAACTCTTACAGGCGGTTTTTGTTTTTCCATAATATGAATCTGGCTTGGAGAAGTATGCGTTCTAAGTAAATTTCTCATCCCTTCAAGATAAAAAGTGTCCTGGGTATCTCTTGCGGGGTGGCTTTTAGGCATATTTAAAGCTTCGAAATTATACCAATCATTTTCTATTTCATAACCTTCAGCAACAAAAAAACCAAGCGATTTAAAAACAGAGCTTATAGTTTCAATTGTTTCAATAACAGGATGAAAACTTCCTTTTGCAAAGGGGAAATAAAAACTTTGAGAATAATCTAATTTTTCTTTCTGCATTTTTTCATTAACTAAAGCTTCTTTAAGATTTTCTTTTCTCTTTTCAATTTCATTTTCAATAAAAGTTTTGGCTTTGTTTGCTTCCGAGCCGATTTTCTTTTTCTCTTTAATAGAATATTTATGCAGGGACTTTAAAATATGCGTTAAAACGCCGTTTTTGCCCAAATACTCAGTTCTTATTTTTTCAAGCGCTGCAATATCGGAATTCTTTATTTTTTCCGACACTTCGTTAACAATATGTTCGATATCATTCACTGGAGAATCCTTTTTGTTAATATCTAATACCTATAAGTTTATTGAGCCTGCCTCTGGCTATTTTATAATCGGGATTAATATCTAATGCTTTTGAATACATTTCTTTTGCTTCTTCTAGCAAGTTTGCAGTCTCTTTAATAAGACCTATGTTATAATAAGCTTCAGCATTAGAAGGGTTTATTTTTAAAACCTTTTTAAATTCAGAGACAGCTTCATCATACTTATCATTAAGAAAATAAAATTTCCCTAATTCTATATAATCTGCTTCGTTTGAGTTTTTGTTACTGCTTATATTTTTATTGTTCATAAATTATCCTTAAACTTTGATAGAGCCTGCTGAGAACCCACAACAATCAAAACGTCATTTTGATTTATTTCATCGTCAGAACCAGGCAACATATTTATTTCTTTTTTTATATCACTTTGTCCATCATCGTTAATAACAGGGATTTGTTTGCGTATGGCGATGATGTTAATCCCGTACTTGTTTCTAATATCTGAATTTTTTATTGTTTTACCCCAAATTTCTTTAGGAGCTACAACTTCAACTAAATTATAATCTTTTGAAAGTTCTATCTGTTCTAAAATATTAGGTGTTAATATGCTGTCAGCATATTTCCTTGCCATTTCTAATTCTGGATATACCACCGTGCTTGCACCCAGCTTCACCGCAACTTTTGAATGCCAATGACTTGAAGATTTAACTATAACATTTTTAACCCCGAGTTCTTTAACTATAAGCGTAGTTAAAATGCTTGTTTCTATATTTTCTCCTATTGAGATTATAACGCTGTCGCAATCTGCAATACCGGCGTCTTCCATAGCTTTTTCATCAGTAGCATCGGCTATTAATGCCTGTGTAACAAACGGACTTATGCGGTTAACTATTTCATTGTCATTATCAATAGCCAAAACCTGTATGTCTTTTTTTACAAGTTCCACTGCAACATTATAACCGAATGTTCCAAGCCCTATAACTGCAAACTGCTTTTTATTCATCGATACTTCCCCTTCCATAATTTTATAACTGTAATTATTATATTATCCAACTAATATTTTAGCTTCAGGATATTTTATTTTTTTATTTTTAATAATAGGATTTAACATAACTATCAACAACGCAAGAATACCTATCCTGCCGACTATCATAGCAATAATGATAAGCATTTTGCCTGCAACCGATAAATCTTTGGTGATACCTAACGACAATCCCACCGTAGCAAAAGCAGAAACAACTTCAAAAATAATATTAAGCGCGCCTAAATATCCTTCCAATAAAACAAGAATCGCTGAAAAAAGCGTGGTCAAAGCAAAGAATACGATAAATATTGCAAGCGCTTTTTTTATTAAATCGAATGGAATTCGTTTTTTAAATAAAACGAATTCATCATTTCCTTTCAGGACGCTTCTTACAAAAACAAACACCAATACAAGCGTAGTAACTTTAACGCCTCCCGCAGTACTCCCGGGAGAAGCGCCTATTGACATTAAAAATATTAAAATCGTATTTGTAAACTCATCAAGCGGATTTAGCGGTATAGAATAAAAACCCGCAGTTCTAATGCTTACAGCTTGGAAAAAAATATTGTTGATAAAATAAAGTATGCCGTGACCTTTTACCGCATCTGAAAATAACAGCAGTATAAAGGTAAAAAATGAAACCGCCACAGACATTGAAAGAACAACTTTTGTATGAGTTGCAAAATGTAAACGTTTTTCTTTATAAGTATCATAAATATCGACTATTACAAAAAAACCGATCCCGCCAAGAAGTATTAAAATTGACATTACGTATAACAAGCCCGGATTGTCTGCAAACTGTGCTAAGCTGTCTTCAAAAACGCTGAAACCAGCGTTACAAAATGCGGTTACCGAATAAAATACTCCTAAATATATAGACTTTAAAAAAGAAAAATTACGTAAAAAAATAAAAATTAATATTACCGCTCCGACAAGCTCTATACTTAAAACAAAAAAAACAGCCTTTGAAAGAAGTCTCTTTAAACCGCTGAATGACGATACGTCAAACATATCCTGCATTATACGTCTGTCTTTTAAAGTCATTTTACCAAGCAGCAAGGTAACAACTGTTGAAATAAACATATACCCCATACCGCCAAACTGGACTAAAAGCAAAATGATTATTTGTCCAAATATTGAATAATATTCTCCTATATCTACAACCGAAAGACCCGTAACGCATACTGCCGAGACAGCCGTAAATAAATTTGCAATAAAAGAAAAATTACCGGAACCCCACGAAACAGGTAGCGACAAAAGCAGCATACCTGCTATTATAAGCCCAAGAAAAAATAATACTATCGATTTTACAGGAGAATAACTCATTGATTTTATTTTTGATTATGCGGCTTTGGCGGCTTCTATCAATTGTTTAAATGTAACGTTATCATTTACTGCGATTTCTGCCAGCATTTTCCTATCTATGAGAATATTAGCTTTCTTAAGACCTACAATAAATTTATTGTAAGAAATTCCTTCTTCTCTTACCGCGGCATTAAGACGAATTATCCAAAGAGTTCTGAAATTTGCTTTATTGTCTTTTCTTCCGGTATAAGCATAATTGAGAGATCTTTCTACTTGCTGAATTACCATTCTCCAACGGTTTTTCTTTGTTGCATAAGATCCTTTTGCAAGTCTAAATATTTTTTTCTTTTTTTGTCTTGTATATACAGCGCTTTTTGTGCGCATAGCAAATCTCCTTTGTCATAATAAATATCTTAAAAGCCGTATGGCATTATTTTTTTCATAACCTTCATATCTGTTTTTGCAACTATAACAGATTTCCTGGCTTTTCTGTTCTGATTGCCTGAATCTCCAGTTAAAAGATGTCTCTGACCGGGCTTTTTATATTTAACTTTACCTTTACTCGTAACTTTAAAGCGTTTTTTAGCGCCGCTGTGCATTTTCATTTTAGGCATTTCAGTCCCTCGTTTATAATGGCAAACAAGTATAGTTTGCCACATATTAGATTATTTTTTATTTTTAGGAATTAAGATCAAGGATAACCTCGTACCCATTAAAGAAGTTCTCCCTTCGGGTTCCGCAATATCAACCAAAGACTCTTTTATTTTGTCCATAATTTTAATTCCTAAATCTTTGTGCTGCATTTCCCTCCCCGAAAACATAGCTGTAAGCTGCACTCTATCCCCTTCGGCAATAAATTCCCTGGCATGTTTGATTTTAACTTCTAAATCATGTTCTCCGATTCGAGGTCTTATTCTCACTTCTTTAATGTGTGAAATTTTTTGTTTCTTTTTTGCTTCTTTTTCTTTTTTCTCCATTTCATACTTAAATTTGGAGAAATTAATTATTTTACAAACAGGCGGGTTTGCCTGTGGAGAGATTTCAACTAAATCTAAATCTTTAGCCTGTGCTTTTGATAAGGCATCAAAAGTTTTTACTACACCTAACATTTTTCCGTCAGAATCAACAAGTCTTACTTCCGGGTCCCTGATAAATTGGTTTATACGAAATCTTTTGTTTTCGACAGCTCCTCCTCTTGGCAGTCGGGACATTGCCCTTTCCCAATTTTTAAATAAAAAATCGGGCCAGATAAATAGATATCCGCCCCGTAAATACATCGCTATGCGACAAAATATTGTTAACATTTAAACCTTTTCCCTAAAATGGTCAAGGTGAGCCGGGCGGCTTCTTTTCTATTAAATTCATTATATGTTATTCTATAATAAATAGATTATTTTTGTCAAATGTTCTTCTACTTGTTCAGGAGTAACCTCATCATAAATAAGTCTACCATTTGTAAAATTGGCAATATATCCTCTTCTGGTTTCTAAAATTTTGTTGTGAGGGCCTAAAAAGCCAGATATTCTATTTTGCCCTTTTGAATGAATACCACCATTTTCTGCTATGATTACACTGAAGTCTGATAGCGAATTTTCAAAATACTTTAAGCCAGGTCCATTTGTGTATAAACCTGAATACTGTAAAGGTTCTTTTATAATGAAATCCTGTTGATTACGAATGGGTCTAGGTTGACCATAAGATATCTCTACTCCAAGAATAAAACAAAAAGCACACACAAATAAATAAACTAAAGATTTATTGACTTTCAAAGACATTTTTTTCTCCAATTCGATATTAACCCATCTTCTTCTTAAAACGTCTTTTTTTCTCAATCTACATGTGATAAAAGAAATATTAAATTTTAATTGTTTGTTTAAACTTTGTACCTCATTTACACTAAAAATTTCCTTCTTACTTTGTTGGCTCACCCAATTGTATTGGTATACTTGGGTATTAGCCAATGTTTATATAATATAATAATAACTTTGTAAATATTGTTTTTCAAAGTAAAAATTTAAATGATACTTCAAAGTCATGGATTTTAATTAGTCTCTATCGCTGTTTTTACCATACGGAACTAAATGAGCACCCCAGCCGCCTGATTTTGCTTTTAAATATGCGTCTATTGGGTTGTCCTTTCCGTTTAACAGTTTAGCACTTGCAGTTTTGCTTTCTGCATAATTGAGAGCAATAGCAGCTTCAGCTGCCACAATAAATGGAACTGCGCAAGGACCAAAGGCTGAAGCATTAGCTATAGCTCTCTCCATCAAAGCAAGCTGGGCAAGTGAAGCGACTTCAACTAAAATCATTGTAGTTTTCGTAGCACCTGTAAAAGTATCTTCCATTTTTGGAAACATTGAACCTTTTACATTGTATGGGGAAGCAGCTGAAAATACCATTATTTGTGGGTAATGTATTCCTAAAAACTTTGAAAACAACGGTTTACTGTTACTTGCTTTTTTGAGAAAAACAACTTTAACTTTTTGCTCGCTAAACTTATCACCCTCAACAAACCACGAATATTTGCTTTGCTTATATTTGTCTCGCGATAAAACATGAAAATGCATTGAATCGTCCAAATAAATACAGGCAAGATTTGTAGTGGAATAATAATTTATCCCTTTTGAGTTCCGTTTTAAACCTAAATTCTTTTCAGGTTTCGACGGAAATAGCAATATGCTATAGTCTTTAGACATATCGTCAGCCAATACACCGCAATGATATACACAATATCCCTTTACAGCTAAGTCTTGAGCTTTTTGAATAGAGTGTCCACTACATATTTTATTTTTCTTACGCCGTCATCTTTTTTATGTCCAAAAGTTTCATGTTTTATATCAGACAGAGGATTTTCAAAAGAAGGGTACATTGTTGCGGGAAAACCACCGATAATATCCGTTGAATATGAAGCAAGCTGAGTGATTCTTGGGTTCATGCTGAGTGATAATATTTCACCGATAAGATAATTTGTTCCGCCTAAAAAATTTAAAACTCTAGCTTTATAAGTAGCAATGGACAAAGCTATGTAGTCAGCTTCATTTTGTAACCTAATTCTATCCCTTATAAGACATGCTATATTTAACATCATAGCCCAACTTATGACAAGAATCACTGTAAAAATCAAAAAATAATATAGCGTCTGCCCTCTGTTATTTTTCAAAATTCTTCCCTCCGGGAAATGCTTTGTAATAATATTTTTCATCGGGAGACGGTATCATTCTATTTCTTGAGGATTGGTATCTTTTATTTTTAAAAGAATTGTCTTTTGCTACTAAAGAGCCGAACATAACTCTTGTAAAATAACATATCTTTACTGTTTCTTTGGATATATTCTTTCTTGAATAATCTTTGAACTTCTTTTTGCCTTTCCATATAGTTACAGATTTACCAACATCATTACCTCCAACAATGCTTTCTGAACCACCACAATCATCATTTTTGTTAAAGTATTTTTCAACCGTTTTCTTATCTGACAGAATAAATCTTGAAGGATTAAATCCACTTGTTCCAAAAATAACTCCAGGATAAAAATATGAGATAGTTTTTTACCCTATTTTCAGCTTCATTAACACGAACCCTACTTTTTGTAACCGCTGATGATCGCATAGCTACAAAAGCTGCCTCATTTGCAATCATATCATCTACACCCATAATGCATATTTGTATAAATGCAAACATTATGACTGTTATAAAAATAACAACAAAAAGAGCTTCCAACATTGATTGTCCTTTGTTGTTGCTTGAAGAATTAAATCGTATAAAAACTTGAAAAATAAATGTGGAGACAACTGATTTCATTTTACGTAATTAACTTTTGCTATTATTCCCACAAGTGCGCTGGAAGGAGCTGACACCTTCTGGTATTTTGTTTCCCAAAAGGTTTTATACATAATTAAAACGCCCGTTGTAGCTACAAGCAAAACAACAAAAATAAAAACAAACTCCATTAAAGTCTGTCCTTTATTTTTTCTCATTTTATTAGTTTTGTGGTAACAAAGATAAGTACATTTGTTTTTTCTTCTCTATAATACGTAACGCCAAAAAGCATTCCTAAAACTGGAATATTGCATAAGAAAGGAATACCTTTTCTAGTTTTAGTTTTCATTGTTTCTATTAGACCTGCAAGCACCATTGTGTCGCCATCTTTGATTTGCAAATGTGAGGAAGCTTTTCTTTTTTTGATAGCAGGATATCCTGCTACTTGTATAGAATGGTCTATTCTTGAAAGTTCGGGTTCTATAACAATATCAATTTTACCATCTTTTGATAGTGTTGGTTTAATGTCCATTATAATGCCGTACTTCTTCCATTTTATGCTAGAAGTACCAACACCTGTGGCTACAATCGGTATTTCACCACCGACCATAAAATTAGCACTAGCTCCTGATTTTGTAACAATCTTAGGTTGAGATAAAACCTTTGCAGCGCCGTTTTCTTCCAAAGCTTTAAGCGTCGCAGAAAACCTTGTATCTCTTCCCCAAGTGCCAGACTCCAAAATGGCTGGAATATTAAACTCCGTCGCGTTTATAGAATCTGGCAATTGCATACCCAAACTTCTGGCTTTGTTTTCGTACATTTCGGTAACTTCAACCGAAATTTCAATCATTTGTTCCGATGCACAAACTAAAGAAGCAAAAAACAAAAACATAACTATACCTAGCTTTTTCATTTTAGCCCCGCTTTTGAAGTTAGAGTCAAGCTCTGATACATATTCCACTACTCTTAATGTACTTATCGGTGATGATATATCGTGTGCTACTTCTCTTGCTTCTCGTACATTTCCTCTCTTAATCTTTAACTTATTTTCTATATCTTCTTTCTTCTTTCTTTTTTCTATCTGTTATGTCTAATAGATAACCCTATTCCTCTCTCTACTTTTTCTTTTACTATCAATGGCACTTTTACTGATAAATAGACATTGCCTTTCGGTGACTTTTCCTCTATAACCATTTGCTTCCTTTCTTTCATAATATCTAAAGATATTCCCCAAGCTTTAGAATCTGTAGCATAAGGAACTATTCCTACAGTTTCTTGATAAATATTATTTTTTGTATATATACTACCTACCATTCTTATTTATTACGAAAAAATTAATTCTCAAATCTGATATTTTTAAAAGTGATATTATTCCTTCATTCACAATTTCACGCATATAGCTTTCATTGCTATGTTTCCTTGCATAATTTGATAGAGCATAGGGTAAATCAATAATATTTAAATTATAACGTTCAATTAAATTTACCATGGTTTTAGAAAATGGCATTGGACAAATAATATTTCTGTTTTTTAAAAATGTACATGTATAACCATATTCTTCTAATAAAAAATTCAAACATTCATCAAAAGAGCCTTTGCCCTTAGAAACAAATAATTCCGCTTCTTGCGTTATTAATCTTTTAAAATCCTTTACAGCACTAAAATCGTCAACTATCTTTTTATGCCATTCTTTAAACAAGTCAGTGTTAACTTGATCTACATACGATTCTAGTAATACATTGCAATTTATTTTCTTTATTGTATTTTCGTTATTTAAAACCACATAGTTGGAATATTTTTATCTAAATGCTGAAAGAAGTCAGGAATACAATATCTATAAAGAAATGTAGTATCAATTATAACTACTTTTTAATTTTTCTGTTAATATTCAGTTTATTTATTGAATTTACAAATTCCTCAAAACCATCTCCAGTTTGATTTTCGTTTGCTTGCGAAAACATAAATTTTAAATCAAGACTTTTATCTGCAGACTCTTCAAAAAATTTCTGTGCGTTTTTACTCCACTTTAATAATCGCTCTGTCGCCATAACACATTCCTCGCATTAAAATAAAAATATCTGCTTGATAGATTTAGTTAGAGATTATATTGTTGACTATTTTTGTCTTTTATAAAACGGTTTTGGAAGTATTTTAATTTTTCTTTTATTATTGTGAATTACAACTTTTAAGTTGTCAGATTGAACATCAGCGTCAATTAACGCCATGCCTATAACTTTTTTAAAAGTAGGAGAAAATGAGCCGCTTGTAACATATCCGACTTTTTTATCGCCAAGAAAAACCTCATTAGAATTTCTGGCAATACCTGACAAGCATTCAAAAGCAATTAATTTTCTTAAAGGTTTGTCTTTTAAAGGAAGGAGTTTATTTTTACCGATAAAATCGTTCTCCCAGTTTATTGTTTTTTGGAATCCTGCTTCAATAGGATTTATATTTTCGTCAATTTCATGTCCGTGCAAAGGCATACAAGCTTCAAGCCTTAAAGTATCGCGGCAGCCCAGTCCGCACGGTTTTACTGAAAGACTTATTAATCTTTCCCACAGTTCAGACGCTTTATCTTTTGATATAAAAATTTCAAAACCGTCTTCGCCAGTGTAACCTGTTCTTGCGATTCTGCAGAATTTAGCATCACTAATCTTTAACTTTAATTCTGACACTGTAAAATATTTCATACTTGTAATATCGTTATCTGCTATGCTCTGCAATATACTAACAGCCTTTGGACCTTGTATAGCTAGTAGCGAAATATCGTTGCTGATATTTTCTATTTTAACATCAATATTCTGGATATGCTTACTCAACCATTCAAAATCTTTATTAAGATTTCCTGCATTTACGACAATCATATACTCTTTGCCAAACTTATAAACAATAATATCGTCTTTTATTCCACCATTTTCGTTTAAAATCATTGAATATCTTGCTTTTTTATCCGGAAGTCCAGACATATTGCCAAGAGTAACATGGTTTAAAAACTTTTCAGAATCTTCTCCTGTAACTATAAACGTACCCATGTGAGAAGTGTCAAACATGCCGACATTTGTCCTTACCACAGTATGCTCATCAATAATTGATGTATACTGAACAGGCATTTCCCAACCACTAAACTCCGTGAACTTTGCTCCAAGTTTTTCATGTTCATCGTACAAAGGCGTTCTCTTCATAGTTTCAGTTCCTTTATAATAGTAAGATTAATATTTCTTTGGTAATTCTACACACTTTCCCAAAGCATCTTCATAAGCGTTTAACAAACTTTCACTAAGGGATGGGTGAAACATTGATTCTCTGTATATATGATTTATGCCACTTGCCAATATTTGCGAAGCAGTATTTACTAATTCGTCAGCATGGGCGCCAACTAACCAAAAAGCCAAAGGCTTTTGAGTAACTTTATCTACAGCGCATTTGACAAAACCTGTACGCTCTCCTTCAATAAAAGCTCTGCCACTTGCAGTAAATGGAAATTTACCAAAAACTACTTCTTTATACTGCAAATAATCGTATACTTTTACAGAAGAACTTTGAGGCATTGAAAAAACTGCTTGGGGAATGACTTTATTATTTATTTCCGAAGAGTTACCTTTAACAGCATTCTCTGCGGCTATGCAACCTTCATTTTGAGCAGTGTAGGCAAGCAAATTTTTACCTGCAATATCGCCAACAGCATAAATATTTTCTATATTTGTTTGGCAAAATTCATTAGTCTCTATAAACCTTTTTGGCGTAGTTTTAATGCCAACTTTATCCACACCAAAATCGTTGACAGGAGATCTTCCAGTTACTATCAATATTTTTTCATATTTATCAACATTATCTAATGCATTTACACAAGATGTAAGTACTTCTACTCCTTGTCTTGATAAGTTCTTTTTTACTTCTTCAGAAATTTCACTGTCTTCGTTTGGAAGCAATTGTCCTTCACATTCTGCAAGAGTTACTCGACACCCAAAACCTGCAAAGATAGTTGACAGCTCAATACCTATCGCTCCACCGCCGATAACTAGTATTGTTTCGGGAATCTGCGTGAGACTCAACGCGTCCGTTGAACTGATTATTTTATTTCCATCAAAATCAAAATTTTTGGTTGAAGAAGGTTTTGTTCCTGATGCAATAATTATTTTATCAGCTATAATCTCTGAAGTTTTCTTGGCATTTAAAACCATAAGAGTATTTTTATCTTTGAAAGATGCCAAACCTTTAACAACTTCTATATAATAAGAAGCCAATATTAACTCCATTCCTTTTCTGATATTGGCGATATTTCTATCTTTTTTGTTCACTATATCAGCAAAAACAATAGAGTCAAGATTTGCTTTAAAACCATATTCATAAGATTTTTGGATTTTTTGTTTTAACTTTAACACCTGCCATAAAAACTTAGTCGGCATACAACCGCAGTTTAGACAAGCTCCTCCTATGAAAGATTTCTCTATTAAAACTACTTTTGCACCTAACTGAGCAGCCATTACAGCGGCTGAAAAACCACCAGGACCCGAGCCTATTACGGCAATGTCGTATACGGGTGAACCCATTTTATCCTCTAATTGCAATTATAACGAAGTTAATTAAAAACAGAAGAGCCGTACCTGCCAAGATAGGATGAACTTCTTTTATTTTTCCGCGAGCAAGTTTAATAATGCAGTGGAATATAAATCCTGCGGCAATTCCGTAGCTTATATTAAAAGCAAAAGCCATAATACTTATCGTCAAAAAAGCAGGAACAGCCTGCTCCAAATCTGACCAATTGATTTTCATGACCGACGACATCATAAGTACCCCTACTATAATCAACGCCGGTGCCGTAGCTTCTGGAGGAACTATGCTGAAAAGTGATGCGAAAGGAAGACAAAGCAAGAATAATATCGCAACAACCAATGAAGTCAACCCTGTTCTACCGCCTGCAGATATTCCGGCTGTGCTTTCAACATAAGTCGTAACGCTGCTTGTACCGAAAAGACCGCTGAATGCTGCGGCAATTCCGTCCGAAAACAAAGCCTTTTCAAATTTTGAATTTATGCCTTTTTTATTTGCAAGATTCTTTTCTTCTTCAGTATCAAAAATTCCGCTTACTCTGCCTGCACCTATAAATGTGCCTATAGCATCAAAAGTTACAGATAACAACAAAGCAAGTATTGCAGTTATCGTAAGAATTATCTTGTTCAAATCAGAAAAAAGAGATCCCATACCTTCTTGGCTGAAAGCAGCAAAAGCAACATCTTTTAACGCACCTAGAGAATGGAAATCAAAAAGTTTAACATTTGAAAGGTCAACTACACCCATAGTAATACCTATTAGAATAGTTGCAACTATTCCTATAAAAATTGAACCTTTAACTTTTTTTATAACAAGCAAAGACATTATTATAAGACCTATAAGCCCCAACAATGCATGCACATTGTTAAACGATACCAAAGACGGCACGACAGAGCTGTTTACGACAATGCTTCCGTTATCCAAAATGTTATAGCTGCCTGAATCGGAAAGAAACTTTAAAAAAGAAGCATTTTTGAAACCTATATAAGCTATAAATAATCCGATTCCTCCGCTAATAGAATCTTTAAGAAAATCCGGTATTGCTTTAACAATCATTTTTCTAAGTTCCGTCACGGTAATTAAAATAATAAACAATCCACATATTGTTACGATAAACAAAGCTTCTTGCCATGAAAAACCCATTTGTTTGCATATCACAAACGTAAAGAATGCATTGGCGCCCATTCCAGGAGCCAGAGCAAAAGGAACATTTGCAAACAATGCCATTACTATGGTTCCAAAAGCCGAAGCGAAAATTGTTGCAGCAAAGATGCCAAACCAAGGCATCCCCGGATTAAGAGAAAGAATAGTAGGATTTACAAAAATTATGTACGCCATTGTAAAAAACGTTGTTATACCAGCTATTATTTCAGTATAGATCGTAGTATTGTTTTCTTTGAGTTTAAAAAAATTCTTCATTTTTATTACACTCCAATTTATTATTAAATTATTAAAAAGGCATAAAAGAGCAAAAACAAAAACGACAAAACAATTTGATGATACTATAATTAATAAAATGGTTTAAGTTTAAACAAAAGCTGTTGAATGATTATCTAGTAATCTTGCTCTATCGCTTTTTTACTTCACCAGGTTCCCATGACTTTGAAAATTTATAATCTTTAAATAAAGAAGCTAGTCCTGTTAACTGCTTTAACCTTAAGATTTCATTAACTGACATACCTAAATGTTTTGATATCCAAGAATCAGTTTTTCCTATTTCTATAAGTTCTGCTATTATACTAGATATTAAATCAACGTCAGAATTTCCTCTTGCTCTATTGTGTCTTATAGTGCTTGCCATTCTATCACTTAAATCTTTATTAATTATACTTACCGGAAGTTTTCCCTTTTCTCGTTTATAAATATCTTTATATTGTTTCATTATAGTATAACGATGAAAACCGTCGATTATTATATACTTGTCTTTTTTTTTGTCATAATAACAAACTATTGGCATTGTGTATCCGTCGTTTTTGATACTTTCATATAGTAACTTCATTTCCGGAGGCGCAACTTTGTTTGGATTATAATTATTTGCTTCGATTTTACTGACCTTAACTGCTATAACATCATATACAGGACTCCTAAACATAAAATCTCCCTATAATAAAAATTAAATATCCTACAAATTTTTATACTTATCTACTAATTTTTTTTGACGTAAAGTTAAGTCTTTTGTTATTGAGAATGATAAGCTGTAACATATAATGTCATTTTTAATTATACACATCGCCATTCTTCTCCAAGTCAAATAATCGCACTTATTGTCAAGTCCAGGTAACTCATCAACAATTCTTTTAAACTTAATTACTTCTTTGTCTCCTGTACCTCTATTGCTATACTTGTGAGTATTTATAATATACTTTGCATATTTATTTTCTAAAATTTTTACATCCTCACTCACTACAGGACATCCGATTCTGTGCCAATATTTGATAAATTTAACGAATTTGTGTCTATACGTAGTTGCTGTTTCAACAGGCACTGTCTTTAATAGGAATTTAGTAAAACTTTTCCATGTGTGATTTTTAGGCAGAGTATATGCACTGCTCATTATTTTGTTTACATTATAAATATTGTCAAAATTTGCCCCACTAACTCTGTTTACAACTTTGCTCCAAGTTTGTGGTTCAATAATTTTAAATAAACTTAATCCAGCTTTAGCTGAATTGCCAAAAGGCTCGTCAAGCCGCATTCTGCTAATATTTACTCCGGCTTTGTAGAACAAGTCATATAATTTATTATAATCTTTATTGAATTTTGCATTGTAAGTCCATATGTCTAACACTGTCCAATCATATAGAGGACAAAAATTATATGTTACTTCGTTTACCTTTGTTGAATAATTCAAATCTTTATATTTTATTTTGTCACAAAAAATTGCTCTAACTCTATTTAAGCTCTCATCTGTCCGCAGTCCAAGTAAACAAGCTGTTTTCTCTCCTTTCCCATACCAAACGCCAAAAGACTTTATAAATCTCTCAAACAACATATTTTGTTCATAAAAGCCAAAATTATTATTTTTCTCATTAATTACAAATTCATTTTGTGGCATTTTTCTAACCCAAATCTTTTTCTTGTCTTTATCCCACCATATCCAAGTAGGATCTAAATAACTTAAAGAATTTGGGCTTTTCATAGGCAGACATACCCAAAATGTCTCTAACACATCTAAATTGTTAAATATCATTCTCTCTACAAAATCAGCACTTACCGCATAAAATGCTTCTACGTCTATAAACAAACATCCTATTTTACGTTTAAATTTTCGTGCTTTATCAATGCACATATTTAATAAAACACCGCTGTCTTTTCCTCCGCTAAAAGAAACATATATCTTCTTAAAATCATTAAAAATAATATCTAACCGTTCATTAGTAGCGTCATAAACATTTTTATCAATATATCTCTTTTCCTTCATTATTTTAATGTTTTCTTCTGGGATTGCCATTCTATTCATATTATTTAGCATACAATTCTTTTTATTTTCTTCAATTTTTATAGATGATTTCAACTAAATATTTTTACAATTTCCAACATAGCATCTTCAGGTTTTAAAAGTCTAGAACTATCCTTGCTACCATTTCTTGTCTTTAACTCCACATTACCATTTGCAAGATTTTTCTCGCCAATTGTTACTCTGTATGGAATACCTATTAAGTCAGCATCTTTGAACTTTATGCCAGCTCTTTCGTCTCTGTCATCAATCAAAACATCTATGCCTTTTGAAGTTAAATCTTTATAAAGTTTATCTGTTGTTTCTTTAGTTTTTACATCGGAGTAATTTATAGGTATTATTACTACGTTGAAAGGAGCTATATTATCAGGCCATACTATGCCGTTGTCATCGTGGGATTGCTCTATAGTAGCAGCTAGAATTCTTGTAACCCCTATGCCGTAACAACCCATCACTATAAGATTTTCTTTACCGTTTGTGTCTAGATACGTAGCATTCATAGATTTAGAGTATTTTGTTCCAAGTTTAAAAACGTGTCCTACTTCAATACCTCTTGAAAATCTCAAATTTTCTTTTTTGCATCTCGGGCATATATCTCCGTGCGCAACTTTTCTTACATCGGCTATAAGATCTGCATTATAATCTTTCTTGTAATTTACGTTTTTAAGATGATAATCTTTTTTATTTGCTCCGGCAACTGCATTTGAGATTTCAACCACAGATAAATCAGCGATAATTTTGACACCTTTAAGTCCTACAGGACCTGCAAAGCCCAAAGGTGCTCCGGTTACCGCGATAACTGTCTGCTCATCGGCAAGGACAACTTCAGTTGCGCCAAGCAAGCTTTGAAGCTTTATCTCATTTATTTCATGATCCCCTCTTACCAAAACAACTACAGGATTACCGTCGACTTTATATACAATACTCTTAATAAACTTTTCAGGTGATGCATTTAGAAATTTCGCAACGTCTTCAACAGCTCCAACATTAGGAGTCAATACTTCTTCCAAAATCAAAGGCTCTTCTTTTGTCTGCAGCAACGGTAGCCATTCTGCTTTCTCGCTATTTGCACCATAACCGCAACCGCACCATACAATTTCTTCCTCGCCAGTATCTGCCAAAATCATAAATTCGTGGGAAAAAGAACCACCTATGGCACCTGAAGCAGCTTCTACGGCACGGAACTCAAAACCACATCTTTTGCAGACATTGGTATAAGCGTCAACCATAACTTTATAATATTTTTCTAAATCAGCTTCGTCTGTATGAAACGAATATGCGTCCTTCATTAAAAATTCTCTTGAACGCATAATACCAAAACGTGGACGTATTTCATCTCTAAACTTAGTGCCGAACTGATACAACATCAAAGGAAGCTGTTTGTAAGACTTAACTTCTTTTCTTACTAAATCCGTAACAGCTTCTTCTGCCGTAGGAGCTAGACAAAATTCAGCTTCTTTTCTGTCTTTAAGTCTGAAAAGTTCTTTGCCGTAAACATTCCATCTGCCAGTCTCAATCCATAAATCTTTAGGGAATATTAAAGGTAGGGTTATCTCTTGTCCACCTGCAGCATTCATTTCCTCCCTTATTATATTTTCAACCTTTCTCAAAACTTTTAAACCCAACGGCAAAAATTCATAGAGTCCAGATGCCAACTTACGTATCATTCCTGCTCTTATCATCAGTTTTGTAGATATGATATCTGCGTCTGAAGGAGCTTCTCTTAAAGTAGGAATCAACATTTTCGTGAAAAACATAAATACCTCTATCTATTATTCTTTTAGCGCTATAAGCGGAAGGTCATTAAACTATCTTGAAATCTTCAGTATTTTAAACTTCTTTTTGCCTACAGGAAGTTCAACTTCTACAGTTTCATCAGCTTTGTGTCCAAGCAGTCCTTGTACAAGAGGAGACTGTACCGATATTTTATTTGCTGACGGGTCTGCCTCTTCCAAATCCACAACAGTATATTCATAATCGTCACCATCTTCGTCCTGTATAGTAAGAGTAACACCTATAAAAACTTTATCAGGTTCTATATTTTGATCTTCGATAATTTTTGCACTCGATATTTTAGAATCCAACTCCATTATCCTACGCATGAGATTTGTCAAAGTCTCTTTTGCAGCATGATACTCAGCATTTTCTTTCAAATCGCCATGTTCGCGTGATCTAGCAATCTCATCTTGAATCAAAGGTTTCCTTTTTTGCAAATCCTCCAACTCTTTAATAAGTTTTTCTCTGCCGTCTCTTGTCAAATAAATCTCTGCCATTTTTTCACTCCTGTAAAATATCGCTTAGGCGATCTTTTATCATAGAAACAAGCTTTTGCCCCCATTTATCAGCTTTTACTTTCCCGACAATTTCGCCATTTTTAAATAAAACTCCCTCTACTTTGCCACCAGCTATACCAAAATCAGCATCTTTTGCTTCACCAGGACCATTGACAACACATCCCATAATCGCAACTCTTATTGGTTTAGACAATTTTCTTAAATTTTTTATTGTAGATACTCTCTTTTCTATATCTGAAACTATTTTTATCAAATCAACTTGAGTCCTTGCACAAGTAGGACACGAAATTATTTCTATCCCTGAGCTTCTAAGCTCTAAAGATTGTAGTAGAGAATACGCAACTTTTACCTCTTCAACAGGATCAGCAGTTAAAGATACTCTCACCGTGTCACCTAACCCATCGTAAAGCATGATACCAAGTCCTGCCGAAGACTTTATCGTCCCACTGAAAATTGAACCTGATTCAGTTATGCCTAAGTGCAACGGATAATTTCTCTTTGAAGCAAAAATTCTATACGCTTGAATCGTTGTATCAATATTTGAAGCTTTCAATGAAACAGCTATATCAAAAAAATCATGCTTTTCTAAAATCTTTACATGTTCCATTGCCGCGTTGGCAAGGGCTTTAACACGCGAAGCATTGTCATGGAAATTATGAACTTCTTTTAGTGATCCTGCATTTACACCAATTCTTATCGAAATATGAGCTTTTTTAGCTTCTTTTACTAAAATTTCAACTTTGTCTTTTGAGCCGATATTTCCAGGGTTGATTCTTAATTTATCTACACCTTGCCTTATTGCTTCTAAAGCTATTCTGTAATCAAAATGAATATCTGCAACCAAAGGAATTTTTATATTCTTTTTTATTTTGCTTACATTATAAGCAGACTCCATATCTGGGAGAGAAACTCTTACAATTTCACAACCAACTTCTTCAAGCTGCTTTATTTGTTTTACGGTTGCTTTCCAATCTTTTGTGTTTGTATTAGTCATAGACTGAATAGCAATAGGCATGCCGCCACCAATAATAACACCGCCTATATTTATCTTTCTAGTTTGATTTCTTTTATATAATTTCATTTTACTTACCGTTATAATACTTCAATAGCCTGACGTAATCTCTTGCACTTTCATACGCAACATTTGATATGAAGTTATAAAATAACTCTACATTACATTTATTAGCCAGTCTTATGGCAGATATATAATCGCTCCTTAGTATCGGAGGGATTATAGCAATGGGATATCCCGACTGAAATAGAGCAAGGTTCATAACGAGTCGTGCCGTTCTACCAGTTCCATCGCTAAAAGGGTGAATCGTTGCAATTCTCTCGTGAACTTTAGCAGCATAATGCACTGGATGTAATGCTTCTTCTTTTAATTGTGGTAGTGAATCAACAAACTCCTTCATAAGTTTAGGAACATCACCACATTTTGGAGGCAAATAATCGGTTCCTGAGATAAAAACTTGCTCAGTTCTATATTTTCCTGCTTTGCTTTCATCTATTCTAAAATAAAAAAGCCTGTGCAGCTCAAGAATATTAGATTCAGTAATTGTATTATTACTTGCAAGTTTCTCGAGCAAAGTATAAGCATCGCTGTGTCCGAGAGCTTCGTTATGCTCTCTTATTGACTTACCCCCTATAGTAAGTCCATCTTCAATGACAACTTTTGTCCCGGACTCGGTTAAAGAATTTCCTTCAAGAGCATTGCTCGTATAAGCAAAATCTATACGGTAATACTCTTGCAATTCTTTTATCAACTCTTTACTAAAAGGACATATTTATCTATCTCCTCTTTTAGTTCGTCAATTTCTTGATTTCTATCTTTATAAACATTAGACATATTGTCCTTTTAAATAAAGCGTAAGCTCAAAACAAACTAACAAGAGCGATGTATTTTAAATTTAGGCGACGCTTGCGGCGGCGAAGCATAAACTCAAAAACCAAGCCCTTGCTTGCCGAAGAGTTTGCCGACGCCCAACCTTAACAGGTCGCTATATGTAGCAAAAACAAAAATTCCAATTACAAAAATCAAACCTATAGTGTTGTAAATCTGCACGACTTTTGTGCTTATTTGCTTTCTAATTATGCCTTCTATAACAAACAAAACTATCATGCCACCGTCAATCATTGGGATAGGAAATAAATTAAACATACCTAAAGCCACAGATATAACGGCAAGAAACTTCAAGTAATCTGCTATGCCTGACTTAGTTCTGTCACCCATTAACTTCATTATCCCTATAGGTCCAGAAATATCAGGTTTTTCTAAAGAAAGTAGTTTGTCAATAAGATATGCAACTGTTAGAAAAGTTTGAACTGCAGACTCTTCCACGCCCAAGTAAACAGACTTCAAAAAACCAGCTTCTGATTTTTCTATTAAAGGAGCTATCCCAATAACACCCGCACCAGTTACAGGGTTTTTATCCACAGTCATGGTTACATCAAAAGTATAGGTGCCTCGCTCAACTGCAAAAACAGCTTGTTTGTCGGCTTTATTTTTTAAATTTTCCATCATTTTGCGCCATGTGTTTACTGCTACTCCGTCTATAGACTTTATTCTGTCTCCACTTATAATTCCGGCTTGGGCTGCAGGTTTATTTTCTACGACGCCGCCTATCGAAGATGTTTTTGAAATAGTAGTAACACCCCAAATACTAAATACAAAAGCAAATAAAAATATAGCCAAAATATAGTTTGAGATGGGTCCTGTAAAACATATAAATACTTTCTTATACCATTTCATAGATAAATATTCATCAGCAGCTCCTGTAGCTGTATCAGCATTATCACCTGCCATGGAGACAAAACCACCAAATGGGATTGTCTTGATACAATATTTTGTACCATTATGAGTATGCTTTATTAGATCTGGACCAAAGCCAAAAGCAAAAGTTAGTATTCTGACTTTACACGCTCTTGCTGCAAGAAAATGTCCTAGCTCATGTATAAAAACCAAAAATCCAAAACCTATGGATATACCAAGTATCTGAATAATTATCGTCATAATTTAAATTCCTTTTCTATTAAATTGTGCGCATAAACTCTTGCCCAAGAGTCTGCTTCAAAAAAATCCTCCACTAACATATTGTTTGAAACTTTATGAGCCTTCATTGTTTTATCAACTATTTTTGCAATATCTGTAAATTTTATTTTTTTATCCAAAAAATTCTTTACTGCAATCTCGTTAGACGCATTCATAACAGTAGGCAACGCGCCTCCTTTTTTAGCCGCCAAATATGCTAATTTCAAACATGGAAATTTATCAAAATCTGGCTTATAAAACTCAAGTCTACCAATGTCAGTAAGGCTTAGAAACTTTATATTAGATTTTAATCTCTCAGGGTACGTCAACGCATACTGTATTGGAAGCTTCATATCAGGGTTTGACAATTGCGTTATAACAGATCCGTCAACATACTCTACCATAGAATGTACTATAGACTGTGGGTGTATAACTATTTCAATCTTATCTATCGGAACTCCAAAAAGAATTGACGCCTCTATGGCTTCAAGTCCTTTGTTCATAAGCGTAGCACTGTCTATTGTTATCTTTTTACCCATTTTCCAAGTAGGATGAGCTAGAGCATGTTCAACAGTTATCTTAGAAAAATCACCGTTATACTTATAAAAAGGTCCGCCGGAAGCTGTGAGTATTATCTTTTTTATTTGGTTTTTTTTCTCTCCAGCGCAGCATTGGAATATCGCCGAATGTTCGCTGTCTACAGGAAGAACAGAAACGTTGTTCTTTGCTGCAAGTTTCATTATATAATCTCCCGCCATAACAAGAGATTCTTTATTGGCAAGAGCAACGTTTTTTTTTGCTTTTATCGCCGCTATTATTGATTTTAAACCAACTGAACCGACAACAGCAGCTAAAACTATATCTACTTTAGGCATAGTTGCGAGTTTTTCAAGACCACTTTGCCCACTAT
>JAITOB010000031.1 GCA_031290155.1 Endomicrobium sp. | reverse complement strand
TTCAAGTCGCGGAGCGTAGAAGAAGGGACGCTGGTAGGAGAGGTGGATTTAGGAGCAGGATATAATATATGCGAGAGTATAGAGATATACGCAAACGGAAAGACGGAAGCAGGAATTAAGTTTAGAAATATAAACGTAAATATTGAAAGAACAAATTGGACTATTTAATCATTTAAAGTTAAATAAGGTAAGATACCGCAAACTCTTGACAAATTATAAATGGATTTAATAATATACCGTAATGAAAAACAGTGATAAGTGGGACCATTTATCGCTGTTTACATATAATAGTTATAATCTGTTACTCTGTGGCAGCGATAGTATTAATTTATATAATAAAAATGATATTATACGTAATATACAAAAAATATACCTGAATTATATCAATAATACGTGCTAAATGTAAAAAACATTTAGCTTTTTTGTTATATTTATTTATAATAAAGCAAAGGTTTAGTTAAATTTAAATGCAATGTCCTTTAATGTGAAACGGATAAAGATGACGATTCGCTTAATAATATAAAATAGGCGGCGTATGTAATTAAAGAATAAAATTATACCGGACATTATAATGAAAAATGCTGTGTATTTAAGTTTAGGGTCAAACATAAGCAACAGAGAGGAAAATATAGTTTTAGCTTTAACAGTTTTACAAAGCAGCGGGTTTGCGAGCATTAAAAAGATTTCTTCTTTTTATAATACATCTCCGATAGGGCCTAAACAAAGAAGTTTTTGTAATATTGCGATTAAAGCACAAACAAATTTGAATCCAGAAAAATTGCTTTTATTTATAAAACATATTGAATATATTTTAGGGCGTATTAATACAATAAAATGGGGTCCACGTATTATTGATATCGATATTCTATTTTTTGGAAATCAAGTTATCAGCAGTAGTTTTTTAACAGTACCGCATAAAGAGATACAAAACAGGCTTTTTGTTTTAGTTCCATTATGTGAAATATCCGGAAACTTTATTCATCCTGTTTTAAAACGCAAAATCAGAAATATTTTATGTGAAAAATCATTGACACTTAAGCACCAAAAGGTTAGAATCACACAGGCGTGTAATTTTGAATAAATCGCAAACAAAAAACAAAGAAAGAGAGTTTTTAGATGAATAAAAAGACGGTTTTAACAATTTTAAATAAAAAACAAATTGGTGAAAAAATAACAATGCTAACTTGCTACGACTATGTTACTGCAAGACTTATTTCTTCCCAGGATATTGATGTTTTGCTTGTCGGAGATTCTCTTGGCAATGTGAAACTTGGATATGAAAATACTCTTTCAGTTACTGTAGATGATATGATATATCATACGAAATCTGTAAAAAGAGGAAATGGAGGAGCTCTTCTTGTTACCGATATGCCGTTTATGTCTTATGAAATAACCGTTGAAAGTGCTGTTGGGAACGCGGCAAGAATTATAAAAGAAAGCGGTGCGGAAGCTGTGAAAGTTGAAGGCGGGATTGAAATTATAGATAAGGTTAAGGCGATTGTAGACACAAAAGTGCCTGTTGTGGGGCACTTAGGGCTTACGCCGCAGGCGATAAATAAATTTGGTGGTTTTAAGGTGCAAGGCAGAACAGAAGAAGCGCGCAGAAAAATGATTTCTGATGCAGTAGCTTTGGAAGAAGCCGGCGTATTTTCGATTGTTCTAGAAGCTGTTCCTGAACAATTGGCAAAAGAAATTACCGAGCGTTTGAAGATTCCTACAATAGGCATAGGAGCGGGACGTTATTGTGACGGACAAGTTTTAGTCATTGATGATATGTTAGGATTATTTCCTGATTTTACGCCTAAGTTCGTAAAAAAATATGCAAGCATCGGTGAAATAATAAAAACTGCAGTGAACAATTATATAAATGAAGTCAAAGAAGGAAAATTTCCTCAGGAAGAGAACATTTATAAATGAAAGTTATAAAAAACGTTGCACAAATGCAAAAAATTGCTTCGAGTCATCTTAAAAGCGGCGACGAAATAGGGCTTGTTCCTACAATGGGCGCTTTGCACGAAGGACATATTTCGTTAATTTCGCAATCTGAAAAAAATAATGATATTACAATAGTATCAATTTTTGTAAATCCTATACAGTTTGGACCTAATGAGGATTACTTAAAATATCCCAGACCAATTTTGAAAGATATAGAGATTTGCAGAAAAAATCATGTGGATTATATTTTTATGCCGTTAGTGGAAAATATGTTCCCTGCAAATTATGAAACTTTTATAGAAGTAAAAACTTTACAAGATATTTTATGCGGATTGTTTAGAACTAATCATTTTGCAGGTGTTGCTACGGTTGTTGCAAAGCTTTTTAACATATCATGTGCAGAAAGAGCATATTTTGGGATTAAAGATTTTCAACAGCTTAAAATTATAGAAAAGCTTATTAAAGATTTAAATTTCAGAACTAAAATTGTTCCATGTTCTATTGTAAGAGAAAGAAGCGGACTCGCTATTTCAAGCAGAAATTCTTATTTAAGCGTTGAAGAGAAAAATATAAGTGGAAACATTTATAAAATTTTAAAAGAAGCCGCGGAAGATTTTAAAACTAAAGATTTAAACGTAGTTAAAAGGGATGCTGTAAATAAATTTAAAAAAATACCAGTAAGTAAAATTGATTATACAGAAATTGTGAATTTCTATGATTTATCACCAGCAGATAAAAATACTAAAAAAGCAGTTTTTACCGTGGCTGTATGGATAGGGAAAACACGGCTTATAGATAACACTGTTATGACTAAACAGAGTAAATTATAATGATAAAATCGGATTATTTAATTGTAGGAAGCGGTATAGCTGGGCTTAGTTTAGCATTAAAAGCTTCAAACAGCGGAAGCGTTTCTTTAATAACAAAACGAAAATTGTCTGATTCTAATACCAATAAAGCGCAAGGCGGCGTTGCGTGCGTTACCGAAAAATTTGATTCTATTGAACAACACATATGCGATACAATAATTTCAGGAGCAGGACTTTGCAATAAGAGCGCTGTTGAAATGATGGTTCAAGAAGCTCCTGCGAGAATACAGGAGTTGATAAAACTTGGAGTTAAATTTACAAAAAAGGATTATTCTGATTCAGAATTTGAACTTGGGCTTGAAGGCGGACACAGTAATAGAAGGATCCTTCATGCCGGAGATATAACGGGTAATGAAATAGAGAAAGTTTTAATAGAAAATATAAAGAAAAGTAATGTTATTGTTTATGAGGAGCACACTTCGGTAGATTTAATTCTTGATAATATAAATAGATGCCGTGGCGCTTATGTCTTAAAAAATAAGTCCGGCGCAGGAGAAGTTTTTGAATCCAAAGTTACGGTTTTAGCTTGTGGCGGGGCAGGGAAAACATATTTGTATACGTCAAATCCCGACGTAGCTACAGGTGATGGCATAGCAATGGCTTACAGAGCTGGAGCAGATATAGCAAATATGGAATTTGTTCAGTTTCATCCTACGTGTCTGTATAATGATAGGGTAAAATCTTTTTTAATTTCAGAGGCTGTACGTGGGGAAGGTGGTGTTTTAAGGCTGCAAAACGGTCAAACTTTTATGAGTAAATATCACCTTGCAAAGGAACTTGCTCCAAGAGATGTAGTCGCAAGAGCAATTGACGAAGAACTTAAGGCCAGCGGTGAAAATTTTGTGTATTTGGATATAACGGAAAAAGGAAAAGATTTTCTAGTTAAAAGATTTCCTAATATTTATGCTGTATGTCTTGAATTTGGCATTGATATGTCAAAAGATATGATTCCTGTAGTTCCAGCAGCGCATTTTTTTTGCGGAGGTGTCGCTATAGACGAAAACGGCAGAACAAGTATTAAAAATCTATATGCGGCAGGGGAAACAGCGTGTTCGGGAGTCCACGGAGCAAACAGGTTGGCTTCAAATTCTCTGCTTGAAGGTATCGTATATGCTGAGAGGGTATATAAAGATTCATTACAATTTTTAAAAGAAGAATATTCACAGACAAGTACTATTCAATCTATAGCGCAGCGTAAGTCTTTAGTTGACGAAATTTATGTTTTTGTGCATAAATGGGAAGAAATAAGACGATTAACATGGAATTATCTAGGTATTTCGCGTTCAAACGAAATACTTTTAAAAGCACAAAAAAAAATAGGTATTTTAAAAAAAGAAATAGAATGTTATTTTAATAAAACGCCCTTTGAGAGAGATATAATAGAATTAAGAAATATAGTGTTTATAGCAGAAATGATTGTGCATTCTGCAATTAATAGAAAAGAAAGCAGAGGACTGCATTTTAATATTGATTACCCTTTTATGCTTACCGATGCTAAAGATACGGTAATAAATATAAATAAATTTTAATTAATATATAAAATGGCAAGTATAAACAGTAATTTGTATAGATTATCATAATCATATAATAGAAATTACGAATCCGCGTATTATCAATGAGACAATCTATTTAATTCAAAAAGAATAAAAGAAGATGCTAATATTAATGCGCCAGTTTGATAGATGTTTTTATTTTATAGGCGTACTTTTTGAAAAAGGAATAATATGAATACAATAAAAATTCGCGGGGCGCGGCAACATAATTTAAAAAATATAAATATTGATATACCCAGGAATAAACTTATAGTAATTACAGGATTATCCGGTTCTGGAAAATCTTCCCTTGCTTTTGACACAATTTATGCTGAAGGACAAAGAAGATACGTTGAATCTCTGTCTGCTTACGCAAGACAGTTTTTAGAACTTATGGAAAAACCGGATGTAGATATTATTGAAGGCTTATCTCCGTCGATTTCAATAGAGCAAAGAACTCCGTCGCATAATCCGCGTTCCACAGTAGGAACAGTAACAGAAGTTTACGATTATTTGAGACTTTTGTTTGCAAGAGTAGGGGTCCCTCATTGTCCTAAATGCGATAAGAAGATTCTGTCTCAATCTGCACAGCAGATAATAGATGAAATTATGGAAATGCCTGATTCTGTTATGATTCATATTTTATCTCCGCTTATAAAAGGAAGAATAGGCACTTATGAAGAACTTTTTCCGCGTCTTGCCAAAAACGGCTATTCGAGAGTAAGAGTTGATAATAATATCTTTACGCTTGATGAGAAAATAAAACTGGACAGATACAAGAAACACACAATAGACATAGTTATAGACAGAATAAAACTTGACAAAGATTCGCGTTTAAGGGTTGCAGCCTCGGTTGAAACAGCTTTAAAGGAATCAAAAGGAACGGTATCCGTTGTTACTGTAAAAGACGGGAAAGCTGTTGATGAAACAGTTTACAGCGAACATTATGCCTGTATTGATTGCGGTATAAATATTGCTGAAATTGAACCTAGATTATTTTCTTTCAATACCCCGTTTGGAGCGTGTTCTGAATGCGGAGGGCTTGGAAATAAAATAGAAATTGATGAAAGTTTAATAGTTCCAGATAAAAACCGTTCGCTCAAACAAGGAGCGATTATTGCTTGGGCGGAGCCAATAACAACAAGAACTAGCAGGTGGAAAAATAGTTGGAGCGGATATTATTGGAAACTTTTAACCGAAACAGCAAAAAGAAATAAAATCCCTTTAAATGCTCCTTGGAAAGAACTTTTAAGAAAACAGCAGGAAATTTTTCTTTACGGAGACGATACGTTTGAAGGTGCCATAACAAATATGCAGCGCAGATACAATGAAACAGAATCTTCTTTTGTAAGAGAAGAAATTTATAACAAATATATGTGTAAGAAAATTTGTCCTTCATGTAAGGGGCAAAGGCTTAAAAAGGAAGTTCTTTCAGTTTTAGTTGACGGACAATCAATCTCAGATATTACGAAAATGTCTATTGAAAATGCATTTAATTTTTTTAATAAAATTGAATTCAGCCGCAAAGATAAAATTATAAGCAAGTCTATTTTGAAAGAGATATGTGAAAGATTAAAGTTCTTAAATAATGTGGGTTTGGGATATTTAAATTTAGAACGAGAAAGCGCTACGCTTTCAGGCGGCGAAGCACAGCGAATACATTTGGCTACTCAGATAGGCTCAGGACTTACCGGAGTTTTGTATGTTCTTGACGAACCTTCTATAGGTCTTCACCAGAAAGATAATGATAAACTTTTGGGAACCCTTGTAAAACTTAGGGATTTAGGCAATACTTTAATTGTTGTTGAACATGATGAAGATACGATGAAGCTGGCGGACCACATAATAGATTTAGGGCCTGGCGCCGGGGTACACGGCGGATATATAGTTGCAGAAGGCAGCGTAAAAGAAATAGTAAAATTTGAAAATTCTTTTACGGGGAAGTATTTAAAAGGCGATTTGCAAATACCCGTTCCGTCAAAGAGAAAACAACCTTTGGATAAATGGCTTACAATTAAAGGCGCTCAGCAGTTTAATTTAAAAAATATAAATGTAAACATTCCTCTTGGACTTTTCGTTTGTGTTACAGGAGTGTCTGGCAGTGGCAAATCAACTTTAGTTCACGAAATAATATATAAAAATCTTGCGCGCGAGCTTTATGGCGCAAAAGATAAGCCAGGCAGATTTAAAAATATGGAGGGGCTTGAAAATATAGATAAGGTTGTAATTGTAGATCAATCGCCCATAGGAAGAACTCCGAGATCAAACCCTGTAACTTATGCAGGTGCTTTTTCAATAGTAAGAGATTTGTTTGCCCAAGTTTCTGAGTCAAAAGCAAGGGGTTATCAGCCTGGAAGATTTTCTTTTAACGTCAAAGGCGGAAGATGTGAAAACTGCCAGGGTGGCGGTACTTTAAAAATTGAAATGCAGTTTTTGCCGAATATTTACGTAAAATGCGACGTTTGCGGCGGCAGAAGATTTAATGAAGAAACTCTGCAGATAAAATATAAGGGGAAAAATATAGACGAAGTTTTAAATATGACAGTTGAGGAAAGCGTAAATTTTTTTGAAAATATTCCTACGCTTAATAGAATTTTATCTACCCTTGACGATGTGGGGCTTGGATATATAAGGATAGGGCAACAGGCTACAACTATTTCAGGAGGGGAAGCTCAGAGGGTCAAACTTGCAGCTGAACTTTCAAAGAGAGCTACCGGGACAACAGTATATATTCTTGATGAACCTACTACCGGTTTACATTTTGCCGATGTGGCAAAACTTCTTGAAGTATTAAAAAGGCTTACTTATTCAGGCAATACCGTTCTTGTTATAGAGCATAATCTCGATGTTATTAAAACTGCCGATTGGCTTATTGATTTAGGCCCGGAGGGTGGCGAACGAGGCGGTAGAATTATAGCTGAAGGAACTCCGGAGGATATAATTAAAATCCCAAAGTCATTTACTGGCTATTATTTAAAAGAGCGCATATTTAAAACTTCTGTTACTAAAAAATTAGGATAAGCATAATTTTATACGTTTTTAACAATATACAAAAATTTACATACCGTTATCTTGCGTCTTTTTCTCTTGCAACTGTTTTTTTGTTGTCTTATTTCTAAATTTTTTATTTTCTCTTTCTTTTTTTAGAAAATACATATAGTCGGGAAATGTTACAATTTTTTTTGTTTTTCCAAGCCATACATATGCGGCTAAATCTTTTTGAAATTTAATTTTTACTGGATTTGCAGGATCTGATTCGTTTATACTCCAGGCTGAACCGATAATATTTTTGTATTTTGTTTCTTTTTTTAATGTTATATATACTTTTTTATTTGATATAAGCGTATCGCCGTGTATTTTTAACTGGCGTTTTACTATTTCTTCTGCTGCTTTAGGCTCTGAAATATTTGTAAAATTAACGTGCAAAACTGCTGCCATTTCAGGTGATTTTTCCTGAAATTCTACAAAGTAATCAATTTTTTCAGCAAATTCCTTAAAACAAAAAGCATTTACATAAAAGGTTAGTGCGAGTAATATTGCGAAAAAAACTTTTTTTATCATAAATCTCCTTTGCACATATCAGTGAACTTGTACTGAAATAACTTTAGTCTAGCAAAAAAAATCTTTTTTATTCAATAATATGATATAAGTCGTTATGTAATTACAAAATTATAAAATTTGACTAAGGGCAGTAATAAGAGGAAATATGGGGATTGCAGGTGTGCAAAAAAAGGTGAAATTATTTTGCGGTATAATTTTTTCAGAAGAAGAAATAAAACAAAAATCTTTTATGATACTTGAAGAAAAATTTGGTAGAATTGATTTAATAAGCAATATTATTCCTTTTGATTTTTCGGATTATTATAGTCTTGAAATGGGCTGTAATTTAAAACGTTTGTGGATTTCATTTGTCAAATTAATTTTTGCTGTTGATATTGCTGGAATAAAAGTTTTTACAAATTTTATTGAAAGTAATTTTGCCATAAACGCTAAAAGACGAATAAATATTGATCCCGGCTATATAACTCCTGCGAATGTTGTTCTTGCTACAACAAAGAATTTCAGCCATCGTATTTATCTTGCGGACGGCATATATGGAGAAGTTACGACAATATATAAAAAAAATAATTTTATTAAACTTCCGTGGTCTTATCCTGATTATCTATCTAAAACGGCAACAAAATTTCTTTTAAAATCACGAATTGATTTACTGAAACAGTTAAGGTCGAGCTGATGTTTATTTTTATTGTCTTGTTGATGTTTATAATATATTACGTAAGTTACGGCTACATTATATGGCGTACAAATTCTGGTTTAAACATTTGTCGGCCATACAATATTTATTTGTGTATACTGTTCATCAGTTTAGGAATTATAAGTTTTTTCTCATTTATAATTAATATAACTAAATGTCTGGATATGCCATTAATATTGGAAATTTCCTCTTTTGGATTTATGGGCATGGGTATATGGGGAATATCTGTATCTTTTTTAATTGTAAACGATATATTAAATGCATTTAATTTTTTGCTTAAGATTAAAAATTTTAGATACTATTCAACTTTAATAACTGTTATTTTTATCGTAACAGCTTCAATTTTCGCTTTATTAAACTTTGCTTTTATATTTGACGTTAAAGAAGTAAAAATAAAAGCTTCAAAACTTCCCGTTGATTCTTTAAAAATAGTCCAGCTTTCAGATATACATATCAATGCGCTTACTTCGCCTAAAATAACGAATAAAATTTTTGACCGAGTTATGGCTTTGAAACCGGATATAATAGTTATTACTGGCGATGTAATGGATGCGGACATTAATAAAAATGATAAATATATTGAGTATGGGTTTAAAAAATTGAAAGCAAAATACGGTGTTTTTGCCGTAACTGGCAATCATGAATATTATGCCGGCGGCAGCTCATATTTTTCAATGCTTGATAAATTAGGGGTTAAAGCTCTTCAGAATGAAAGTATTTTGGTTGAAAATATTATTAATATAGCCGGGATAAATGCTTTATGCTATAAAAATCCTATAGATATTTCAAAAGCTTTTGCTAATGTGGATAAAAATTATCCTATAATCTTTTTAAGCCATTATCCGGAAGCTTTTGACGAGGCTTCAAGGCGCGGTATAGAAATAATACAGCTTTCAGGACATACGCATGCAGGACAAATTCCACCAGTCGAAATAGTAAGAAAATATTTAATGAAATACAACTATGGTTTATATTATAACAATAAATCTGTTATGTATATAACGTCCGGAACACGTTTATGGGGTCCACCGATGAGATTATTTAATACGAGCGAATTAACTGTTATTATTTTAGAAAAACAATAAAAATTATTTAGAATACTGTTTAATTGGCCGTACTAATATAATTTGTCCGGGTGTTAGATACTTTTGTTTAGATAGCGCTGGATTATCTTTATAAATTTCTTTTGCTGTTGTCTTATACTTCAGTGCAATTTTTTTAATATATTCGCCTTTAGCAACTTTATGTTTAACAAATCCGGGATAAGGATTTAAGTTTTCTACTTTTGCTATGTTTTCTATAAACTTTGCTTTGCTGCCGCAAGGTATTTTTAACTCAAAATTAGGATATCCGTGCGGAGTACACCATGTATTTAAGGCTGTATTAAGTCTCTTTATTTCTTCAACGCTAGTTTCAGCGCATTGAGCGGCAATTTTTAAATCTATTACTTATTTGTTTTATATTTATCGTATTTAAAAGGCTTCGCGGGAATTAAATTTTTAAAGCCGTATTCTTCAATATTATCGCCGATTTTTACAGCAGCTATAAACACTGAGGAACGTAGTTTTGTGTTTCTTTTGGCGTAGTGTTTCTAGAAATTATTTCAGAAATATTTGATGCATTGGAAAACTTCATATAGCAAAATAAGCCCATACTCTCCTCTGTTGTAGGTTGTAAGCGTTAAATGCCAATCGCTAAGTAAAGTATATAGTTGTTTTAAATATAAACACGCCACTTTTATAGATTGCTCAGGATCTTTTCTTTCATCTATCCAATAGTTTATTATGCAGTCCTAAAGCTCTTCCTCTGTGCGCCGTAATTTGCCATATTCCTACTGCACCGGCTCTTGAAACTGTGTTTAAATCATATAAACTTTCAACTACAGGCAGATAAAACAATTCTTCAGGAAGATTGAATTTTCTTAATGTTTCTAAGACAATATCTTTGTAGGCTCCGCTTCTTTCAAGTGCAGTTTTCACTCTGTTTTAGTTTTCCCAGAGGAGTAAATTGAAATACATCTTTCTATAATAGAATTATCTTTAGTTGCCATTGGAATTGAATAATTTCCGTCGTTGGAAGAATAAACGCAATATACGCTTTTGAGTTTGTGATCATATCTCTCATATTTTCATAAAGAAAAAATGTATATACTGGAGCTATTTCAATATTGCCTATTTCTTCTAAAAAAAGATTGAAATATTTTTTTGTATCTTTAAAATTCCCAGCTTTAAAAGCATTTTCAAATTTTTTATAGAATGTTTCAGCTTCTAAAATTTTAGATTCGTTTTTTTGTCCGAACATACTTTTGGCATAAAGTGCATTATTTGAGAATATGCGGAATTATCATCTTCTATACCTGCAGTCGTAGGAGTGAAATCACTTGCAGATTCATTGTTTGCATAGGAAACACTGCTATTTTCTTTTGCGTATAACAACATCACGTTTAGAAATGCAAAATAATAAAATTAGAAATTTACGTATTTTCATTAATAGTTTTAGACTAATTAAAACAACCGATACAATCAACAGAGCAAAGAAAATTTTATATTTATTATAAAAATAAGTTCTAATGATTTATATTAATATAATTAATATGAATTCTCATTATGCTATCAAAATTATATATATTTAAGCAAAGAGCGCTTAAGCTGTATTATCATATTCAATAAGCCTTTTATTCAAAAATATAAATGCTTATAAAATAAAAACCTGCTTAAAAAATTTTATTTTATATTTGGTATATTGTTAATAAAATTGGCAAAAATACATCTAAATTTTTCTAAAATATAATCAATTCGCTAAGATTAGTGCCAATGATCTTATAGGGAGGAAATATAAAAGCATGAAAGAAAAAATATTTAATATTTATCAAACAAGCGGTATTCTTTTTACAAATAGCAAAGAAATCTTTTATCTTACCGGGGCTGAGTTTGACGGATTTTGGTTTTTGGTTGTGAAAGGCGCAAAATATGTGATATGCCCAAAAATGATTGAAAATCAAGTAAATGATTATTTTGGGAAGCAAAATGTAAAAATATATGCGGAAACGCCTTTGTATAAAACCGTAGCGGAGATTTTAGAACAAAATAAAACGGATTCTTTATTAATTGACCCTAAATATATGAATGCGTTAGACTTTATTTTGATAGATGAAAATTTTAAACGATATAAAATTAATCTTATAAAAAAAATAGGTATTTTAGACGAAATAAGACTTATAAAAAGTACAATTGAGATGGAAAATATTAAAATATCTTGTCAAATTGCGTCAAAAGTATGCGATAAAATTAAAAGTGAAATAAAAGCGGGTCTAAGCGAACTGGATATACACTATAGAGTACTAGATTTATTTGCTCAAAGCCGGGTAACAGAGAGTTTTACGCCTATAATTGCTTCTGGTCCAAATTCAGCCAATCCTCATCATAAGAGTTCAAATCGTAAAATCTCTGAAAATGATATTATAATGATTGATATAGGCTGTTTATATAACGGGTATTGTTCTGATTTGACACGCACTTACTTTTTAGGTAAAATCAAAGACGAGCATAGAAATGTTTGGGATATTGTAAAAAAGTCTCAAAATGCTGTTTTGAAAGAAATAAAGTCTGGATTGCTCGTATCTTGGGCTGATAAAACCGCTAGAAACATTATAGCGGCATCCGGGTATGAAGATAAATTTATTCATACTGCCGGTCACGGATTAGGTATAGAAATTCATGAAATGCCTTCGTTAGCGTCAAATGCCGAAGGTGTTTTTTTAACGCATGCGGTAGTTACTGTAGAGCCCGGAATATATATTGAACGTGAATTTGGTGTAAGAATTGAAGATACAATACTAATAAAAGAAAATGGTTGTGAAGTGCTAACATTGGCAGCATACTAATTAGGAGAAAAAATGATTTCGACATCGAATTTTAAAAATGGACTTAATATTTTAGTTGAAGGGGAGCCTTATCAGATCACATGGTTTCAAAACCATAAGCCTGGCAAAGGTGGCGCCGTAATGCGTGTGAAACTTAGACATCTTAAAAAAGGGGGTACTGTTGAACGTACGTTTAAATCGGGTGAAAAATTTGAATTGTTAAACGTTGCAAGACAGAAAAAACAGTTTTTATACAGAGAGGGTGAAAACTTTAACTTTATGGATACGAACACTTATGAGCAAATAGTGGTTACACCGGAACTTGTAGGCGAAATGTCGAATTTTCTTAAAGAAAATCTTGAAGTTGAAGCTATATATCTGGAGAGTGAACTGATAGGCATAGATTTTCCAATAATTATAGAAATGACAATAGCTGAAGCAGAACCTGGAATTAAAGGGGATTCCGTTTCAAATATAACAAAGATGGCTAAACTTGAAACTGGAGCAGATATTCGAGTGCCTCTTTTTATTAAAGAGGGAGATAAAATAAAAGTAGATACAAGAACAGGTGAATATGTTGAAAGAGTCTAAAAATATCGTAATTTTTAATCCTGTAGAGGCGTAATAATATAGACTGCTGTTAAATACATTTCTAAAATTTGAATATTTAAATAATAAAAAGTAATAATTTGTAGTCTATCGAAATTAACGAGGGCAAAATGAATCCGCATGAGATTAAAGAATTTTTAAAATCAATAAAAGATACGGATATTGAGGAGATGCGGTATAAAAGTGGGGAAAATTCTTTGTATTTTAAGAAAACTGATGTAAAAACTTTGTTTCCTAAAACAAAGGGGGTTGTTACAGATACATACGAAAAAAAAGAAGAAGAAAAAAAATCCTCGCTTATTGTTATTAAATCTACAATGGTTGGAACTTTTGCAAGCGCCCAAAGCAATGACAGCCCTCCATTTGTAGGAGAGGGAGATAATATAGTTGTTGGGCAAAAAATAGGTCAGATAGAAGCTATGAAAATTATTAAAGACATACACTCCAATATTAAGGGTAAAATATTAAAAGTTATGGTGTCAAATGGACAGTCTGTTGAATATGGACAAGAATTATTCCTTATAGATATAGGCGATTTAATCAGATAATTTAAAAGTAGAGATTTGTAGTTAACAGGAGATAAGATGTTTAAGAAAATTTTAATTGCAAATAGAGGCGAAATAGCATGCAGGATTATAAGAGCATGCAGAGAGCTTGGTATTAAAACTGTTGCCATTCATTCAGAAGTTGATAGGGAGAGCATGCATGTAAAGTTTGCCGATCAAACTGTATGCGTAGGACAAGCTAGCGCTTTTGAAAGTTATTTAAATATACCAAGCATTATAGCTGCGGCAGAAATTTCAGGGGCAAATGCGATTCATCCCGGTTATGGTTTTTTGACGGAAAACGCTTATTTTGCAGAAGTTTGTGAAGCCTGCGGATTAAAATTTATAGGACCTTCAAAAGAATCAATAGAACAAATGGGCGATAAAATTGCTGCTATAGAGTTTATGAAAAAATCAGGAGTTCCCGTAGTACCGGGATCAGACGGACCAGTTAATTCTGACGATCCTAAAATTTTTGCTGTTGCAAAAAAGATAGGATATCCGGTTATTGTTAAAGCAACCGCCGGCGGCGGCGGAAAAGGTATGAGAATAGTTGTTTCAGAAGAAACTTTGCAAGATTCCATTGTTATGGCGCAGATAGAAGCTAAAGCTGCTTTCGGAAATCCTGATGTGTATATAGAAAGATACATAAAAGAACCCCATCATGTGGAGTTTCAAATACTTGGCGATAAATACGGAAAAATTGTTTATCTTCCTGAAAGAGATTGTTCTATACAAAGAAAACATCAGAAACTTGTTGAAGAAAGCCCGTCTCCATTAATCAATGAAACGCTTAGAAAAAAAATGGGTAAAACGGCAAAAAATGCAGCGGAAGCTGTAAAATATGTTACTGTAGGTACGGTAGAATTCCTTGTTGATAAAAAAGGCAACTTTTATTTTATGGAAATGAACACTAGAATTCAGGTAGAGCATCCCGTTACGGAGATGGTTACAGGCATAGATTTAGTAAAAGAACAGATAAAACTTGCTGCCGGAGAAAAACTTTCTGTATCTTCTGAAAAGATTAAAATTTTGGGTCATGCCATAGAGTGTAGAATAAATGCTGAAGATCCGGACAGGGATTTTATTCCTTCGCCTGGAACAATTGGCAGGTTATTTTTGCCTGGAGGGTGCGGAATCAGAGTGGATACTCATGTTTACTCAGGATATACTATACCGCCCTTTTATGATAGTTTGATTGCCAAAATTATTTCTTTCGGAAGTGATAGAGAAGAAGCTATTATAAGAATGCAGAGAGCTTTGGGAGAAGTTGAAATAGAAGGTATTAAAAACACATCTTCACTTCATAGTAAAATCATGGCAAATGAAAAATTCCGTAAAGGCGGCGTTAGCACAAATTTTCTTACAAAATATATTTTTGGAAGATAAAAGTTGTTTTTAACTGGCATTATAAATTTAATGTTATTTTTAGTTTATTTTTTTGTTATTTTGAAACTGTTTAAATTATGTAGTACAAAAATTGAGATAACTGCATATAACAGATTAACTTAATATCATGACAGGAGCGATAGTGAATAGAGAACTGATTAAGAATTTAATTAACGAAAGTATTGAGGCAAAAAAGAAAATGTTTGAATCTGAACAAATTGAATGTATATTTAGCGCCGCTGAAAAAATTGTTAAAGCATATAAAAGTAAGAATAAAACAATTATTTGTGGCAATGGTGGTTCTGCTTCAGATGCTTTGCATTTTGCCGCTGAAATGGTTGTTCGATTTGAAAAAAAGAGGGCGCCTCTTGCGTCAATTGCTTTATCTGGAAATATGGCAACAACCACAGCTATAGGCAATGATTTAGGTTATGATTGTATTTTCAGCCGGCAACTTGAAGCTTTTGCGCAAAAAGATGATATTTTTATAGCAATATCTACAAGCGGAAATTCCTCAAATGTTATAAAAGCTGTGGAATCGGCAAAAAAATTAGGCTTATTTACAATAGGTATGACAAATTCTATCGGTGGAAAATTAAAAGATATGTGCGATTTATGTTACTGCGCTCCGTCAAAAATTACTGCAAGAGCACAAGAATGCCACATACTTTTTATACATATTATTGCCAAAATTGTTGAAGAAAAAGTATTTAATTAAAATTGTAAATATTGTAAATAATTATTTTCGTCTATATTATATAAAACATAAAGTTAAGAGATAGTAAATTTTACAAACAGCCGATATTTTAAAATTTACTGCGCTGTTTGTGTGTTATAGTTAATCCAACTGGATTTTTTTATAATTGATGTATCGCATAGTATTGAAGACTTTGTTTTAGCATTGTTATTTCCGCATCGCTTTTTTAATATCTTAGAATCCGCATTTTACTATTCTCGAAATAGATGTCTGTGAAATTTCATTTCTTGTATTCATTTAATTCTTTATATCTTAAATTCTAATAATATTTATGTCTTTAATTGCCATATTAAGCTTAGGGAATATAATTTATGAACACTACAAAGAAAGTTATGTTAGAATGCTCAAGTAAGATTTTTATATTAATGAAGTTCTCTTAAATAAACGATAAAATATTAATAAAAAGAAAAGATGCCAGGAGAAAAGTAATGAAGATTTATATTGACGGACAGCTTGTTGAAAAAGAAGATGCATAAATATCTGTTTTGATTATAGGTTACTTTATGGAGATGGACTATTTGAAGGCATAAGAGCGTATAATGAAGAGTTTTAGATTAAAAGACATTTAGATAGGCTATTGGTTTCAGCAAAAGCTATCAATCTTACAATTCCGATGCAGCAGAGAGATATTAAAAGCTATAATAAAGGCTCTTTTGGCAAATAAACTTTCCGATGGATATATAAATTATAATTGCAAGAGGCTGCGGGGACATAGGACTTGACTATGGAAAATGCACAATGCCGCCTTTCATGATAATCATTACAGATACTATTCTTTTTATTCAGAAGAAATCTATGAGAAAGGAATAGATGTAATAACAGCTTCTACAAGAAGAATAAAACAAGATTCATTAAGTCCTAATATTAAATCTCTAAATTCTTTGAATAATATACTTGCCAAAAAAGGAAGCCGTAAGATGCGGAGTTATGGAAGCAATAAAAGGATACGCAGTCGAAAATGTAACGTAGCTAATAATTTCTTTATCGCCTTCTGGTTCCGAAGGCGCCTTAATAGGCATAATAAGAGACACAGTTATGGCGCTTGCAAAAAATAAGTTAAAAATCCAGTTAATGAAAAACGAATCATATATACAGCATTTATAACGCAGATGAATGTTTTTTAACAAGCACGGCGTCTGGGATAATTCCCGTGGTATGCGCAGATTCAAGAGAAATTGGCGACGGCAAACCTGGTAAAATGACAATAAAGCCTATAAAAGAATTTAAAAGCCTTACAGGACTAACAGGTACGCCGATTAAATAAATCAGTTTTAGTTTTCAGTATGTTTGTTTGGGGAACTATCGATGTTATATATACGAAGGCATATCAATTAATGCGAAGATTTAAATATTATTTGTCTATTGCTTTAGTTTTATTGGCTGCTCTATACTGTGTAAGAGTTTCAATATTTGCGCCTTTTATACAGAAATATATTTACAATAAAACGGGATATGAATTAAAGTTTGATAGTTTTCATATTTTACCTTTCAGTTTAATTTTTAAAAATGTAGAAATAGACAACTCAGTATTGATGCAAAAAATAAATATTAAATTAAATCCTATAAAAATTTTTACTCATATCTATTCTCCTATAAATTACATAATCAGAATAGATATATCTAAATTAGAAGTTTCTTTAAGCAAAAATTCTAAAAATTATACAGATACGAAAAATAGACATAATCCAGCCGTTATGTTTCCTGACTCTAAAATTGCAGTATTTATAGATGAAATTCTAATAAAAAACAATTCTGAAATTTTAAAAATTACAAATGCAGATATATTAATAAATTCTCACACAATTACTTTAAATTCTATTTTGAATGCGTACGGCATTTCCATAAAATTAAACTCCAAGCTTGAACGTACGGCAAATAACGTTTTTATTTCTTCATCTCTTTTTACTGCAAGCGATAAAATAGGAATGCTTATAAGGTCAAATGGAACAGTTGATTTATCATCCTTTAATATTGCTCAAAATATTGTAATAGAAAAGCTGGAATATAATGGATTTCAATTAAACGGCTCTTCAGGGGCATTTTCAAAAACAAGGGATATTTATAATATAAATTTGACGGGAAATTTCGGGCATTTTGAATTTAATTATTCCTCAAACGGTCTGGTTGAGGTCAAGTCGGAAATTAATATTGCAAAAATTAACAAGATAATATCAGGCAAGGTCAATATAAATTTTAAAGAATGCGATAATAACTATATATTGAGATTAAATGCTTTAGATTTATTGGTTTTTGGTTTTAACTGCGGTAATTTAAATATATATGGAACAAAAAATTACGATAATGTTTACAATATGTCATGCATATATGGAGATAATAAAAAAGTTGAAATGAATTTTTCAAAGAATGGCAGTTATGAGCTAAAACTCATAATTAAAAATAAAGCGGAAGGATTAATTAAAGGCAACATAAAAACCGGAGCGGTTAATGCCGGTATAAAAAATATTGCTGCTGCGGATATACCTATAGTTCCTTTTATTTTAAAAAATACAAAAGGGATTGTTAATATTTCAGGTGAAATAGATGATACTGCCGGACATATTGATTTTAAGTTTAAGAATTTTAGTATGCTAAACACAAAAGACAATACAAATATCGCAGCTGTCTTAACTCGCAAAGACGGCGCGTATTTGTTTGATTTTTATAAAGACGACAAATCTATTGTTTTAAGCAGCATAATCAAAAACGATAAAATAATTTTAATTGACTTTAAATTTGAAGGCATAGACATTTCAAATATATTATATTTAGAAAATAAAATTTCCGGGGTAGCAACCGGACGTATAAAGTATAAAAAAGATTTAATTACAGAGTTTGATATTAAAGCTTTTAATGGAAAGTTTTATGGGAATAAATTTAACAAATTGGAAGCTAAAGGTGATGCGAATTTGAATAGAATAAACATAGAACATTTTATTATGCAGGATAATTCCGGTGAAATTTCAGTTGATGTGGCAGGAGTGCTGGGTTTTACAGATGAGAATCGTTTTTCTTCTCTTTATATTAATATGAAAAATATTAATACAGGCGGAATAAAACTAAACGGATATATTGAATTTCAAGGCAAACTGAACAGATATAGTAAAATTAAGGGCGTTATTAAAATTAAGGGTGTTAGCGTATCTGGCGTGCCGCTTGGCAATATTTATGGAGACACAATAATATCAACAAGCAAGTTTGAACTTTCTAATTTTAAATCAGATAATGGTATGGAAGCTTCTTTATCTGCAAATTTCAAAAAAAATAAAATATCAGGGGATATACGTTTAAAAAATACTAATATTGAAGGTTTTTATCCGGGCATATCAGGATTTTTGAGTTCTGAAATAAAATTTTTAGGAGAATTGAACAATCCGTCTATTCAAGTTAAAGCTTCCATAAAAAAAGGCAAATACTTATCGCAATACTTTTCTTTATCTTCTGAATTGGATTATAAAAATGGTGTTCTTAGAATAAACAAAGCTTTACTTTTGGCAGATAAAACCAAAGTTGCCTTAAAAGGTAATTGTTCCAAACACGGGCATATTTCTTTAATTGTTGATAATTTAACGGAACATCTCATTGATACGCTTATAGGTTTTAAAACGCCTGTAAAAGGGAGTTTTTCAGGCAGAGGAGTGATTGAGTCAAGAAACGGTAAGCAATATCTTAAAATGTTTTTACAAGCCAAAAGCGCTTATATTAAAAGTGTAAAGCTAAACGATGTTAAATCTAATATTGAAATAAACGACGATAATATTATTATAAACAGCGTTTCCGCAAAAATTTTGGATAGCGAAATAAAAGCAGACAAAGGATTTTTTAACGTTAAAAATGGGAAATATGGCATTGATATATTTCTGGTTAACGCGCATTTGGGAGATGTTGATTTATTTGGCAGTATAAATTTATCAGGTAAAATGCTAAAAAAGAAAAATGGTTCTATATACAGCGGAACAGTTGATTTGAACAATTTATGGATCAATAGGTATAAGCTCTCTTATTCTAGCTTTGATTATATTATTAAAGATAAAACATTAAAATTCTTTCAAAAACCTAATGTTTTGGATTTAAATAATTTTGCAGGCACTATTATTTTTGGAGATGTCATATCAGTGAAAGAATTAAATATTTCTAAAGACAAGACTTCCTTTTGTTTAAAGGCAGATTTTTCAAGAAATTATATTAATCTCAATGTCAAAAGTTCAAATATCGACTGGCATTTTATCAATGATATTTTAAACTTACCAGATGTAATTGCGGGAAATACTGATATAAATATTAATTTATGCGGGCATACTGATAAACCTAAAGGGAATATCTTAATAACATCTGCAGGCGGTTCTATAATGGAAGTTCCGTATGACAATTTAAACATTGCAGTAGATTTTTCTGATAATTTTGCTGAGATAAAAAAAGTCAGTATATTTAAGAAAAATGGAATTAACATATTCGCTCAAGGCACTTTTCCATTCTGGCTTGATAAGACTTTGTCTAAAAAAATGCAAACAAAATATGTAAATATTATTTATACAATAGAAGATAATAAATTAAATATACTAAAATACTTATCCAGGGGCTATGTTAAGCCTCGGAGTGGAAAAATATCTTTGAAAGGATCTTTTACAGGTCATTACGGGAATATAAGCAGTAACGGCAGGCTTTTAATATCAGGCGCTTCTTTTGAATTAAAGGATTATCTTGATAAAGTAAAAGATATGTACGCTGATATATCTCTTATTGAAAATTTGGTTAAAATTGATAAATTTAATTTTAAATCTGGAAATGGAAAATTAAATGCCCTCGGGCAATTAAAATTAGATAATTTTCATATTAAAGATTTTAATATAAGAATCTTTACTAATAAAAAAGGAATTTTTTTACGTGTTCCGCAGCTGCCTATACCGAGCTTTATTGGTTCTAAGTTTTTGTTTAACGATTATTCTACAGGAGAACCTTGTTTTGACATTGAATTGCAGGGAACCCCGCAGAAAAATAAAATTTCCGGTTGGATTTCGATTGAAAACACGCGTTTTACATTTCCTGGGATTTTATTAAACAAAGATAAAGATTCTTTTATTTTCGCAAATACAGAATTTGATCTGGAACTAAGGAGTGCAAGAAATACAAGATTTGAAAATTCATTTATTTCCACATTAATCAATGGTTCCCTATATATAAAAGGTTCTAGCGATAATTTAAAGGTGAATGGAACGATTGAAACTTCAAACGGAATAATAGACTATTTGGGACTTAAATTCGACATACTAGATGCTAAAATAGAAATAATCGATGAAAATCAGATTTATATTACTGCTGAAGGCGAGACAGCTGTGCCTTTAAATGACGGTAATGAATTTGAAACCGTAAAATTAATTATTGAAAAATCTAAAATATCTGATTTATCTGAAAAATCTGTAAAATTTTCTTCAAAAGACAATCCAAATATGGATTCACAAAAAGCTTTTGAAAGAGTTATGGGATTAGATTCAATTGGCCAGTCAACTATATCAAAACTTGAAACTGCATCAAACTCTGTGATAAAACAGCGGGCTTTGCGGTTAATCGATCAAACGCTAACAACTCCTCTTGTGAGAACGATTTTGCGCAGAACTAAGTTTGTAGATAATTTAAGAGTTTCTTATGTCCAGACAAATTTTGATATTTCTGAAGAGGAAAATCCAACATTTATAAGCTTATTATTAGGTACAAAATATTCTTTAGAAAAAAATCTTACAAATCAATTTCTTTTAGGATATTCGCTTACTTTTGACGATTTTGAAAGAAAATTTGATTTACGCCATGAAGTAGAAATGCGATTTAAACTTGCAAATAATTTATTTTTAAACGGTAGTTATGAGCTTGAGTCTGAAACGCAATTCCGTCGTCCTGAGAGAAGATTAATGTTAAATCATCAGATACGTTTTGGATTAACTAAATAAATAAGGAGATTAAAAAATCGTAATATGACTGAGTTATTAAATTTATTATTCTCAGAAGTCTTAAGTTTATATAGCGGTGTATTATTTTCAAATGCTAAAATCGTTTTATAATATACCTATAACAATTAACACTATGAATCGTTTATTTTGAAGTTTTGCAATATATTTATTTCAGCATTAGAATTTGTTTGATTATGTTTTTTATATTATAATTACCAAGTAACTAAAATATTGGGTACTGGGAGCAATAATGCAGAAATTTGACCAGTTTATCGGATCATTTTCTTTTGACGACAGGCTTGCAGAAGTTGATATTATAGGTTAATGGCCCATACTAAAATGCTTATAAAACTAAAATTATAAGCTCTGCCGCAGGCAAACAAATTATTTTAGAATTGACTCAATTTTAAAGGAACTTAAAAAAAGGCTGGAAACTCGGCAAGAAAGAAGATATACCATTACGCTGTTGAAAAAGAACTTATACGCAGAATAGGCTCTGTTGGCGGTAAAATGCATACTGCAAAAAGCAGAAACGATCAGGTTGCCACTGATTTAAGAATTTACTTAAAATAGGAAATAAAAACTGTTAAAGATCTGATAATCAACTTTCAAAAAATACTTGTTAAAAAGGCTTCAGATAATCTTGACGTAGTAATCCGGACTTTATGCATTTACAGCCTGCTCAGCCGGTTTTAGCGGCTCGTCAAATTCTTGCTTATGTATGGATGATGCAAAGGAGATAAGGAAAGACTTACAGATTGTTATAGAAGGACTGACGTTTTGCCTTTAGGAAGTGCTGCTTTGACAGGAACATCTTTCAATATTGACAGAAAATATACTGCGGAGCTTTTAGGTTTTCAAGATATAAGTGAAAATTCTCTAGATGCCGTAAGCGACAGAGATTTTGTTGTAGAATTTGTTTTCTGCTTATCTTTGATTGCGTTGCATTTAACTAGATTTCGTGAAGAAATAATTTTATGGATGAATCCTGAATTTGGCTATATAACAATAGACGATAGGTTTACGTCGGGGGTCATCAATAATACCTCAAAAAAAGAAATCCCGACTGCGCTAAAGTTATAAGAGGCAGCCCCCGGGAAGATTTTGGCGATTTAATTGCGCTTCTTACGATAATAAAATGCCTATAACAGGGATTTACAAGAAGATAAACCTCCTGTTTTTGATGCTTTAGACAATGTAAAAATGTGTCTTGAAGTTATGAGTGAAATGGCGTCTAGTTTAAAATTTATTAAAGAAAAAACTTTGAAAAGTATGGAAAAGGGTTTTATCTCCGCAACTGAGATAGCTGATTATCTTGCAAGAAATAATGTGCCTTTCAGAACGGCCTCACGGCATAGTTAAAGATGTTGTTTTATATTGAATTTTAAAACGTTAAATGAACTTTCTATTGAAGAATACAATAAATTTTCAGCTGTGTTTAAAAAAGATATATCTAAAGTATTTGGATACTCAAAATATCGCAGAAATGAAAACTTCTTACTGTGGTACTTCTAAAAAATCTGTTTTATGTTAGATAAAAAATATTCAACAAAAATTAAAATGAAAAAATTTACAGAGCTTGTTATAATAATATTTTTTAACTGCAGACTGTTTGTTTTCAGAGGATGTAGAAAAAGTTTTAGCTGGAAAATCAAGCGTTCAGATGGCTTTGTCAATAAACTATGATATTTTAGTGCATAAGCAGAATATTGAATCTGCAAGGCAAAAAATAAAGGAATCAATATCGCTTTATTTTCCAAGAGTTAATTTAAATTTTAACTCATCCATATTTAACAGCTCCGCTCCTATGATAATATGCGCCGAGTCTTCTCAAGTTCCGATTTATCTATCGGAAACAAAAAAAGAATCTGTATTACTTTACAAGACTTGCAGTTTGCCAAGATATTTATTCCGGAGGAAGAATAAAAGCTACAAATAAGTTTGCAAAAGCATATTTGAAAAAGATAGAAAATGATAGTAACTTTATTGAAAGCAGAGTAATAGACAATGTTAAGATAACTTTTAATAATTGCTTGTATCGTAAAGAACTGTTAAGTTGCTTCCGCTCTAAAATTTTAAAAGCTGAACAGAAAAAAATGCACATTACAAATACTGAACTTAAGAATTTAAAAAGAAAAACTATTATAGAACAATTTAATTATGAAAAAGAAGTTTTAAATTTGTCAAATGCAATAGGTATGGAATTAAATACCATTGTAGGTATTTCCGGTAATTTGCAGCCTATAATTAAAATCTGGATTTAGATAAGTGTTTGCTGCTTTCTTACCAGTTTAGGTCGGAAGTAAAAACTACGCAGAATCAGGAAAATCTTAACGAATTAGTGCTTAATCTGCTCTCAAAACAGACATCACCTAATATATCAATAGGGGCGGCGCAAGAATGGTTTGGCGAAAAAATTATAAATGATAAAAGCAAATGGTATATTTCAATCAACGCTAATATTCCTGTTTTTGACGGCGGCGGAGCATTTGCAAGGCTTAAACAAGGAAAAATCCAGTTAAGAGAGGCCACAATTCAAAGAGCCAAAACAGAGGATGAAATGAGACTTAGCATAGGTAAATTGTTTCTGGAATATGATTTTTGGAAAAAACAGGCGATAGATGACAAATTTTTTGAGAAAAATGGATAATATAGTGAAACAGATATTGATACAATTTATGATTTAAATAAGAGTTATTATAATCTTGAACTTTCTGTCGGAGTTGAGCTTGATCCTTACTAGAAAGATGCTTTTAATTTGTATTTTGTATTCTTTTATTGTTCCGCCAATTTCTGCTTCTGTTTTTGATTTTGACGAAGAGGGTTTTCTTGTGGAAACTTTGTGGCGTAAAGTGGAGATGTTTCCAAAAGAAAAGAAACCTAAAGTAGCGTTAGTATTGGGCGGCGCAAGAGGATTCTCTCACGTAGGTGTTTTTCGCGTACTGCAGGAAGAACAAATTCCGATTAATTTTGTTGTAGGTACAAGCGTGGGATCAATAGTAGGCGCTTTTTACTGTGCCGGTATCCCTCTCGAAAAACTTGAAAATCTTGCAAAGAATGTGCATTGGAATGATATTTCAAACTTCAACTACCCGTCTCTCATTAGTATTTTATTAAATGAAAAACTTCTTTCTAATGAAAAACTAGAAAAATTTGTAAGTAAGCATATTGGAGAAATCAATTTTAATCAGCTGCAAACGTCTTTATTCTGTATTGCTACCGATTTAAATACCGGAGAAAGAGTTTTATTTAGAGAAGGCAATGTTAGCTTTGCCGTAAGAGCAAGCGCTACAATCCCAGGTATTTTTAAGCCTGTCGCATATAGGTAGCGTTATTTGGTTGACGGCGGTCTTGTTGAAAATATTCCAGTAAATATTGCAAAGATTTTTGATGCAAATATTATAATTGCTGTTTCAGTAGCAGCTGATATAACTAAAAATAATATTGACAACGTATTTATGACGCTTATGCAGTCAATATACATTCAAGGTAGATCTTTGGATCAGGATAACCTGGATATGGCGTATGTCGTAATATCTCCGGAAGTTGGATCAATATCAGTAGCTGATTTTCAAGCCGCTTATAAAACTATAGACAAAGGATTTGTTGCCGCAAAGAAATCTGTCAAAAACATAAAAATAGCAATTATTAATAAAATGACGGAGAGTTTTTTATTTGAATAAAATCTTAGCATATTTTATATTTATAATTTTATTTTATTCCTTTGCTTATGGAGTTAATATCGATAAAATTCCCTCGTTAAATGAGCGTTTTTTAAGAGAAGTCAATAAGATTTCCGTAGAAATTGAAACTGCTCAAAATGAAAAAGAAAAAATAAAACTCCTTGAATATCTTGCTGAAATGTTTATGAGGAACAATCAGTATGATTCAGCTTTGGAAATATATAATAAACTTCTAGGCTATAAATAAAAAGAAAAAATTTAAATATTATGTTAAACTAGGAGATATGTACAATTTACAAAAAATATAGCTTTAGTCTGGAATATTACAAAAAAGCTTTAACGTTATTTAAAAAAAATATTGATGTCAGGCTTAAAATCGGAGATATACTTTTAAAAGGCGAATTATATAATCTTGCTGAAAAATTTTTTCTGGAAGTTTTAGAAACAGATAAGAATTCTGATTTAGCCCAAAAAGGTCTTGGGGATGTCCTTTATTATCAGGGTGTTAATATGAAGGCTGTTAATTATTACAATAATATAAATCCGGAAAATTACGATAAAGAAACTGTTGAAAGAATGATAAGCTGTTATCGTGCTTTAAAGAATACCGATGATGCAATTAAAGTTTTAGATACGTATATGCAAAAGAGTAAAGATGCGGATCTGTTTTTTTTTGTACGGGCTGCTGTTTATAGATAAAGAAGAATATTTGCAAGCTGAAAATATGTTTTTGAATGCAATAAGATATGGTAAAAATAATTTTAAAGCACATATGTATCTTGTAGCAATTTATGATCTAACTGGAGAAATAGAGAAAGCTAAAAAAGCAGCTGAAAAAGCTTATTCTATAAATTCTTTTTATGCTGTTGTTGATTTGATGCTGGCTAAAATCTGTTATAAAATGCAAGAATTTGATAGTGTAAAAAAGCATGTTAACAATGCTTATATAAAAGCTAAAACGGTTTTTGTAAAAAACTATGCAAAAAATGCCTGATTTTATGAATAATAAATAAAATTATGCTGTATGTTTTTCGTATGACAGCTGTAGGAGTTTGTTATTTAGTATTTGTTTGGACTGTTATACTAAGCTGGCTACTAAAATATAAAGCATGAAATTAAAATCTGCAATTGATTTAGCTGAGTGTAGAGCTGTTTTTTTTGACACTAAATACTAGGTTTTAATAGAATATAAAAAGAAGTATTTTGCTAGTATTGAAAAAATAGGAGAAGAAGTGCTTCAATTTAAAAATAATGATTTGTGTATAGAACAAATAAAATTGTCTGAAATCGCCATAAAATATGGAACCAGTACATATGTTTATTCAAAAAGCAAGATTATAAAAAATTTTGATAACTATAAAAAAGCGTTAAGTCCTAAAGAAGGATTTATATGTTTTGCTTGTAAAACAAATTCAAATGGAGCAATTTTAAAAAATATTTCAAAACTTGGAGCCGGCGCAGACGTAACTTCTGGAGGAGAAATATACAGATGTTTGCGGGCGGGATTTGATCCTTTAAAAGTGGTTTATGCAGGCGTAGGAAAAACATCGGAAGAAATAGAATATGCTTTAAAAAGTAAAATTCTTATGTTTAATGTAGAATCTTTTGAAGAACTTGATCTAATAAATAAAATAGCGGGCAGAATTAAGCTTAAAGCAAAAATTTCATTCAGAATAAATCCTTATGTTGAATCCGAAACTCATGACTATATAATTACCGGTAAAAAAGGAACAAAGTTTGGCATTCCTTATGAAGATGCTCTAAAAGCGTATTTGTACGCTAAAAAAAAGAAAAATATTGTAATTGCAGGCATACATTCGCATATTGGCTCGCAAATTTTAAAAACAGAGCCTTTCAAGCTCGCCGCGCAGAAAATAAAAAAAGCTGTTGCTGAAATAGAAAAGAATGGCATAAAACTTGAATATATAAACTGCGGCGGCGGACTTGGTATCGAGTATGAAAAAGGTCAAAAAGCTCCGTCTGTCAAGCAGCTTATGTCAGAATTATTTATAGTATTTGATGAAGATAAAAAGTTTATTTTTGAACCCGGTCGTTCAATAATTGCAAATGCCGGTCATCTGCTTACAAAAGTTATATACAGGAAAGTTTCAGGAGGCAAAAGTTTTCTTATTACCGATGCCGGAATGAATGATTTAATAAGACCTACTTTGTATAAAGCATACCATGAAATTATTCCTGTAAAAAAGACAAACTCCAAAAAAATCAAGACTAATGTTGTAGGACCTATATGTGAAAGCGGTGACTTTATGGGTAAAGATAGAATGCTTCCAGTTGTAAATCAGGGCGGATATCTTCTTATAACTTGTGCCGGAGCATATGGCGCCTCAATGTCTTCTCAGTATAATTCAAGGCCTTTGATTGCTGAAGTTCTAGTTGAAAATAATAAAACTATGTTAATAAGAAAAAGAGCGAGTTATAAAGACTTGCTATTAAATGAAATAAAATAATCTAAATTATTTTATTTCCTATTTAATCAGAAATAATATAGTACAGACTCTAATGTTGGGCTGAGATATAGTAAGCTGGCGGATTATTTTTATAGGATAATATTTTATAAAATTAAGGAGCATCTTTTTGTGAATATGAATTTTTCAAAGTTAACTGCCGCGGGAAATGATTTTGTTTTAATAGACAATAGAGATAATATAATTACAGAAACAGACTATTCGTCTCTTGCCAAAAAGCTTTGCGACAGGAAATATTCAATAGGTGCAGACGGTTTAATTTTAGTTGAAAAAAGCATTTGTAAAGATTTTAAAATGAAATATTTTAATTCTGACGGTTCTTACGCTGCTATGTGCGGAAACGGCGGCAGATCTATAGCGCAATTTGCGTATAGTTTAGGCATTGTGAATTCAAGAATGATTTTTGAGACGGACGCTGGGGTTGTAAATGCTGAAATTTTATCGTATGATAGGGTTAAACTTGATTTATATAATCCTAAAGATTTAAAACTGAATATAAAAATTGAAGCCGATGATAAAAAATTTAATGGCGATTTTATAAATACTGGCGTGCCGCATGTAATTATATTTATCGATGACATTGAAGATATTGATGTTATAAAATATGGCAAAATTATAAGGCATCATAAAATTTTTGCTCCTGAAGGAACAAATGTCAATTTTGTAAAAGTTATTCAAAACAATACTCTTCTTGTGCGTACTTATGAGAGGGGTGTTGAAGATGAGACTTTAGCGTGTGGCACAGGCATAACAGCTTCAAGTATAATATCTGTTATTAAAGATTTTACAAAATCTCCTGTTAATATAATTGCAAGAGGCGGGGATTTATTATCTGCTTCTTTAAGAAAAGCAGGCAGTGAAATAAATAGCGTTGTACTTGAAGGACCTGCTCTTATAGCATTTAAAGGAACAGTTGAAATATAAATATAGTTTCTAGCCAAATATATGAAAATTATGCGGACTAAATTGCAAGAACAGATTAGAATAACTTTAATTAGTTTAATTAAAATCTAAATAGATATTTGTTTTATGTCTTAAGATATCAAAGTATAACTATGTGGGAGGATTTATGTTTTCTGGAGTTTATACAGCATTGATCACGCCGTTTAAAAATGGCAAAGTTGATTTTGATGCATTTTCTAAGTTAATTGAAAATCAATGCGAAAATGGAATTGACGGAGTTGTTCCTTGTGGAACTACTGGAGAATCTCCTACTTTGTCATATGAAGAACATGAAGCGATTATAGAATTTTGCGTTAAAGAAGTAAAAGGCAGAATGAAAGTTATTGCCGGTGCAGGATCTAATTCTACAAATGAAGCCATGCATTTTACTCGGTTTGCAAAAAAAATGGGATGCGATGGAGCATTGTTAGTTTCTCCTTACTACAATAAACCTACACAAAAGGGTTTATATTTACATTTTAAAACTATAGCTGATACGGTAGATATTCCTATTGTCCTTTACAATATTGCCGGAAGAACCTCTGTAAATATTGAGCCTGCGACAATGGCAAAACTTTTTGAAGATTGTGAAAATATTGTAGGCGTGAAGGAAGCATCGGGTTCTTTAGATCAAATGAGTTCCATCAAATCTTTAGCTCCAGATATAGAACTTATTTCAGGCGATGATGCACTTATCCTCCCTTTGTTGTCAATAGGCGGGGTTGGAGTTATTTCGGTTTTATCTAATATCGTTCCTGCGGAAATTTTGTCTCTTGTAAAAACTTTTGAAAAAGGCAGTATAAAAGAAGCAATAAAAATTCACTATAAATTATTGCCTTTGATTAAGTCAATGTTTATAGAAACAAATCCTATACCTATAAAAACTGTCGCTTCGCTAATGGGCATATGTGATTCGTCTTTGAGACTTCCAATGTGTGCTATGGGAAATGAAAATAAAGTAAAGATTGAAAAAATTTTAAAAGATTTTAGTCTTATAAAATAAAACAAATTTTTGCGTAATTGATGTTATAAATCTTGCGTAAAAATTCGTAGAAAATTTTGTTGTGGCATTGAATTTATCTATTATAACGAATAAAAGAGTAAATTTTAAAATTTGAGTTTTTTGTATAATAAAAGGGGAACAACCAAATGAAGATAACAGTTTGTGGAGCTGGCGGAAGAATGGGGCAGGCGATACTTGCAACAGCAAGATTAGATAGAGATATACAAATTTCCGGTGCTTTAGAATTTGAAGGCAATAAAAAAATTGGTACCGGAGATCCTATGATTTTTTCTGTCAGTGATTTAGAAAAATTTTTGTCTAAAACTGATGTTTTGATAGATTTTACAAATCCGGACGGCGCTTTGAAAAATTTAGAAACTGCTAAAAAATATGAAATCCCTGTAGTTATTGGAACAACAGGTTTTAACGAAGAGCAAAGAGATAAAATAAAAGAAATATCAAAAAGTATTCCTGCTGTTTTTTCACCTAATATGTCTGTAGGTATAAATATTTTGTTTAAACTTATTGAAGCTGTAGCAAAAAAAATCCCAGACTATGATATTGAAATACTTGAATTACATCATAATAAAAAGAAGGATTCTCCGTCTGGAACAGCTTCAAAACTCGCAGAGATCGCAGCTGTTTCTATAGGAAAAGATTTTGCTGACGTTGGCGTTTATGGCGGGCATTCTGTAGATATGCTTAGAAAGAAAGCTGAAATTGGCGTGCATTCGCTAAGAGCCGGAGATATTGTGGGGGAGCATACTGTATATTTTGTAGGTTATGGAGAAAGAATAGAGTTAACTCATAGAGCGCATTCAAGAGATACTTTTGCGGCAGGTGCTGTGCGAGCTGCAAAATGGCTTGCTGGCAGAGAATCTGGATTATACGATATGTCTGATGTTTTGAATATAAAATAATACAAAATGCAGTGTTGAATTTAAATTAGCGGCGAAAATGCAGATTATAAACTATCATAGTACTTGCTTAAAGTATTACTTAAAACTGATATGTTAAATTTATATAAAACTTAATTTACAGCTGGTTTTAAGTCTGTTGTTTTTGTCAAGCTGCTTTCTACGCTTCATAGTTTGTTGTGCAAAGGTGGAATAAAAATGGAAATTCGCTACAATGAAAAACTAAAAAAACTGCCTCCTTATCTTTTTATTGAAATAGATAGAAAAAAAAAAGAAGCGATTGAACGTGGGGAGGATATAATATCTTTAGGAGTTGGCGACCCTGATTTACCTACTCCAGAACATATAATAAAATCTATGCAGAAATCTGTTACAAACCCCGCTAACCATCAATATCCTTTTGGAACAGGTCTGCTTTCTTACAGAAAAGCAGTTGCAGAATGGTATAAAAGGAGATTTAGTGTTAATTTAAACGTTGATGAAGTTTGTGCTCTTATAGGTTCAAAAGAAGGCATAGGGCACATACATTTAGGATTTATAAATCCGGGCGATGTAGTTTTAATCCCGGAACCCGGTTATCCAGTGTATAATACAGGGACAATTTTTACTGAGGGAATTCCGTATTTTATGCCCTTGCTTAAAAAAAATTCTTTTTTGCCGGATTTAGATATAATTCCTGCGGATGTGCTTAAAAAGGCAAAGTTACTTTTTATAAATTATCCAAATAATCCTACCGCTGCAGTTGCTACAAAAGAGTTTTATATACGGCTTATAGAATTTGCAAAAAAGAATAACATAATTGTTGCATCGGATGTGGCATATTCAGAAATATATTATGGCGAAAATGAGAAACCGTTAAGTTTTCTTGAATTTTCCGGAGCTAAAGAAGTAGGTGTAGAGTTTCATTCGCTTTCAAAAACCTATAATATGACCGGTTGGCGTATAGGCTGGGTTTGCGGCAACAAAAACATAATCGCAGGTATTGCAAAAGTAAAAGACAACTATGATTCCGGCGTTTTTCAGGCTGTTCAGGAAGCTGCAATTACAGCTCTTACGTCTTCTCAGCAATGCGTAGAAGATGTAAGAAAAATATATAAAGAGCGCAGAGATATTTTAGTTGAGGGTTTAAAAAATCTTGGGTGGGAAGTAGATTTGCCTAAAGCTTCATTTTATATTTGGGCGAAAGTTCCAAAAGGATATACATCATCGCAGATTGTTTCGAAACTGCTTGACGAAGCGTCTATAGTATGTACGCCCGGCAACGGTATGGGAAAAAGCGGCGAAGGCTATATTAGATTTGCTCTTACTGTTAACGTCCCAAGAATTAAAGAATCTGTGGAACGTATAAGTAAAATAAAATGGTAAGCCTGAAAGAGTATTTTGTAAGATTAATATATAATTAAAATAAATTGAATCTTTATAAAAATTTAATTCAATATCAAGAAAAGATTTTTTAGGCTTTTTTAACATAAGATTTTAAAATTTTTGCAGAATAATAATGCTCTTAAATAAACTGTGCAGTTATCATACCGTTTAACCATTAAACCGCATAAAACATGTTACAATAATTAAATAATATTTAATGGAGTTTATATGAAAAACAATTTTGCTGTTTTTGATAAAGTTATGCTGTCTTTGCTTGAAGCTATGCCTTATGAGTATGCAGGTAAAGACATGAATGTCTGTATAGAAACTGAAGAGTTTACTTGTCTCTGTCCGTGGACGGGTCTTCCTGATTTTGCATATATTGTCATAAACTATACGCCTGATAAAACTGTAGTAGAACTTAAGTCTTTAAAATTATATTTACAGAGTTACAGAATGGTTGGTATGGTGCATGAAAGTGTTGTAAATAATATTTTAAATGATTTAGTGAAGACTATAAACCCTAAAAAGATTTTTATAGATATTGAGTTTGGGATACGCGGCGGAATAACAACGACTGTTTCTGCTGAATATTTAAGTAAAAAAGCAAAAATGTAGATGTTTGCTGTGTAAAGTAAATATGAGCCGTTGTGATATTGATTTATTTTATTGTTTCTTTTGTTTTTTAATCTGCATTCAGATTTAGTAAATCGCTAAAAGGGAATATAAATGTTTCGTAAAAATCAAAATATACATTTTGTGGGAATCGGCGGATCAGGTATGTCAGGAATAGCCGAAGTTTTGATAAATTTAGGACATAATATTTCAGGTTCTGATTTAAAAAAAACGGATATCACTGAACATCTAAAAGCAATAGGCGCAAAAATTTATATAGGCCATAATCCGCAAAATATAAAGTCCAGCGAAGTAGTTGTAATTTCTACTGCGATAAGCAAAAAGAATCTTGAGGTTGTTGCTGCATTAAAGAAAAAACTTCCTATAATTTCGCGAGTAGAAATGCTTGCTGAGCTTGCAAGGTTGAAATATGCTGTAACAATAGCTGGAACGCACGGTAAAACTACAACTACGTCTCTTACTTCTCTTGTACTTGATGAGGGCGGACTTGATCCAACAATTGTTATTGGAGGCAGACTTAAAAATCTTAAGACTAGTGCAAGATTAGGCAGGGGGGATTATATAGTTGCAGAAGCAGATGAATCTGACGGGTCATTTTTAAAACTTTCACCGGTTATTACAGTTGTAACAAATATAGATAACGATCATTTAGATTATTACGGTAATATGGAAACTCTTAAGAAAGCTTTCGTAAAACATATTAATTGCATTCCGTTTTACGGTTCGGCGATAATTTGTTCAGATGATGAAAATGTGAGAAAAATAATTCCTGAAATCACAAGAAAATATGTTACTTACGGAATTGCAGGCAGTTCCGATATTAAAGCTTCAAATATAAAAATACTAAAAAGCTGTACAAGTTTTGATGTTATTTATATGAGTAAAAAAATTGGTAATGTACGTATTAAAATTCCAGGTGAACATAATATATTAAATTCTCTTGCTGCTATAGGCGTCGGATTGCGTCTTGGCATACCGTTTGATTTAATTATGAAGGCGATAAATAAATTTGACGGTGTTGGAAGACGTCTGGAAATAAAGGGTAATAATAAAGGGGTAATGGTTATTGACGATTACGGTCATCATCCTACAGAAATCGCAGCTACTTTAAAAGCTATAAAACGTTTTTGGCCTAAACGCAGACTTATTGTTTTATTTCAACCGCACAGATATACGCGAACAAAACAGCTTTTTAATGAATTTGGCAAAAGTTTTTTAGATGCGGATTTTATTAATGTTTTAGATATTTATTCTGCAGGCGAACAGACTATAAGTGGCGTAACTTCGGATTTAATATTAAAATGCCTTTTAAAAAATAAATGTAAAGCTGAAAAATTTTCAAATTTAGAAATAATTTTAAAAAATCTTTCTTCTGGAGATATAGTTTTAACTTTAGGCGCAGGAGATGTTTGGCAAAAAGGAGAAGAATTATTAACTTTGATTCAGCGAAATTAAAATTATATGCCGGATAATTAAATATCAAGTTTATTGTTTGTTAATATTGTTGTTAAGGATGGAGGATCGCATGATAAGCAAAGATACTGCTTATAAATTAACTTTAGCCGGCTGTAAAATCTTAAGAAGAGAACCCCTTTCCAAATACTGTTCTTTTAGAATAGGCGGACCGGCTGATTTTTTTATTGAAATCCCAAATGAACAAGCGTTGTTTGTTTTTTTTAAAAATGTTCCAGCGAATTATATTGTGTTAGGCAGCGGTACAAATGTTCTTTTCCCAGATAAAGGATATAATGGAATAGTGCTTCGCCTTACAGGCGATTTTAAAAAAATTTCTGTTTTGGAAGATGAAATTTCAAGCGGTAGCGCCGCATTACTTTCAAATGTTTTACAAGTTGCTCTTAAAAATGATTTGATCGGTCTTGAATGCGCAGCAGGGATACCTGGGACTGTAGGAGGCGCAGTTTATGGAAATACTGGCAGCAGAGATAAATGGGTAAGCGCGGTTGTAAAAAGCGTGGAAGTTTATGAAAATTTAAAAAAAGAATTGATAAATAAGGAAAAAATGGATTTCAATTATAGGAAAAGCGGGTTTACAGACTGTGTAATTACGAGAGTGAATTTTTCCTTGAAAAAAGATACAAAAAATGGTAGTTTAAAAGAAGTTTCAAAAAACATACAAAAACGTCTAAAAACACAGCCTTTAAATATACCTAATGCCGGCAGTATATTTAAAAATCCTGATGGATTTAGTACCGGAAAACTTATTGAAGAAGCCGGTTTAAAAGGAAAACGTGCGGGCGGAGCGCAAATTTCTCAGATGCATGGAAATTTTATAGTCAATACAGGCGGCGCTTTTTCGGAAGACATTTTAACTTTAATTAATTTAATGAAAGAAAAAGTAAAAGAAAAATTTAATATAACTCTTGAAACGGAGGTAAAGATAATAGAATGACAAATCCTGATATCTTAGCGGAAATAAACGATAAAAAAATAGGCGTTTTGTACGGAGGATTTTCAAGCGAAAGGGAAATTTCAATTAAATCCGGTGAAGCTGTTTTAAATGTATTAAAAAAATTACAATTAAATGTATGCGGTGTTGCCGTAGATAGAAACATCGCTGATAAAATAATAAAAGAAAAAATAGATATCGCATATATAATGCTGCATGGTCCAATGGGAGAAGACGGAACAATTCAAGGCATGCTTGAAATATTAGGTATTCCTTATACAGGCTGCGGTATTTTTGCAAACGCTGCTTCTATGGATAAAGATATTTCAAAAAAGTTATTTAAATATGCCGGCATTTTGACGCCTGAATGGAAAATGTTAAAAAAATTTGAATCCGTGCCTGAAATAAAAGATTATCCTGTTGTTGTAAAGCCTTTAGCGCAGGGATCTGCAATAGGTTTAACAATAGTAAAAAAAGCTTCACAATTTTCCGCTGCTGCAAAAAAAGCTTTTAAATATGGCGAAGAGATCATTATCGAGAAGTATATAGAGGGTAAAGAAATAACTGTCGGCGTTGTGAATAGTAAAGCGTTGCCAGTTATAGAAATAATTCCCAAAGGAGATTTTTACGATTTTGAATCTAAATATGAAAAGGGCGGTTCAAAACATATAATACCTGCAAGAATAAGCGAGAAAGCCTATAAAACGGCACAAAATTATGCAGAAGAAATATATAAAATTTTTAAATGTAAAGCAATTTGCCGCGTTGATATGATTACAGACAAAAACGGTAAAGTATGGGTGCTTGAAAATAATACCATACCCGGGATGACCGAGACATCCTTAATTCCGGATGCAGGCAAGACGGTCGGATATGATTTTAAAAGCTTAGTTTTAAAAATTTTAGAGAGTGCATTATAAATGTCAAAAAAGAAGCGCTACGTTTACCGCCATGTATCTGCAGCCGGTAATTGTTCGCATTCGCGTAGAAAAAGCAAAAAAGTTTCAAAGTTGTTTTTGTGTCTTGTGTTGATTGTTTTGCTGGCTTTTTTTGTTTATTTTGGATTTAAAAAATTGCTTAGCCTTGCTTATGAATCTGATAAAATTGTTGTAAAGAATATAGAAGTTATCGGAACAAAAAATGTCACAAAAGCCGAAATAAAAGAACTTCTTCCTTTTAAAATAGGAGATAATCTTTTAAGAATTAATTTGTCTGAAGCCGAAGATAAAATAAAAATACTAAAGCCGGAATTAAAAAATATTTTAATCAGCAGGCGCTGGCAGAAAGTGAAAGTTAAACTTTACGAAAGAACTCCGGAAGCATTTGTAATTTGTGAGAATGAATTGTTTGGCATAGATTTTGACGACACCCCTTTTTCTTTACGCGGCTTTATGAGTACAATGAAAGTACCGAAACTTTTTTATAAATCAGACTCTGAAATAAAAGAACTTTTAAATTTTATTAAGAGATTTAAAGCTGTATGCGGCGATTTTATTGAAAATATTTGTGAAATGAAAATCAGCAATACAGGAGATATAGTTTTTGTCATGCGCGACAATACAGTGATTTTCTGGGGAAATGAAAGTAATGAACACTTATCTAATAAATTTAAAAAGTTTCAAAAGATTTATATTGATGCAATCTCAAAATATAAACATTTAGAATATATAGATATGACTCTTTACGGTTTTGGAAGGGCAGTAGTAAAGCCTATAAAGTGTGATTAAAATTTATATAAAGGATAAAATGGCAAAACAAACACTTATAGCGGGTCTCGATATCGGTAGCAGTCAAATATGTTGCGTCGCAGGAATACGTGATGAAGAAGCTAGAATAGTCAAAGTTCTTAGCGCTGTGTCAGTTCCTTGCGACGGTATTAAGGCGGGCGCTGTTGTGAATATACAAGAAGCTGCATTATCTATAGGCAAAGCTTTTAAAGAAACTGAAAAAATTGCGGGTAGCCACATAAGTAATATAATTATTGCCCTGCGCGGCAATTTTATCAAATCTAAAAACTCAAAAGGCGCTGCAAATATAAATTATTCCAACAAAGAAATTACCCAGGAAACCGTTGACAACGCCTTAGAAAGCGCTAAAAAGCAAATAAGAGTAGAGCCTGATCAGGAAATATTTCAGATAGTTCCACGCGAATATATATTAAACCAGCAAAGAGGCATACAAAATCCTATAGGGATGGAGGGAACTTATATTGAAGTTGATGTGCACGCTTTTATAACTTCAAGCAGTAATATGGGCAATATAGCAAAAGCTATGAGTTCCGTAGGCGTAAGCTATGATGACGTAGTTTACGGATACTTAGCTGCAAGCGATATTTTAGTTACAAGGGAAGAAAAAGAATTAAGTTGTCTTGCGGTTGATTTTGGAGGACTTACTACGGGACTTGTTCATTATGTAGATGGTATAATCAAACATACTGATGAAATCCCAGACGGGTCAGATTATATCACAAGAGATATTGGCCATAAGTTAAGAGCGGCTTACTCTGTTTCAAAAGAAATTAAAGAAATACAGGGAGCAGTTTTTGTCGATACTGATTTTAAAAATGAAGAATTTGAATACAAAGGCGCAGATGGAAGAAGCAGAAGAAAATGTGACAGGCTTGAACTTGTAAATGGAATAATTACGCCAAGAATTGATAGAATTTTATTTAAAATAAAAGAGCTTATGAAAAAAAATGATTATGGGGATGAATTTTTATCGGGGGGAATAATTATTACAGGGGGGGGCAGTAATCTTGACGGTCTTGCAGAAGCGTTTGAAAAAGCATTTAATTGTTCTGTAAGAACTGGAACGCCTGATCCCGATAAAATTATAGGACCTAATGAAATATTATTAAATTCATCTTATACTACAGCTATAGGTGCGATTACTTATGATTTTTCCAATTCAAAAGGCTATGCTCAGAAAAAATCATCTAGAAGCAACATATTATCAAAAATATCAAAATGGTTTGAGGAAGTTTTTTAAATGAGCGTAAAAATAATATTACCTGCAAAAGAAATGAATGCGGGACAGCTTGCATTAATAAAAATTTTAGGGGTTGGCGGCGGAGGCTGTAATGCCGTTAATAGAATGATTGCTGCAAATGTGGGCAAAGTTGAATTTGTAGTTATTAATACCGATGCGCAGGCTTTGCTTAAATCTTCTGCTTCTGACATACTTCAAATCGGCGAAAAAATAACAAAAGGGCTTGGCGTGGGGGGCAATCCTGAAGTCGGCAGACGTGCTGCAGAAGAAAGCGCTGAGGAAATCAGAGGAAGAATTGTTGGCACAGATATGGTTTTTGTTACTGCCGGAATGGGCGGTGGAACAGGGACCGGCGCAGCGCCGGTAGTTGCAAAGGTTGCAAAAGAAGAAGGAGTCCTCACCGTAGGTGTTGTCACAAAACCTTTTGAACATGAAGGCAAGATTAGAATGGAACAGGCTGAAGAAGGAATTAGAAATCTGAAAGAGCACACAGATGCTTTAATTGTTATTCCAAATGAAAGAGTTTTTAACGTTATAAATGAAAGAATAGTTCTTGACGCCTTTTATCAGATTATAGATGATGTTCTAAGACAGAGTATTCAAGCGATTACCGACGTTATAACTGTTACAGGCGAAATTAATAGAGATTTTGCGGATGTAAAGAATATTCTAAGTAATTCAGGCACTGCGCTTATAGGTATAGGCGAAGGTACAAGTTCAGATGTTAAAGAAGCAGTAAAAAAAGCGGTAACAAGTCCTCTTCTTGATAATTACGATATTTCAAAAGCTGCAAAAGCTCTTGTTAATATAACAACAAACTCTACTGTAACTGCTTTGACTTTGCAGGAAATATTTACCCATATTAAAAACTATGGAATTAACGGACATGTTTTTTTTGGCCATACTGTAGATAATCGTCTTGATGATAAAGTTAAAATTACCATTATTGCTACAGGTTTTAGGACTGACGAGCCTAAAGATATGATAGAAAATAAGGATCCGCAGGCTGACTTTTTTTCAAAACAAGACTTATTTAAATCTGAAGAAATAGACCCGTCGAAACCGGCGTATACATATTGGAAACCAAGATTTCTTAAATAGAAATAATACAGAGTACAAATTAAATTATAAAGGGTGGCATAATTATAATAAAATATACGTGTTAATGTGAAATTTATTATTTTTAGATTAAATCCCAAACGAAATCATTTGTATCAGAAATAAATTTTCCTTGCAAACATTTTACTACTACTAAAGCCGCTGGCAATATGAAAGACAAATCTGTAAGAAATAGTTTTAAAATTAAACCCTATGAAATTAGCACTTGCAAATCAAATTCACAACAATAATATAGCAATTGTCAGCGCTTCTGACAGAAATACTTTTATTGATAACCGTGACGGATTGATTACTGCAGACAAGGATATAGTGCTTGGAATTTTTAGTGTGGATTGTGCCTTCGCTCTTATATACGGGCAATATGGAAATTAAAGCTGCGCTTCACGCAGGCTGGAAAGGTATTTTTTTAGGAATAATAGAAAATGCTGTTAAAATATTTAATAAGGAGTTTTGCGTCAGACCTGAAGAGATTAAAGTTTATGAGCCTCATATCTGTTCGTTATGTTATGAAGTGGGACGTGAAATGGAAAGCAAATTTAACATCCCACTAAATAATAATAAATTAGATTTATCAGAAATAATTTACAATAAATTAAAAACAGCCGGAATTGATAAAATTTATAATATAAAACGTTGTACTTTTCACGAAGATGATTCATTTTTTTCATACAGACGTAATAAATGCACGGAAAGAATAATTAGCGTAATTATATGATAAATTGAGCGACTTCTTGTTTACGATACTTCCCCGGCTGCATAATGTTATGATTTATATAACGCAAATTCTTAATAAAAGACTTTAACAAGTTACTTTTTTCTTATATGTGTTTTCAGAATGTCTATATAGTAATTTGTTGTAAAGCTGCCAGTTTTGTTTTAGATTAATAAATTTTTATATTTTTTTTCAAATAATTTCTGTCTAAATTGAGAAAAATACATACAACAAACTATCTTAATGCAATATTTAAATTAGTAGCCATTGCTCTTGCAAGGGAATGACCGTCGCCGAATGTAAAACCGCAGACGCATTGAGGAAACTATTCTCGTTATAACTCCAGTTGATTTTAACGGTTGCAGTTAACTCGTCTTAATTTTGAAAACAATACGAGCAAATTTGAATGGTTATTATTTCAAGATTGTAGAATATTAAAATTATGACGTGGTATGCGATAGTTTATAAGTAAAAGAGTAAATATTGCCGATACCAAAAAAGACTAGCTGTATTACTAATATTTTGTTAATAAACTCTATTCTTTTCTTTGCAACAACGTTAAATCTTAAAATGTGCTTGTAAATATATTAATAAATGTGTTATCCTTGTGAAGAAGCCGGGAATAATGACAAAATATATATCGTATTAAATTAAAAATCAATCTATATTCTTGTTAATACCAATATTTTCAAATTATATCTCTGTAATTACGTGAAAATTATAGTTTTTTGTTGTTTTTTAGAATAATTATTGTTTTAAATAAATTTGAACACAGATAGAATAAAAATATTTTTTTTAGGATAAGTATATTATCATATGGGCATAATAATGGGAAAAATGGAAATAGAAAAAATAATTAGAAAAACATGCCGAAGTTTTGAACCGTATGTTGCTGGCAAACCCATAGGAACACTTAAAAGAGAATCAGGTCTTAAATCAATTATAAAACTTGCCTCAAATGAAAATCCTCTTGGACCTTCTCAAAAAACTGTTAAAGCAATAAAAGCAAATTTAAAGAAAATATTTTTTTATCCCGACTCAAATGTTTATGAATTAAAGAAGGCTTTATCAAATCGGTATTCTTTACCTGCTAAGAATATTTTTGTAGGTGCAGGCGGCGATGAAATAATAGAATTGATAGCCAAAGTATTTTTTAACCCTGAAGATGAAATAGTAATGTCAAGACATTCATTTATAAGATATGCAATGGTAGCTCAATTAATGGCATCAAAAGCGATTGCAGTTTCTATGACGGATGATTTAACTCATGACTTACGGGCTATGACAAAAGCTTGTACTGAGCAAACAAAAGCGGTTTTTGTAACAAACCCTAATAACCCTACCGGGACATATAATACAAAAGCTGAACTTTCAGGATTTTTAAAAAATCTAGTTTTGAATAAATTTGACGTTAAACCTCTCGTAGTGCTCGATGAAGCATATTTTGAGTATGCTTCTTTGGAAAAAAATTATCCAGATGGGCTCAATTTTTTAAAAGAAAATCCTAATCTAATAATTTTTAGAACTTTTTCAAAAATTTACGGTCTTGCAGGTTTGAGAGTGGCTTACGGTTTTGCAAGTGAAGAAATAGTAGACTACATTGAAAGAACAAGACCTCCATTTAATGTTAATTTATTAGCTCAGGTAGCAGCAGCAGCTGCAATAACGGATAAAACACAAGTTGTAAAAAGTCAAAAGCTTGTAAAAAAAGAGAAAGAGTATTTATATAAAGAATTTAATAAGTTGAAAATAAAATATGTTAAGTCTGCAGCAAATTTTATTCTTTTTAATTCGTTGCCATTAAAAGGTAAAGAGTTGTTTAGAGAACTCCTTAACGAGGGTATCGTAATAAGAGCGATGGATGAATATGAACTTCCTTCTTGGGTAAGAGTAACGGCGGGACTTCATAAAGAAAATGAATTGTTTATAAAAAAATTAAAAAAAATACTTAAAACTAGAAAGTCTAATTAGTGGTAAAAGCAAAGCATCTAAAGAAAAGCTGATATGTTTCCGCTGGATTTAAAAAATTAGTTATATTTTATGCCTAATGCAATTATTGTCGTAAATGATTAATTATTTAAAATAGTAAAGTATCCAGACGTGCAGCAGCAACTTAAATTATTTAGTTGAATTTGCTGCAAAGATTGAAATTTATAGCAATAATTTATTTGTTATTTACTATATCTATAATAGTTTAAAAATATATGTACAGAAAAGAAAAATCATCAATTTTATTCTTGTTAGGCAGACAAATGTTTAGAATAATGTTTAGATTATTTTACAGATGCCATATTGAAGGTATAGAAAATATACCAAAATCAGGAGGAGCTGTTATTGCTCCTAACCATATAAGCTTTTTTGATCCTCCGTTAACCGGTTCTGCAATGAACCGTCCTTTATATTTTATGGCAAAAAAAGAATTGTTTGACATTCCTGTTTTCGGATGGATAATCAAAAGAACAAACGCTTTTCCAGTTAGAAGAGGCACACATGATATGACGGCAATGAGAAATGCATTTTCCCTTTTAGAAGAAGGAAATTTACTGTTGATGTTTCCTGAAGGAACTCGTTCAAAAAACGCCAAAATAAGAAAAGCCAGAGCAGGTGCGGGTATGGTGGCGTGCAACGCTCAAGTGCCTTTGATACCTGTGAAAATAGACAACACAAATGCTATGTTAAAATTTAAGAAAATAAGAATAAAGTATGGAAAGCCGGTATATCCTCCAAAAAATTTTGTAAAAAGTGATTATATAACATTCTCGCAAAAAGTTTTGGATATAATAGCGTGTATGTAGTTATTTAAACTGTATTGTGCTAATTAAGATATATAAAGTTAAGGGTTGATTTAGATGTTATAATTTAATAAATATAAAAGCTGACGATTTTGTAAATTTAAAATAAGAGTGAAAAGTGAAGTCTAATTTATTAAAAGTCAAAATATCGGATAACGCAGGTTTTTGTTTTGGTGTTAGAAGAGCTATAAATTTAGCTGAAGAAACTGCAGGCAAAGAATGCAAAGTATATACTTTAGGGCCTATTATACATAATCCTCAAGAAGTTGCCAGGCTTGAGAAACGAGGTATAAAAATATTAAACGATCCTAAAAGAGTAAAAAGGGGCTCTATAATTTTACGGACGCACGGCATACCTTTTAATCTTCATAAAAAGCTTGAAGAAAACAAAGGCGTAAATATAATAGATGCTGTATGCCCTTTTGTAAAAAAAGCTCAGAACATAGTTAAGCAATTAAGCAGCGATATAAAATCTAAAAATAAAACAATAATAGTTGTTGGTGAAAAAGTTCATCCTGAAGTTATTGCTCTTGTATCTTACGGCAACGATAAATGTATTGTTATTGAAAATGAAGAAGAAGCTCAAAAATTTAAAGACAAAGGTGATTTAAATATTGTAAGCCAGACAACTCAGACGCCTGAAAATCTTAACAATATAGTAAAAATTTTACGAAAACGTTATAAATTAAAAGTCTATAATACGATATGTAAGGCTACTCTTGACAGACAAAAAGCTGCTGAGAAACTTGCAAAAAAAGTTGATTTAATAATAGTAATAGGCGGTAAAAATTCAGATAATACCACAAGACTTGCACAGATTTGTTCTGAAAAAACGAAGGCATATCATATAGAATCTGTTGATGATATAAAAGAAAAATGGTTTAAAAATATAAATAGTGTTGGATTGACTGCGGGAGCGTCAACGCCTGCATGGATAATAGAAGAGATTAAAAATAAAATAAAAAATATTAAAAAAGTAATAATGAAAGTAAAATCTAAAGAGAAGAAGTAAAATGGAAGAACACAAGAATTTAGATAAAACATTAACAAGCTTTGAAGACGATGAAAATACCAGTATGGCTGATTTAATGAAAGATTACAATGAAAGCATCAATGTTGCTTTTGGGAAAGAGCTTGAAGTAACGATTATTGAAGAAAATGCAGATGGATTTATAGTTGATTTTGGAATGAAAATCAGAAGGAATAATTCCTAAAAAAGAATTTGGTGAAGGCAGAGTCCTTGCGGAGCTTGCAGTCGGTGCAAAAGTAAAGGTAAAGGTAATAAGCGCATATGGGCAGCCCGTTCTCTCCTATAGGGAAATTATAAAAAAAGGCAAGTGGGATGTACTGCAAGAAGCTTTCGAAAATAAGAAACAGGTAAACGGGATGATAGTGAAAACGGTAAGAGGCGAATTTATTGTAGACATTGGCGTTAACGCATTTTTACATATTTCACAGGTAGATACGCATTTTTTAAAAGAAACTGAAAAATATATTGGCAAGTCATATGATTTTATAATAACCGTCTTTGACCGAAGAATAATATAATTATATCCGGAGAAAAATTATTGAAGATGAGCAAAGTATCCTAAAAGCGTCTATTTTAGAAAATATTGCTGAAGGGCAAATAATCGACGGCACAGTTTCAAATATTACTAATTTCGGTGCTTTTATTAACATCAGAGGAATTGACGGTCTTTTGCATATTGTTGATATGGCGTGGTATAAAAAGGTTACTGATTTGTTGCATATAGGCCAGAAGGTGAGAGTACAGGTTTCAAGAGTTGACAAAGTCAATGAAAAAGTCTCTTTAAGTATAAAAAATCTTACTCCGCATCCATGGGAATCTGTGGCTGAAAAGTTTCCCAAAGGCGTTATTTTAAAAGGAATTGCAACATCAGTTATGGATTATGGCGCTTTTGTAGAGCTTGAACCAGGAGTAGAGGGGTTGCTTCATGCTTCAGAGTATACTTTTGGAGTGATAATAGAGAAGCATTAAAAGAGAAATTAAAAAAGGTCAGGAAGTAGAAGTGAAAATTATAGATGTTAACAAAGAAAATAAAAAAAATTGCTTTATCAGTGAAAAAAATAGCCACAAACCTCTGGAATGAAGCGTTTAAACATTATAAACCCGGAAGTGTTGTGATAATTGGTATAGTACAAAATCTTATGTCTTTCGGTGCATTTGTGAGACTTTCTGAAGGGATTGAGGGACTTACACATATAAGCGATTTTTCGTGGACTGAAAAAATAAAACACCCTGAAAATGTTCTTAAAAAAGGCGATGAAGTAAAAGGTAAAGTTATAAGCATTACAGATTTTGGCGCTTTTATGGAGCTTGAATCCGGAATAAAAATTTTGATAAAGAATAATGAATTTTTTTATGAAAAATCTATAGATCATCCTGTATTAAAAGAGGGACAGGAAGTTGAAACTAAAATAATAAAAGTTGACTTAAAAGCCGAAAAATAGAAGCATCTATTAAAAACTTGAATTTGATAGAGATAAAGAACTTGTAAAAAAATATGCAAATACCGATGATAGACCTACGCTTGGCGAGATATTAACAGAAGAATTAAATCTATTGCGATGAATTATATAGTATGATAACATTTGCATAAATAAGAGTTGTGGTATTTTATTAAAAGCCGTGAAACAGTTGATGGTATAGTTTAGAATAAAAATAAAATGGAAATTATGTGTCGATAAAAATCGTTATTTTTGATTTATGGGATGTCATATCTAGATTTAATTCTTCAAGGTTTATTAAAGAGTATCTAAAAAAGGCGCCAAAATATGCAGCAGACAATTTTAATAATCCGGTTGCTAATTATTCTTCTATTTGTATGAAAAAGGAAATATTTCATCTTTAGATTTTTACGGGATATTGTCTAAAGAAACGGAATATAGTGGGACTTATAATGAGTTTTCGGTTATATGGAACAATATTTTTGTACCTATGCCTGAAACGATAGAAATTATTTCTTCTCCTGCGCAAAATTATCAGTTAGTTGTACTTTCAAATACAAATGACCTGCACTTTGATTATTTAAAAAAATCTTACCCTGGTATATTTTTGCTTTTTGAGAAGCTTTTTCTTTCTTATGAAATGCACTTAAGAAAACCAGAAGATGAAATTTTTCAACAAGTAATAAAATATTATGATATTTTACCGTCAGAAATATTTTTTGCCGATGATATGGAAGAAAATGTTAAAGCAGGAAGAAATAATGGAATAAGTGCTCATTTGTTTACATGTTCATCAAAACTTGCAGAACAGTTAAAAGATCAAAAGGTACAGATATAAATGGATTTTGGGGTAAGTTTAAAGAAACAATCTGAACTATATAAAAAATTCAAAAAAACGAAATTAAAGAATTGGATATCGAAGAAAAATTTATTTATTCTCCAAGTAAAGGAGGACAAAATGTCAATAAACTTTCTACGGCAGTTTAATTGAAACATATGCCTACCGGCATAGTGGTAAAATGTTACCAAGGCGCACTCAAGGGTTAAACAGATTTTTTTTGCAAGGCGGCTCCGCAGAGAAATTTTAGGAAAAATCTCTGAAAAGCGGCATAAAATAGAAAAAAATCGTAGACAAAAGAGGAACCGTTCCAACCGAGCTAAAGAAAAAATGCTTAAAGATAAGAAATTTTATCCTGTAAAAAAGATATGAGAAAATAATTTATTGATGAGCACAATAAAAGCAAAGTCTCGTTATTTAGGACATAGAAATCGTTTGAGAAAAAAATTTGCTTCAAAGGTTTTAATAGTCTTGCGGATTATGAAATATTGGAATTGGCGTTGACGTACGTTCAGCCAAGAAAAGATGTTAAAAGTCTGGCGAAAGAAATGATAAGTAAATTCGGCAGATTAAAACAAGTATTTGACGCAGATACGGAAGAGTTGAAGCAAGTTAAAAGAATTTCTGATTATTCCGCGAGATTTCTGTTATTTTTGAAAAAATTTGTTTCTTTGTACTTGTCTTTAGATATAAAAGAAAAAGACATATTGACGTCCCCTGAAAATGTAAAAGATTATTTGATTTCAATTTTAAGTGGCGAAAGTAGAAAAATTTTACGCAATAATATTAAATGCAAGAAATAGAAATAGAGTTATTAATTGTTTGGAAATTGAGAGCGGTACCGTATAAAGCTTTGCTTATACCAAGGAAAATTTCTGAAACTGCATTAAAGTTTAGAGCTGTTTCTGTTATAGTAGCGCATGATCATCCCGGAAGCACTTTAAACCTTCGAAAACGATATAAATGCTACTGCCCCCCGCCGTAAAAAAGCGTGGAGTCTATAGAAGTTTTGTTATTGGATCATATAATAATTTCGCATAACAACTATTTTAGTTTTAAAGAATATAATTGATGTAACTCTAAAAATTTGCTAAAGTACCGTGTTATAGTCGCAGTTATAAATATAGTGTTCGATGAAGTCGTATACAGTGGTGAGGAGAACAAAAATGATAAAATTCAGTATTGCTCTATGCGCTGAGTACTTGTTTATGGTGTAAAAAAAACAGAACAGTTTTTGAATGATTTGAATATTAAGTATGATTATATTGAAGTTGATTTGCTTGCTGACGAAGAGCAGAAAAAATTATGAAAGAAATAAAGGCTCTGAATCCGCAAGAAGCTTTTTCTGCGCTGGTTATAAATAAAACAAAAACAATCGTGGGGTGTCCAGATGGAAGCAATACGGAAAGCTTTAGTCTGAGTTTGAAAATCAGGTTTAAGAAAAATTAAAAATTTTTCTTAAAAGAATGCCGTCAAAAAAGTTGTTCTTTAATAGAAATATTTCTTTTGATTAATAAATTTTACTAGAATAAATCAAATCCTCAAAAAAATATTTTTAAAATATAAATAATTGCAGTCAGTTCTTTAAAATCAAGCTTTAATAAAAGTTAAAGGAAGTTCCGTAAATAATTATTTAATTCGGACACTGCCCCGCAACGGTAATTTGGAATTATATTTCATTAGTCCGGTCTATTAACTTTTAATATAGATTTTCGAGGGAAAGATGATAAATATTTAAGGCCGCTTTCTAAAAAGAAAGCGGATTTTTTTGTTTAAGAGGTGTTATGTATAATGATAATTGTAAATACTGGCAACGGAAAAGGGAAAACAACTGCTTCTATAGGTCAGATAATTCGCTTTTTAGGACATGGTTTTAAAGTTTGTCTTATACAGTTATTTAAAGGAGAGGGTTTTTACGGAGAGCAAAAGATTTTAGTTAAATTAAATAATTTAGATTTTTTTTCTTTTGCAAAAGAGCATCCGTATTGTATAAAAGGCGTAAGTCCTGCAGAAGCCGCTGATAAATGTCTGCCGGCTATGAGGAAATTAAAAGAACTTGCCAATAGTCCTAAAAAGTATGATTTGGTTGTTTTAGAAGAGTTTAATATTGCGTTAAGAGATAAATTTATCCCTGAAAATGAATTTGTTGATATTGTAAAACAATTATCGCAGAAATCGAATATAATTGTAACTGGCAGAGGATCTCCGGACGCATTGATTAATATTGCTGACTTAGTTACCGAAATGAAAGAAATTAAACACCCTTACAAAGAAGGAATAAAGGCTGAGCGAGGTATTGAATTTTAATAATATGAGCGATGATAATTATGAAAAAAAATATATTTATTGTTGCATTTTTGTTTTTGTTGGCAGATATTGCGTGTGCTAAAGAATATAAGCGGATTATTTCTTTAGCTCCTTCAGTTACGGAAAGTCTTTATGAGCTTGGATTAGAACAATTTGTTAAAGGCATAACAATCTACTGTTCTAAAGGAATGATTAAAAAAGATACCATCGGCACGCTTTTAGAACCTGATATAGAAAAAATAACCTTACTTAAACCCGATATAGTTATTTCTACAAAAGAAGGAAACAATAAAGAAACAATTGAAAAACTTAAACGACTTGGTTTTGAAGTGTATGTTATGGAAACGGCAAAAAATTTTAATGAAATATGTGTTAATTATAGTAATTTAGCAGAAAAACTTAATAAAAAAAGAGAAGCGAAAAAAATAATAAATAATACAAGATATTCATTAGAAAAAATTTATAGCAAACTAAACCGTTTTAATAATTTAAAAGTATTTTGGGAAGTTGGAGCAAGACCGTTATATACAGCAGGCAGACAAAGTTTTATAAACGACTACAATTACTATACTAATACCGTAAATATTTACAAAAATGTTGATAAGAGGTATATCTTTATTGATATTGAAAATGTTATTGAAAATGATCCTGATATTATATTGATTGTAAATGTTGGAGACGCAAAGATTTTAGAAAAAAGAAAATGGTATAAATATCAAATGATCAAAGCTGTAAAAAACAATAAAATTTTTATTATTAATAGCGAAGATATATTTATACCTACGCCTTTAACATTTGTAAAGAATGTGACAATGCTTACAAAAGCTGTTTACGGGGAAGTTTTGTGATAAATAAAAAATTTTTGTTTGTTTGTGCATTTATGCCGGCATTAGTTTTTACTGTGTTTTTATTTTCTTTATTGCATGGTTCAATACAGATTTCATTTCTTGATATGCTTAAAGCCCTGTTTGGCTGTGGAGTGGATGCGGATATAGCCGTTATAATAAAGCAAATACGTTTTCCAAGAACTTTAATGGCCTGTGTAACAGGCGCAGGACTTGCCGTAAGCGGATGTGTGTTTCAGGCAATATTGAAAAATCCTTTGGCAGATCCTTTTACATTGGGAATTTCAGGAGGCGCTGCTTTTGGGGCTACTGCAGCTTTTGTTATTGGACTTGTGTCTATAACAAATTTTTTTATTCCATTGTGTGCTTTTATCGGTATGATAGCTTCGGTATTGATCATATATTTGTTGAATGTTAAGAAAAAGTTTAATTCCAATTCAATGGTTTTATCGGGTGTGGTTGTGAGTTATATTTTTTCATCTGCCGTTATGCTTATGTTTGCGTTGTCTCCTTCAAACAGCGTTCAGTCAGCTTTTGTATGGCTTATGGGAAATTTGTCGACTTTTGATGAAAGGCTATTGCCGTTTATTATAGTTGTTGTAATTACAGGGATAATAATTTTATCTTTATCAGGCAATATTATTAATGTTGTATCTTTGAGTGGCGAAAAATCAAGAACTTTCGGTATGGATATTGAAAAAAATATCAAATTTTTATTTATAACAGCATCTTTAATTACGGCTACAACTGTGTCAGTTTGCGGTATTATAGGTTTTGTTGGTCTTATAATACCTCATATAATGAGGAAAATAATAGGGACTAATAATATAATTTTGGTACCGACTTCTGCTTTTGCGGGAGCTGTTTTTTTGCCTCTTTGTGATACTTTAAGCAAAACTTTATTTTCGCCGTTATTAATACCCGTAGGGGTGGTTACAAGCATAATAGGCGGGTTTTTCTTTATTTATCTGTTATTTAAATCGGAAAGAATATGATACGCATAGAAAATATTTCAGCAGGTTATTTAAATAAAAAAGTTTTAAAAAATATTTCATGTAATATATATAAAAAAGACTTTTTCGGTATAATAGGGAAAAATGGTACCGGCAAAAGCACCTTGTTAAAAATTATATGTAATTTAATTAAGTCGTATTCAGGCAGTATATCTATAGATGATAAAAATATTAATTCTTTTTCAAAGAAAGAATTTGCAAAAATAATTGCATTTTTGCCTCAGTACGTGGATACCTCAATGCCTTTTACAGTGTCTGAGTTTATTATGTTTGGGAGGTATCCATATATGAACATATTTAAAATTCCGTCAAGTTACGATTATGCTAAAGTAAAGGAAGTTATAGGCTTCTTACAAATAGAAAATTTAACACATAGAAAAATTAACGAACTTTCAGGAGGGGAAAAACAAAAAATATTAATAGCGCAGGTTTTAGTTCAAGAGACTGACATTATTATTTTTGATGAACCTACATTGCATTTGGATATAGGAAATCAGAATAATATTTTGAAAATTTTAAGAGATTTAAATGAACAGTACGCTAAAACAATAATTTTAACTTTACATGATTTAAATGCTGCAGGCGAGTTTTGTAATAAACTAGTTCTAATAGAGGACGGTTGTGTTTGCAGATATGGCACCCCTGAAAAAGTTTTAAATTATAAAGATATTGAAAGGGTTTATAAAACGACAGTTGTTGTTAAAACAAATCCAATTTCCGATAAACCGTATGTTATACCGGTAAGTAAAAATAAAATAATGTAATATTTATCGTTGTTTTATATTTGCGTATCAGCTAAATTAAATTGAAAATTATATTCTTTTAAATATACAGTAAATTTGTTTATAAATATAGAAATAATCAACAGACATTATATTTTATGATGCTTTTTAAATAAAGCAACTATTATATAAGCCGAAACCATTCCCTGTAATGCTCCTGCTATGACGTCTAAAGGAAAGTGACTGCCCGCATATATTCTCTCAAATCCCGCGATACAAGCTAAAATTATATACCAATACCAGTATTTTCTTACTGTCATACACATAAAAGTACATATTGTAAAAACAAGCTGCGTATGGCCTGACGGAAAAGAGTTTTTATGCAGTTTTTCAAAAAGTATGTTTACATTTTCCTCTCCAAACACGCTTAAAGGCCGTAATCTTGCAAAGTAATGTTTTAATAACAATGTTATTACAGATGCTATTGCTAAAGTAGTTGCCAAAAGAGCAAGAAGAGTCCAAAAACAATTTTTCTTATTATGCCATAGTATGGCTATGGATATTATTAGTATCATAAAAAAACCTATATTAATATCTATCGCATCAAAATAAGACTGTAGTGATATATAAAAATCTAAAAATCTACATTTTAAATCTGAATTTATGAATTTAAAAACACTATAATCAAATTTTAAAAACTCATGTTGCAAATCTTTTTTTTGCACTAAATTGTTTGGCATATATTCCGGCGGAAGTTGTGGCGGATTAAATGATTTGCATAAAGTAAAGAAAAAGTTTTTAATTTTCCTGTTATCTCTATAAATCGGAAAAGTTTCAATACCAATGTAAGATTTGAAAACTTTATTGCCGTATCTTTCTTCAGGGTTTGAAAAAAAATAATCATTACATATAAAAAGGCCGTTCTTATTTTTTAAATAACTTAAATTGCCTTGCCAAATATTGTAGGCGTTTATTTTATCGCTTATACAGAATACTTTCAATTCAGGGACATAAGCCGCAAGTTCGCTTGCAAGATAACTTTTATGCGTAAAAATAAAAGGCTTTTCTTTTGACGGGTATGATCTGATTATTTTTCTTATTTCATTTCCTATCTCTTTCCAGCCATAGACTTCGTTTGTTACATCTATTCTTTCAATTTCAGAAATACCGTGGCTTACTTTTTCAATTTGCTCTTTAGGCAGAAATTTTTCTATTGGAATAATCCTGTAGAATATGTGCAGCGGGACAATAATAATCATAAATAATGCAAGCCCCCAGCTGACATAAGAATAAACTCTAAACCATTTTTTATGCCATAAATTCAATGTTAGATTGGCTACGTAAATCGACAATACTAAATAGCCAATTGCAGGCCAATGAGGGAGTATTTCATTAAAGGTACTGATTCCGTTAAAGAATAGAAAAATAGGCAACGAAAAACATGTTATAATCAAAGATGCGCGGTCATGTTTTTGGCAAGCTTCTTTTAGACATAAAAATGCAGATGCAATAAAAATAAAAAATAGTAGCGGAGATATATAACCTACCTGTGCGCCGATTGATCTTGAAAAAAGAGTAAAAGAAAATTTCGGTAATGAACTTCCAAATCCATGATTTAATTGAAATCCGAAAGATGCCCAGTTGTTTTCAATATTCCATATTATTACTGGTAAAAACATTGATGCAGATACAAAAAACGCCAAATAAGGTTCTTTTTTTCTCAGCCAGAACCTGTGTAATGGTGAAATAATGAGGAATGTAAATGCTGAGAAGGGTATTAGTATGGCATTATATTTTGAAAGCATTGCAAAGCCTGTTATAAAGCCGAGTAAATACCAATAATTTTTATTATTGGTTTCAATTATAATTATAAAAACAAGAAGAGCCAATAGCCAAAACAAAGTGAGAGGAGAATCTGGTACGGCTGTGACAGCCCCCAGAAATGAAAATATTGGTAAAAAGTTTAATAATAAAACTCCTATAAAAGCTGTTTTTTCATTATAAAGTTTCTTTATGCATATAAATAAAATCCAACATGCAAAAAAGAAAATTAATACCGCAGGAAATCTTACGGCAAATTCATTGTTCCCAAAAATAAGCGTCGATGCTTTAATTAAGTAAGCTATAAAAGGAGGATGATCAAAATAAGATAAGTCTAAAAATTTTGTATACACCCAGTAGTGAGCTTCATCTATACTAAGCCCGATCCTACTTATCATTAGAAATCTTAAAACTGTTAAAACTACATTTATTATCCAAAACCACAATTTATAATTCATTTGCTTATTTACCAGTTATTTTTAATTTTAGTATTTTAAATAAATATTTAACCAAGGTTAAAGGAACAAGTTTTGATTCTCCTGAAAATCTTTCCAAAAATATTATTGGATATTCTTTTATTTTAAAATTATTTTTCTTTGTATAATAAAGCACTTCTGTAACTATAAACGGATCGCTTGCAGTTAATATATTTGCAATTTTTCCAGTACTTCTCTTCTAAACATTCTATCGCCGGAAGTCGGGTCCTTAACTTTAATGCCTAAAAAAAACTTATATACCATTTTGAAAAACCGCTTATAATCTTACGTGCTAAAGATCTTGCTTCGTCTTTGCCTCCGTTAATGTATCGCGAACCTATTAATGATATCGTAATTTTCTATTGCTTTTATAAAATTTGGTATATACTTGGGCTGATGTGAGCCGTCACCGTCAATTTCAACTATGTATTTTGCGTCCATGCCGAGAGCTTTTATGAAACCGTCTTTGGCGGCGTAACCGCGTCCTCTTTTTTCTTTTCTCACTAAAAGGTGTACTTTTTTATTTGTTTTTGCAATTTCCTTAACTATTTTATATGTCCCGTCCGGAGACATATCGTCAACAATAAGAACATCTGCATCCGTACCGCAGTTTAAAATATCGTCAATTACTTGTTTTATATTTGAAGCCTCGTTATACGTAGGAATAATAACAACGGTTTCCATAACCTTTCTCTTTGTATTTTATTCTAAAAATTAAAACTGCAATAATTTGATTATTATAAGTATTTTTTTACAGCCGATAAAACGTCTTGCGCTGAAATTAGTTCCATACAATTATCCGCTATATAGCATTCCTGTTTATAGCATACGATACATTCCTTTTGATTGTATTTTTATGCCTCTTGAATATATTTCTATTTCATTTGCAGATGTCGGTCCGAAGAAAGCTACAATATTTTTTTTAATCCGGCTGCAGCATGCAGTGCCATAGTATCCCCGCAGATAACCACATCGCATAAATTTATTTTTGCAAAAAAATCCATCACAGAATTATCCGTGCCTGCAGAAACAACATTTGAAATGTTTTCTTTTAAAATTGTATTAATTTCATTTTTATCATTTATATCTCCGATCGGCAAAATAAGATGTCCTTTTTGCGAGAGATATTTTGCTATTTCAATAAATCCTTTTAACGTCCATTTTTTTAAGTTCCATCTTTTCCCTGAACCCGGATTAATACCTATAATTTTTTTATAATGTTTTATATTAGTATTTTTTAAAAATTGTTCTGCTTTTTCTATAGATGTTTTTTTAAGAGGAACGATTATTTCATAATTATGTTTTGGAAGATTTATTATTTTTGACATCCAGTATTGGTATGTGAAAATATTAGCTTTTTTAAATCGTCATAGCCGCTCATTTGAATCCATTTTTGAGCAAATTCGTTAGATGTTATGATGTTTCTTTTGTTGTCCAATGTAAATCCAAGAATTTTTGATTTATTTGCAAGTTTTGCAAGGGAAAGGCTTTCATAAGCCAAATCTAAACTTATGACAATGTCAAAAAAATTATTTACTAAATAATAATTTACATTTTCATCGTTAAATACGATATTGTCAATTAGGATATTGTGTTCAAGAACAGACGCATTTGTTCTGCTTACAATCCGTGATATTATGCTGTCGGGATATATTTCTTTTAAACCTTGAAGTAAAAAAGTAGTTCTTAAAACATCGCCCATTGCGGCTATTTTTATAATCAAGATACGCTTCTTGTTTTGCGGAGAAGATATTTTTTTGTAATGGGCGCATTCAACGCAGTGCATATTATAATCTTTTGATACGTACAAGGACGGTCAAGAGGAAAACTTATACAATCTGTAAATAAAGTAAATTCATTATTGTTTTTAGCCATAATTTGATAAAACTAGCATATCTTGCCGGACATTGCAATAATATATGTAAAGTTACCAGTTCAAGTTGTTAATGCAACATTTATCTTTGTTTGTGAAAGGAAAACTCAAATATTTGTTTTACATTGTTGTTGCTGTTAAGTTATTAAAAAGGGAAAAGAGGTTGTATGTGGCAGTGTTGTTGTTTCTCTATTTACTACGTCTTATTTTGCCAAGGCAATCATTCTTGAAAAAGGAATAATCTGAGAATACAAATGGACTTATTAGGCGCTTCTTACCTAAAGGCACTAATTTTGATAATACAACTTGGTATGAAATTGTGAAGATAGAATTTTAGCGCAGTAATAGACCAAGAAAATACCTTAATTATTTTACACCTCAGGAGGTTCTAAATTCTACCGTTGCATTACCAACTTGTTTTTTGCCCTGCGTTATAGGGGGGGTATTATATGATATATAAATGCTAAAATATAATACAAGTGAAAATAAACATACGGTCGGCATTATAGTTAAAAGCTTTTATCAAATTTTATACTAATTTATGGTTGTTTGCGACAACAATATGTTTTAAAATATATAAAAAGAGATCAATATGAAATTAAAAGAATTTGTTGTGAATGAAAGAAATATCAAGGATTTGAAGGCGAGTTGCTGCCTGGCAGCAATGGGTTTATAATGTGTGGGTATTTAAATATTGAAACCGCAGAAAGAATGGGAAATATTGTGGCAATTGTCACCGGGATAAAAACTGTTAATGATATGTTAAAAATATTGTAAATCTACTACGCACGCACGAAAAGTTGGGATAAAACCCGGCGTATCGATTTTGGAAGCTCTTGAGAAAATTTATTAATATTTACGCTTATCTTGGATAAGTTGTTATTCTTTTATTTTTGAAAAATAAAATAGTCTGTTGTTTTTTTCTGTAAATAACGTGTCTTTAAATTTATGGTAGAGATATATATTTATATTGAGGATAATAAATGAACAAGCAGATTGAGACGCCTTATTATTTGATTGATGAAAAAAAACTGCTCAAAAATTTAAAAAAAATTAAATACGTAAAAGAGCACAGTGAAGCTAAATCAGTTTTAGCTTTAAAATGTTTTTCTACATGGTCAGTATTTAATTTAATGAATAAATATATGGACGGCACAACAAGCAGTTCTTTGTATGAAACAAAACTTGGTTATCAAAAATTTGGAAAAGAAACGCATTCTTTCAGCGTAGGTTATTCTGCAGACGATATAAAAGGGCTTAAAAACATATCTGACAAAATTATATTTAATTCTATATCTCAGCTTAAAATGTTTTATAATGAAGTAAAAAATATTAAACTTGGCTTAAGAATAAACCCCGGAATCAGCTATTCGTATTTTGATTTAGCCGACCCCGTGGGAAAATTTTCTAGGTTAGGTACTGCTTCGGTAAAAGAAATTATTGCGGTTTTAGATAAAATAAGCGGTGTTATGTTTCATTATAACTGCGAAAATGACGATTTTGAAACTTTTAGCAAAATGCTTGATAAAATATCAATAAAATTTGAAAAAGTTTTAAAAGCGGTTGAATGGGTTAGTCTTGGGGGGGGATTATCTTTCACAAAAAACGGATATCCATTGGATAAGTTTTGTAGAAAATTAAAAAGTTTTGGTGAAAAATATAACGTTCAGATATATTTAGAACCGGGTGAAGCTGCGATTACAAACAGCTGCGAACTTGTTACAACAGTTTTGGATATAGTAAAGAATGTAAAAGATATTGCAGTGGTGGACGCTTCTATTGAAGCGCATACGCTTGATTTGCTTATATACAGGATTCCTGCGAAAATTAATGCTAAAACTGGTGGAAATGAATATATCATTGCCGGCAGATCTTGTCTTGCCGGAGATATATTCGGCGAATATAAAATTTCAAACAAACTTAAAGTTGGTTCTATAGTACGGTTTGCAGATGCTGCAGGATATACGATGGTAAAAAAGAACTGGTTTAACGGAGTGAAAATGCCGTCAATTGTCGTTGAGAGGATTAACGGAAAAATTGAAATTATAAAGCAGTTTTTATACAATGATTTTTTAAAAAGTTTATCATAAATAGTTATAAAAAAAGGGGGGAATTTAAAAAAATGGAAAAAAGAAACGTACTCCTTGTCGGAGCAGGTGGCGTATCTCATGTTGCTGCTCATAAACTTGCGCAAAATAATGATTTATTCGGTGATATTTATTTAGCTTCTCGGTCGCTTGAAAATTGTAAGCAGATATTGGAAAGTATAGAACGTAAAAAGAATTATAAGGATATTTCGAAAAAAATAAAAATAAAACAAATAGATGCTTTAAATATTCCTGAGATGATAAAGTTGATGAAAAATCTTAAAATTTCCATTACCATAAATTTAGCTTCTGCATTCTGTAATATGTCAATACTTGAAGCTTGCATAGAAACCGGATTGGCATATATAGATACCGCAATACACGAGGAACCCAGCAAAATATGCGAGGATCCTCCATGGTATGCAAACTATGAATGGAAACGTAAAGATCGCTGTCGGGATAGAAAAATAACCGCTGTTCTGGGAGCCGGCTTTGATCCAGGTGTTGTAAATGCTTATGCGGCTTATGCAAAAAAACATTTTTTTGACAATATAGACACAATAGATATTATGGATGTTAATGCCGGAAGTCATGGCAAATATTTTGCTACAAATTTTGATCCTGAAATAAATTTCAGGGAGTTCGTCAAAGTTTGGACGTGGATAGATAAGCAGTGGATATGCAATCCGGTTCATTCTGAGAAGAAAGTATACAATTTTCCGGTAGTAGGCAAACAGACCATATATTTAACCGGTCATGATGAAATTCATTCTCTTTCAAAGAATATTGATGCAAATTCAATAAGGTTTTGGATGGGGTTCAGCGATCATTACATAAATTGCTTTAATGTTCTTAAAAATATAGGTCTTTTATCTGAAAAACCTGTAAAGACGTCTGAAGGGCTTGAAGTGATACCTTTAAAAGTAGTCAAAGCTTGTTTGCCCGATCCTAAAACCCTTGCTCCAAATTATACTGGCAATACTTGTATAGGCGATTTGATAATAGGTACAAAAGACGGACGAAAAAAAGAGTTTTTCATATATAACGTATGTGACCATGAGGCTTGTTATGAAGAAGTTGAATCTCAAGCTATAAGCTATACTGCAGGAGTTCCAGCTGTTGCAGCTGCTATTTTAATTGTCAAAGGGGACTGGGATGTAAAAAAAATGGTCAACGTTGAGGAGCTCGATCCTGATCCTTATGTCGACTTGCTTAAAAATATTGGATTGCCGACTGAAACAATAAAAGTAAATTACTCTAGGAAAACCACTAAAAATAAATTATAAATATAAGTTTTTTTTAATAAAATATCAACTATGTTAAATATTTCAACAGTAAAAATTTCTTATAATAAACTGCTTGCAAGATTAGGATACTATCAGTCTAAAACAAGGCTTGATGATAAAACTGCTGGCTTAATAAGAGAAAATTTAAATTTTGTACAAAAAATTATTAAGCCTAAAGCCGTAGTTGCTTTTGAGAATATAAAAGTAATTGATAATAAAGTTTATTTTGAAAACGGATATACTATTGAAAGCAGTAATGTCGCAAAACTTTTAAGAAATTGTTTTAAGGCTTACGGAGTTTGTGTAACTATAGGCGGGGCAGTAGAGTCTAAAAGAGATGAATTTTTGAAACAAAAAGAAACTTTCAATGCTTTAATACTGGATGCAGCAGGCTCTGTTGCTGCAGAAGAAACGATAACGACTGCAAATTTACAGATTGGGATTTATGAAGAAAAAAACGGTAATGTTTTAACAAAGAGATATTCCCCCGGATACGGCGATTGGATACTTGAGTCAAATAAAGATTTTTTAAATTGGATAGGCGCAGAACATATAGGTATTGCATTAAATGAATTTTGTCAGATGCAACCTGAGAAGTCGGTTTCAGCTTTAATAGGAGTAAAATATAAACTTATTTGTTAAATATTTCTTTCATATCGCTCGGCACTTCTGCAGTAAATTCAACGATTTTTGAAGTACTTGGATGCGTAAAAACAATATTATAAGCATGCAGCATTTGTCTTTTGTATTGTTGTTCGTCAATTGTTTCAGGCCCGCCGTACTGCTGATCGCCTATAACCGGATGATTTATATATTTCATATGGCTTCTTATCTGGTGTGTTCTGCCGGTAATAATTCTTACTTCTAATAAAGTATGGTCGTATTTTCTTTTAATGACCTTAAATTCTGTAATTGCCATTTTTTTTGCAAAAGGGTTGACTGATATGAGTTTTCTATTTTGCGGCGATCTTCCCAGAGGAGCTTCTATTCTTCCCCTATTCTCTGCTATACTGCCTTTAACGGCGGCATAATATTTTTTTTTTACAGATCTATTTTGAAGCTGTTTTGAAATACTTATTTTAGCTTTTTCATTTTTTGCAAAAATTATAAGTCCCGAAGTATCTTTGTCAAGCCTGTGCACTAGATATGGATTGTATTTACCGTTGGAGTGCCGCATTAAAGCATTAAGCAGAGTTCCTGAGGGATGCCCGTAACAAGGGTGCACTACAATGTAAGGTTGTTTATTGATAATGATGATATCGTCATCTTCGTGTATAATATCTAATTTTATTTTTTCAGGCATTATTTGGGGTTTCTCTTCTTTTTCAAAATCAACTGTTATAATATCGCCGTGTTTTAATTTATAGCTTGCAAGAATAATCTTATCATTTACAAGGATTTTCCGTTTGTCATTAAGCTTTTGAAAATAAGAGCGGGAATAATCTTTATATATTGAGGATAGGTAATAATCTATTCTTTCCCTTTCAAATTTTTCATATATTATTTTTTTCTGCATATTATAAAGACCCCTGTTATAAATAAAAAAACGGAGATTATTTGCGATATTGAAAGACCGTAATACTGAATACCTCTATAATCACCGCGTAAAAACTCAATAGTAAATCTTAAAACAGCACAACCTGTCAAATAAACTGCAAAAGGTATACCGGCTTTATGCTCTTTTTTATAATAAAAATGCAAAAATAAAAATAATAAAAAATTTGATAAAGCTTCATAAAGCTGTGTTGGATGCAGGTGTATGCCTTTAACCGCCAAAGAAAGATCATCTGTAAATATTACTGACCAGGGAATATTATTGCTTGCTTTGCCGTAACAGCAACCGGCAAAAAAGCAGCCAATTCTGCCTATACCGTGTCCTAAAGCTAAAGCAGGAGCAAATAAATCGCCTAATTTAAATAAGGACATTTTTTTTCTTTTTATATATATAACTGTAAAAGCTGTTGCAGAAATAAAACCCCCGTAATACACAAGACCTCCCTGCCATACTTTAAAAATCTCAAGCGGGGACAAAATGTAATTGTTCAAATTGTCTGTAAAAATAAAAAGGAGTCTTGCTCCTATTATACCCGTGATCATGATATATGTAAATAAAGAGTATAAATCGTCATGTGAAATTATTTTTTCTTTTGATTTTTTTATTGAATATGAAAGATAAGAAATAGAAGTAATAAAAGCTATGGCTACAAAAAGACCGTAACTATAAATTTTAAATATTCCAAAGCTAAAAAGAATAGGATGCATGGTTATACCTTGCTGTTGGGCTTAGGATAACTACTGAAAACTGCGTTAATAAGAATCAAAAACACTGCTGTGAATATGCAGAAATCGGCAATATTAAATGCAGGCCATCTTAATGAATTGATCCCAAAATCAAGAAAATCTATAACAGTGCCGCGAAATAGTCTATCTGAAAGATTTCCAAAACCTCCTGAAATAATAAGACAAAAAGCATATCTTTGAATTTTAGGAATTTTAACAGTATTTTTATAAAACCAGACTATTGTAACAGTCAAAAGCAAAAATATAATAAGCGAAAATAGCGAGTTTCTGTCTTTAAGCATACCGAAAGCTGTTCCCGTATTATGAATATTTGCAATGTTAAAGAAATCAAACTGCGGGATAATATTGATATAAGAATTATAGACTACAAATTTGTCTACCAAAAACTTTGCAAACTGATCTAAAATAAATATAAAGACTGCAAACAACAGTGGTGCTTTCATTTATTTAACAGCCTCTTGACATCTTGGACATAATTCATTTTTTATATTTTGAATATATCTCCAGCATCTTGCGCATTTACCGTATTCTGATTTTGCAGCTTTTATTAATAATTCATCTTCTTTATCTGACACTTTGCATTTTATATCCCAGCTGCCAAGAGCCAAATTAACAAGTTTTAAATCTTTAAAAACATCAATGTATTTTTGTCCGTATTGTATATTTAATGAAGCTTCAAGATTTGAACCTATAATTTTGTCTTGCCTTAATTTTTCATAAGCAATAAAAACTTCTTTTCTTACCTCAAGTGTTTTTTTCCATTTTTCAAGTATTTCAATATTAAGGATATGTCTGCTGTTGGTTACAGGAAAATCTGCAAGAAAAACCGACTGAGGTAAATCATATTTCAATTTTTTCATTTCTTTCCATGCTTCTTCAGCAGTAAATGAAAGGATAGGAGCTAAAAGTTTTGTTATAACAGAACAGATTTCAAACATTGCGGTTTGCGCGCTTATTCTTTCCTTACTGTCTTTTTTATTGCAGTAGAGAGTATCTTTTAAAGCGTCAAGATAAAATCCGCTTAAGAATACCGTGCAAAAATTATTTATTGCTGCTGCGGCTTTATGAAATTCGTAACTTTCATAAGCAGCCGCAGTGTTTGATATAAGTCGTTGAAGTTCACTTAAAGCATATTCATCTATATCTTGCATATCTTTAAAAAGTAAAGCTTTTTCTAAGTTAAAATCTCCTAAGTTTCCCAATAAAAATCTTATAGTATTTCTTATTTTTCTGTAAGCATCGCTTAATCCTTTTATAATTTTATCAGATATTCTTATATCCTCTCTATAGTCGCTTAAAGCTATCCAAAGACGAACAATGTCAGCTCCATATTTATTTATTAAATGCTCGCTTGAAACAACGTTGCCGATTGACTTTGACATTTTTTTTCCGTCTCCATCGACAATAAAACCATGCGTCAAAACGTTTTTATAAGGCGGATTCCCTTTTATTGCCACAGAAGGGATTATAGAAGTTTGAAACCATCCGCGATGCTGATCGCTTCCTTCAAGATATAAGTCTGCAGGAAATCTTAACTCTTTATAGTCACCGCTTGACAGAACGGCTTCATAGGAAACGCCGGAATCAAACCATACGTCCAGTATATCTTGTTCTTTGTTAAAACTTGTAGAATTACACAAAGGACATTTTGCGTCAGTTCCTTTTAAAAGTTCTTCTTCGCTCATTTCAAACCATAAATCAGACCCTTTTTCTCCAAACAGTTTTGATATTTTATTTATAACTTTAGAATCTATTAATGGTGCAGAACATTTTTTACAGTAAAATACCGGTATAGGAACTCCCCACAAACGTTGACGGCTTAAACACCAATCGGGACGACTTTCAAGCATTGCTGTTATTCTGGCTTCGCCGTATTTGGGGATCCAATTAATATCTTTTACTGATTTTAATAATTTTTTTCTTAAATCGTTATGTTCTACGGATAAAAACCATTGCGGCGTAGCTCTAAAAATTATTGGTTTTTTACATCTCCAGCAGTGTGGATATGAATGTTCTAATTTTAGTATTGCAAGAATGTTTCCTTCTTTTTCAAGTTTATCTATTATTAAAGGATTTGCCTTAAAAATATGGACGTTCTCAAATTCGGGTACTTCTTTAGTATATAATCCTTTATCGCTGACAGGGGCTAGAATTTCAAGTCCATACTCTAATCCGGCTTGATAATCTTCATGTCCGTGTCCCGGCGCTACGTGTACTATGCCGGTCCCGTCTTCCATACTTACAAAATCTGCAGTAATACCTTGCGATTGTTTGTTTTCAAGCAATGGGTTTTGACACTTTATGTTTATGAAATCAATCCCTTTTGCTTCAAAAATAATTTCAAAACTTTTAGCTTTTATTTTATTCTTAACATTTTCAGCTAAAACTTTTGCAATTATTAACTTCTCTTCTTTTAAATCTTCAAACTTATAAACTGCAACAGCATATTCTGCTTCTTTATTGAACGCCAGTGCGACATTTGCGGGCAGCGTCCAGGGAGTTGTAGTCCATATTAGTATGGAAAAATCTTTTAATACAGCTTTATTAGTATTTAATATTTCTGAAAGAGATATTATCTTGAATTTTACAAAAATAGAATCTGAATTGTGATTTGAATATTCAACTTCAGCGTCTGCCATAGCTGTTTCACAGATAGGACACCAGTAAACGGGTTTCTTTTTTCTATATATAAATCCTTTTTCTGCTAATTGTCCGAATACTTTTACGATAGATGCTTCATATTTAGGATCTAAAGTAAGATAAGGATGTTCCCAATCTGCTATAATACCTAGTCTTTTAAATTCGTTTTTTTGTATTTCAACAAATTTTCTTGCAAAATCAGCAGCCTGTTTTCTAAAAATAAGTCTATCAACCTTATTTTTATCAGTATTCATCTCTTTTAGTGCAATTTGTTCAATCGGAAGTCCGTGACAATCCCAACCGGGCGTAAAAGGTATATAGTTCCCGGACATTGAACGATATTTTATAATAAAATCTTTTAAAACTTTATTAAGGGCGGTTCCCGTGTGTATATGAGCGTTTGCATAGGGAGGACCGTCATGAAAAATAAATTTTTCTTTGCCATAGTTTTTTTCACAAATTTTTAAATAGAGCCGCTCTTTTTCCCACTCTTCAACAAAAGCAGGTTCTCTTTGGGCTAAATTAGCTTTCATCTGAAAATCCGTCTTAGGAAGATTCAAGGTTTTTGAATAATCTTTCTTTTCAGTCATTTTTATTTATCCTCAATTTTCATCATATCAATCCGATACTTTTGTTTAAAGCGTATCTTTTTAATCAATACTTATAAAAATATTCTTTTTGCTAAATCTTTATTTTATTAACTGCAGATTTAATGTATATAAACAATGTGTTAATATGTCCTAAAGCGACAGGTAAGAAAATGTTTTTGCGGTAACTCTTTAACTTTACTAGTACTTTAAGGTATTGTATCCAAAACTTCATCAAACTCTTCCTCTGAACGGCCGGTTATTTCAATAGTTTTTTCTCTGCCTCTTTCACCTTTTCTTAAGAATATCATTGATCTTTTTACATCAAAAAACTCCGATAGAAAATCGCACAATTCTTCGTTTGCTTTACCCTCAACTGCAGGCGCAGTAATTTTCACTCTTAAAATAGACCCAACTCTGCTTACTACTTCATTTCTTTTTGAGTTAGGTATCACTCTAACTTTAATAATCATTTATACTTCCCCTTTACGGGCAAAATTATTTACTCAATGCTTTAGATCTTTCCATAGCCTGTTCCATTGCTTTGTAAACTATAGCTGAAAGTTCTCTGGATTCAAAATATTTTAATGCTGCTTCGGTAGTTCCATTTGGAGATTTTACTTTTTCTTTCAAAACTTTAGCAGGCTCCTTTGTAATATCAAGCATTTTGCCTGCTCCGTATATTGTCTGAACTGCAAATTTTTTTGCAATATCTTTAGCAAGTCCAAGTTTTTCTGCGGCTTCCTGCATAATCTCACAAAAATAAAATATATATGCCGGTCCGGAACCAGATAAAGCAGTAATAACGTCAAATTTTTTTTCTTCAAGAATTTCTGTTTTTCCTACCGCTGAAAATAAACATTTTGCTTTTTTAAGTTGTTCGTCTGAAACAAATCTTCCTTTACATAAGGCTGTAATACCTGAAAGTACAAGAGCCGGAGTATTTGGCATTGCTCTGATAACGGCGACATCTTTATGTATATTATCTTCTATAAATTTAGTTGTTATACCAGCGGCTATTGAAATAATAATTGCTTTTCTCTTAACAAAATTTCTTATTTCATCAAATACTCTAAGCATATTTTGCGGTTTAACTGAAAGGAAAATTGTATCTGCTCCAATTATAGCTTCGCCCTTATCTTCAGCTATTGATACTCCAAACTTTTGTTGCAGATTAAATAATTTTTCTTTAATTATATCGTTGCAAACAATATTTTCAGTTTTAACAAGTTTTGTCTCTAAAAGACCGCTAATAATAGCCTGCGACATATTTCCTGAACCTATAAAAAAAAGTTTTTTACTTATTTCCATAATCTCTTTCTCCAAATATTGCCGAACCTATTCTAACCATATTTGCCCCTTCTTCGACTGCGATCTTATAGTCGCCGGACATTCCCATAGATAAAATGGCAAATTCTGAATTTCCAAAAGATTTTTTTACATATTCAAATGAATTATACACTTGTTTAAAGTATTGCCTTGAATCTTCAGGATTACTGCTGTAGGGAGTTATGACCATCAACCCCTTTATTAAAATATTTGGAATTAAAATACACTTTTTATAAAAGTCTTTTAATTCTTCTGGGGTAACACCGGTTTTTGCAGCTTCCTTATCAACTTTTATTTCAATAAGACAATTTTGCACTTTTCCTGCAACAGCGGCGTAACGACTTATAATAGATGCAAGATTTATACTATCCAAAGAATGTATCAAATCAAAATTTTCTACGGCTTTTTTTGCTTTATTTGACTGCAAATGGCCGATGAAATGTTTTGTAACATCATCAATTGATGAACCAAGCTGTTTGAATTTAGGCAATGCTTCTTGTATTTTATTTTCTCCAACATGTTTTATTCCGCATTTTAAGGCTTCTAAAACATCTTGATAAAAAAAAGTTTTTGTTACCGCTATAAGTTCAACAGCCTTAGAAATATTTTTTACTGAATTTATAGTTTCTTCAATAAAATTTATATTTTCACAAATATTTTCCATTTTTTAATAATTTTAATCATTTCCTTTCTATTCTTGTGATTGTAGCATATTTTTTTAGATGATAAATTTAATCATAAAATATATTGTTCTGGCAGTAAAATGATATTCTTTTTTTCTATTTTTTAAACTCTAAATATTTATTTAGAGAAATATAAATTTTTGAAATTAATAAATACAAGGTTATTGTTGTTTTAACCTTTAATAATATTTCTATAAAGAATTTTTTTGTTCTATCGTTTCTATTATGAGTTGTTTAGTTTTTTCGGTTTTTAACATTTCAGGTGTTGGAGGATCGCTTTCTTGATAAGTATTCTCTGCGTCCTGTTCTTTTAAAGCACTTTTTGTATAAACGCATCTTGGATTCCATAACAGCCAGCAGCCTATTTTATTATCGTAACAAGCTTGTATTTGAGCTTCTACTTCATCTTTTCCATATTTATACCCTAAACTGAAATCTTGAAGCCAAGGGCGAAGTTTTTCATTAGGTATTCTTCTCAGCGCCCCTTCTAAAGCAAGGTAAACGGTTTTATAAGGTTCTTTGTTTGGATCTGCAATACCGTAGTTCCATTTACCGTAATGCGACGGATAGACCATAGGACTTACATAATCAACCCATTCAGTCATTCCAATTATTTTTTGACCTATTCCCATATCGTCTGTCGCTGTTGTTGTTAAGCCGAAGACATCTATAGATATTTTTGTGCCTTTACTTTTTAATCGTTTATTAGCCTCTTTTAAGAAACCTACTAAAGCTTTTGAAGCTTCAACTGCAGAATGCGGCTTGCTGTAACGGCAGTTTTTTGTATTGCCGTCAGAAGGAAAACGTATATAATCAAATTGTATTTCATCAAAACCTATATCTGCTGCTTTTTCAGCTATTTTTAAGTTGTAATCCCAAGTGTCTTTATTGTAAGGATCAAGCCATGCTATGCCTTTTCTATCGTACCAAATAGTTCCGTCTGGATTTTTTACTGCAAGCTCGGGTTTTTTCCTCGTTAAGATATTATCTCTAAAAACGACAATTCTTGCTATAATGTAAACGCCTTTTTCTTTTAGATCTGAAATATATTTTTCAAGATTAGGAATTGCTTTTACATAAGCGCCGTTTACGTTTACAATTTTTATTCCGTCAATATAAACCTGGCCCTCGTACTCTTTTATATCTATTACAGCAGTATTTAATTCTGTATTATCAAAAAGCTCCATTGCAATTTTTCTATGCTTTTCAGAACCGCTTATCCATACGGATAAATGAATACCTCTTATATATTTTGTTTTTGCTTTTTTTTCAAGTTTTATATATGGCAAAATTGTTGTGTCTGCGATATTAATAATATCATTTTCTTCTTGAGGTTGTTCTAGTACTACTAATCTAGGATTTACTTCGGAATTTGCACGTCCTGCAATAATAAACAAACAAATTCCCGAAAGAATAAAAAAATTCAATTTTCGCACTTTCATGTTAGTGAGTATTGTATTGAAATTAACAATTTTTGTCAATTTTTATTAACAAAAAAACATGTTCAAAATATCAAATTTATGGAATATATTATAACTGTTTTTGACAATAGCAAATATATGAAGCCTGCAACGCCTTATTATATATTTGAATTAAAAAAAACTTATTCAAATAAATAATGCTGACTTAAAAGAAAAACTTTATTCTGCTGCAAGTTTAATTAATGGTTATGCAAACTCTCATAATTTTAAACGATATGCGTACAATAACGCTAGAAATGAATTGGTCTATCTCTGCAGTTCGTATTTATTGTGCTATATTGCTGTTGATAAACTTGTTGAAGGGAAAATGTTTGATACAGCTTATACAAATATCTATCGTCTTTTAGGTGTTGATATAAGTGAATATAAGAAATCTGATGATAGCATATATCTACAGTTCCGATAGGCAAAAAATACTGTAGTTTTAAGTGAACAAACTATTATTGAAGCTGTTTCTAATGGAGTCGCAATATACAATAAAAGGTTATTAAACTTGATAACAGTTGTTTCACAAGAAAACAGCATAAATGTGCATTTTTCTCTTGGAGAAGACAATTGGACTGAAAAAATTGCTTTTATAGATTTATATATAGATCTTAATAATATTAATGGTACAGGATCCACATCATTTTTAAACGGTGTAAATGGCTTTTTAACAACAGAGTCGGGCTGGAAATATACTTTGAATATATAAAAACAAAGCTGTCTTTATAAGCATTCTTTAGATGGAGCGTCAATTGTTTCAAATTTATCAGTTGACAATGATTCCGTTGTAATACCGCACAAATACATAAGAGGGAATCCCGTTAACTGGGTATATCAAGCTGTTTTAGTTTTTGAAATTAACGGTATAAAAGTTATTATTGATTTTCTAAACCGGAGTGTTAAAACTAAAGAAATAATTCTCTCTGTAAAACCTTTTCAAACATCTGCTGTAAGACTTAAGATGTAAATTACTTATTTATCTTAAAATCAACGCAAAGAAGCTCTTAAAATTAAATAGATACAATTAGCGCTGATTATAGATTTAATTTAATATAAGTTTCTTTAAATTAAGTTTTAACTATTAGTTATCGAAATTAGGAAAATTTGGTATTTTTTCTTTAAATTCTTTTTTATTTTCGCCGGGAAATGTGGTTGTAGGCGGTTGTTTCATTGTAAGAAAATTGAAGAATTTACCGTTAAGTTTTATTCTAAAGTCCAAGTGCGGGCCCGTAGCAAGTCCTGACATACCTACGTAGCCCATGACTTGTTCCCGCCCTACTCTAGTCCTTTTTTTATTCCTTTTCCATATTTTGATAGATGTCCATAATATGTTTCATAACCATTAAGTTTCCAAAACCTCTTCTGTACTGAGCTTTTAATTACCACTCCGTCACAAATAGACGACACAGGTGCCCCCCCTTGCGGAGCCGCATAATCTATTCCTAGGTTTTAGTTATGGAGTGCATTTTGTTTGTTGTGAAATATGAGCTTATCCTTCTAAACTGCAAAGGAGCTTTTAAAAAAGCACTTTTAACTGATTTCCCATTTTTTCAAAATAACCGCCTTTTAAATTTTGTTGCTTAAAGTAAAATGCGCTATAAGTTTTCGAGGATGTTTTTACTGCGCTGCGATAATCTTTGATGATAACACTTTGTTTTTTTTGTTTATATGTTCTATTTCATATATAACTTTAAAACTGTCGCCTTGTTTAGTGTCTGTAAGAAAGTCTATCTGCCATGCGAATGTATCTGCAAAAGAAAGTATTACTTCTGGCGGTATGTTTTGAGAAACCATTGCGCCCCATAAGGACGAGACAATAGTCCCTTGGGAGTTATATTTTCTATTTTAGTTGTCGAATGCTCTTTTTTTCCGCTTTTATAATATTATTAGAAGCTTTACTGATTGAATAATATGAAATACCTGAAGGATAATACCAAAAATTTGTCCATTCTCCGGTTTTGACGTCATAGAATATTTCGTAAAAATCTCCTGGTATACAGTAATTAATATTTACGATTTTTTAAGTTCTTTGATAATCTCTTCTGAATCTTTTTGAGAAAGCCTCGTATCGTTTATTGTTAAAACAAGAATATCTCCCGGTTGTTATTACTTTTCAACATCAAGCTGTGGCTTATCTGGAGCGTTTATATTATTTGTGTTTAATATCGGAAATTGTTTTATAATGCTTAGTACAACAATAATCAAACAACAACTCGATATTAGAGAGACAGACATTTTTTTTGAAAAAACTTCATAATCACGGATCATTTTACCAGATTTTCAGTATTTTGACAACACAGTAGTTTTTATGGTAGAATTAGCGTTCGAGTGTTGGTTTTTTACTGTGTACAAAGTTAAATCTTTGGAGGAAGTGTTATGACTGAAATCAAAGCGTTTCAGGCAATAAGATAACTCAGGTTTATTTATTCAAACGATAAAGAAGCTGTGTTGCTTGCGCAGAAAACAAGGAAAATTGCGATTATACTTCCAGCTATACCTATTGAATCTTTGAGGGCTGTCAGTTTAAATAATGGTGTAATGCCCCAGAAGTCAGCATATTTTTATCCTAAAATTGCAAGCGGAATAGTAATGAGAAATCAGTTGTGAACAATAAATTTTTTATTAAATAAAGAAAATTATTTTTATAAAACGCTTATTTTTATCTCGTAACGAGGGTGAATATAAGGTAATAATGTTGTTTAGAATAAATTAAAACTACTTGTCTTACAGCAGCAGCGGGGAAGAACAAAACAAGCAAATAGAAGAACAATTGAAAACAATAATTCATTTTGTTCTCAAAAAAATTTTAATTGTGTTTTTCTTTGGGATATAATTTTAAATGGCAATTTGATTATTTTTCGTATGCTCTAGAACGCAATTTGCCAGTATATATCTTTGAAGATGGTTTTATTATTAGAAGCATAGGTGTTTGGTTTGACTTATCTTTAGATCAAAAATATAAAGAAGGGGCGTCTTTTACAATAGATGACCGCACAGTATATTTTGATGCCATACGTGTATAAGCCGTCTTGAGTTGATGTTAAACGATCGTAATTTAGTTATTACACATCAACAAAGAACGTGCTGGGAAGTGTATTGATAGAATTATAAATGCACACTTGACAAAATTAATCATCAGTCAATATTTACTCCTAATATCGGCGGAAAGAACGCTAAAAAGATACTTGTAGTTGACCAAAGCTGTGGCGATTTGAGTATTAGTAAAGGTCTTGTAAATGATGAGACTCTTAGAATTATAATTATGTTAGAAGTTGCCATTCACGACAACCCGGAAGCAGACATTATTATAAAAACTCATCCAGATACTTTAAAAGGATCAGGGTGTTATTATAAGGATATTTTAGCACATGATAATATTTATAAATTGCATACAATATAAATCCAATGTCAATAAAGTATGTTGACAAAGTATATGTTTGTACTTCACAGTTAGGGTTTGAGGCTTTACAATAAAGAAGTTGTTGTATTTGGCATGCCTTTTTATGCTGGTTGGGGATTAACTGATGGTAAACAGGTTTTACAAAGAAGAACTAACAAGAGAATGTTAGAAGAAATTTTCTGTATAACTTATATAATATAATTTGTACTATGTAAATACAGAAAAAGGTCTAGATGTGAGATAGAAGAGGCTATAAATTATTTGCTAAAGTCAAGAGATGAGTGGAATTAAAAGAATTTATTTGTAGAAAATAAAAACCTTTGATGGGATCCTCAGCCCACTATTGATAATAGATACAAATTTATTATGTAATAATAATTGTAGTTTCTGTTGGAGAAGTAATTTTCGTAAGTATTTAAAAAACACCTGTATAAAATATTAAAATACAATGCTTATGTACAATAATTTAAATTTATAAAAAAAATCATAGATAATGCTTGTCAGTATGAAAGTATTAATTGTTTGAGTTTATTTGCCTACGGGAAATCAATGAGAAAAGAGTTTTTATGATTAATGTGTATGAAAAACATCATTTTAAGGTTATAATTATCGGTACAAACGGTTGGCTATAAACAGATGTAATATAGAAATATTTTTAAATTCAATAACAGAATTAATATTCCTGTTAGCAGCATTGAGATCTTACATAAATTAAAATGGGAAAAGATTAGTTATAATAAAATAAAATGAATTATTTGCTGTGTTATCACAGTCCAGCGGACTTGGGATATTTTATCAGAAACTTAAGAGATTTAAATTAATTTAAAGGGTGTATAATTTTGTTAATAGATATTTTGTTGGTGGCAAGTATAGTTATAATAGCCCGGATCGGCTGGTGCACAGGTTTTATAAAAACCTTTTTTACAGTTCTGGCAGGTTTTTTGGCAATTTTTACTGCGAATAAATATCCATATCAAGAAGGTTTAAATTTCTATTTAATATTTGTAATAATAGCTTTGTTTATAATTATGTTAGGCAATTTTACATTAAGATTTATAAGTTTCTTTTATTTGAATATATTAGATAAAGCTGCTGGTATGATATTGAGTATTTGTGTTTGGCTTATAATATCTGTGAATATAATTATTCCTGCAGTAACTTATACTTATGATGAACATACTTTATATGCTCAAAAGCATACAATATATAAAAATATCTCTAATGTAATACAGTCAAAGATACCTGTGTTTAAAAATTATGTTCCACGGTTACTTGAAAAAAGTGATATAACTAAAAAATAAAATCACCTCTATATATTTTTTCTTTCGCTCTTAACCAACATTGATACCAATTCTTTTTGCTTGGGGATGAGGGGAAAATAAAGAGCATAAATCCTCTGGTAACTGGTTGTATTGTGATCAGTGTGTCTTAAAACTACGGCTGATTATGTAAAGTGAATGGAAAATGCAAAAGTAAAAAAACAAGGGTAACATCAAGGAGATATGATGAACAAATTAAAATTGGGTTTTCCAAAAGGAAGTTTGCAAGACTCAACGATTGAATTATTTAAAAAGGCAGGTATAAGAATAAATGTCTCTTCAAGATCTTATTATCCTATATCTGATGACGATGATTTGGAAATAATGCTTATTCGTTCACAGGAAATGGCAAAGTATATCCAAGATGGTTTTTTTGATGCTGGTCTTACTGGTTATGACTGGATTTGTGAAAGCGGCGCAAAAGTTAAAGAAGTGTGCGAATTGAATTATTCAAAATCAGGGTTTAGACCAGTAAGATGGGTTTTAGCTGTGCTTGAAGATTCAAAAATTAAATCTATAAAAGATTTGCAGGGTAAACGTGTTGCAAGCGAACTTTTAAACTATACAAAAAAATATTTTAATAAAAATAAAATTAAAGCAGAAATTGAATTTTCTTGGGGTGCGACAGAAGCTAAAGCAGGTAAACTTGTTGATGCAATAGTCGAGCTTACAGAAACAGGATTATCCTTAAAAGCTAACAAGTTAAGAATAATTGATGAAATACTTACTTCAACTACAAGATTTATTGCAAATGATAAAGCGTTAAAGGACAGTTGGAAAAGAGAAAAAATAGAAAATATGGCAATGCTTTTAAAAGGAGCGCTTGCAGCAGAAGGAATGGTTGGTTTAAAGATGAATGTTCCGCTTAAATCTCTTAATAAAATTACGGCTGCCATTCCTGCACTAAAAAAACCTACAATATCGCAATTGAGCGATAAAGATTGGTATGCTCTTGAAGTTGTTGTAGAAGAAAAAAAGGTAAAAAAAATAATTCCGGCAGTAAAAAGAGCCGGAGCGACAGGAATTATTGAGTATCCGTTAAGTAAAATAATATACTAATAATTTTATAAAAGAACTGTTTGAAAATTGCAAAGTTTAAAAATAAAATTTTCTAAATGATGAATGAGAAAATAAAAATTGTAAACTATGCAAGTATTTATTTGTAATTTTGTATCTATATATAATAAATAGAGCGGTAATAAATAAAAATATTATTTTTAATTTTATCCTGATTTTTAAAAGATGCCGTTTTGTATTTCTTTATATTAATAGAAGATGCTGTAAATAGTTTTAAGAGTATATTAGTATTTAAAATAAAAACCAAGTGAGATATTTTTGAATCAATAGCTATGGCAAAGGTTAAAATTAAAAGCCGTCCTGTCCTATATGAGATAATTAAATAAAAATGCAAAATTCAAATAAAGCTGCTTAAAAATTTATTATAATGTAAATGTTTTTAAAATTACTGTTGAAATAAATTAACTAAGATAAGCGGCGGTAACATATTTCAAAGTATAGAGGGAAAATACAAATGAGTGGAATAAGGGTAAGATTTGCGCCGTCTCCTACCGGCGATTTGCATATTGGTGGAGTACGTACAGCTTTATTTAACTGCCTGTTTGCAAAATCTCAAGCCGGAAAATTTATTTTAAGGATTGAAGATACAGATGAAGCCCGTTCTACTGAAGGGTCTGTACAAGCTATTTTAGACGCTATGAAGTGGTTAGAACTTGGCTGGGATGAGGGACCGGGCAGAGAAGAAACTAAATATTCTCCTTACTATCAAATGAAACGCAAAGAACAAGGTGTATATCAAAGATATGCCGATGAACTTGTTGCGAAAGGATTTGCATATCCATGTTATTGTACTCAGGAAGAAGTTGACGAAATGAGAAAAAAAGCGCAAGCTGACAAACTTCCTCCGAAATATGATAGAAGATGTAGATATCTTACGGCAGAAGATAGAAAACGAAAAGAAAATAAATGGGCAAAAGCAGTTATAAGATTTAAAATGCCGGATTCTGAAACCACTATTTTAAATGATTTGATAAGGGGGAAAGTTGAATTTAATAATTCTCTGCTTGACGATTTTATAATAATGAAGGCAAACGGCGTGCCTACTTATAATTTTGCATGTGTTATAGATGATTATCTTATGGACATAACTCATGTTTTAAGGGGGGACGATCATATTTCAAATACGCCCAGGCAAATACGTATTTATGATGCTTTAAACTGGCAAGTGCCAAAATTTGCACATATGGCTATGATTTTAGGCTCTGACGGCGCAAGACTTTCAAAAAGACATGGGCATACGTCTGTTTTAGAATACAGAAAAGAAGGATACCTGCAGGAAGCGTTGATAAACTATCTTGCGTTGCTAGGCTGGTCAACAGAAGACAGCCAGCAGGTTTTTACTATAGAAGAATTGAAGCAAAAATTTTCTATAGAAAGATGCGGCACAAGTCCGGCGACTTTTGACACAGAAAAATTATTATGGCTTAATGGCGAAAAAATTCGCTCAAAAACGCCAAAACAATTATTTGAATTATTTGTTGATTGGTTGAAATATACAAACAATGAAAAATTGATAGAAGGATGGGACATTGAGCTGCTGCAAAAGTCTATACTTTTAGAGCAAGAAAAAATAAAATTATTAAAAGATATTCCGTTTCTTGTAAATTTCTTTTTTACAAAAGATATAGAATATCAAGAAGAAGCGGTAAATAAAATATTGCTTTCTGATAAGTCAAAGGATAGTGCGGAACTTGTTTTAAATGAAAGTGCCGTAATACTTGCAAGACAGCAACAAGATTTTTCTGCTTTAGCATTAGAAAAGTACGCAAGAGATTTAGCCAAGGAAAAAAATATTAAAACTGGACAAGTATTCCACCCTATCAGAGTTGCAATTTCGGGCAGAACTCAGGGGCCGAGTTTATTTCATATGATGGAGCTTATGGGAAAAGATGAAGTAGTAAGAAGAATTAGTGTCGCTATAAATAAATTTTTTTAGATATAAAAAAAATTAGAAGGAGGAAATAGTATGCAGAACAAGAAACTTTAGATGTTAATCTCCATTTGTTTAATCTTATAACAATGTTTGCTTCTTCAGCATGGTGTGTCAACTTGGAAAAATGCAAAATACAATTGACAATAAGATAGAAAAAGATTTGAAAAATGTGCAGTTAACAAATCGATTCTGCAGATAAATTATGCTGATGAACTCTCAAAATCCGAAGTAAAAATAGAAGAAAAATGAAAATATAACTCAAAATAAAACTAATAAATAAAATGAATATAATTTGTTGTCATTGGCGATATTTCTGTAAAATCAATAAACAAAAAGTTGTTTTGAACTTATAAAACTTTAGTGCCGCATGATTTTGAATTTGATGCGTTTAATATATTTCAGCTACCTTTTTATTCACAAGACAATAGAAAGAGCAATCCTCCTGAAAGCGATGTCATATAAATGTTTGGCAGTTTAGAGAATAATCTATGATATACAGAGCGAGCTGACAACTTTAAAGAAAAAGCATATTTGTTGGGAAAATAAATAGAAGAAATTTTGGTTATTTTCCAGATTATTTTTAGAGATGATATCCTTAAATCTAAAAATATATTTGAAAGAAAGATTTTTGAAAAGATGCTGTTATTTTTTAGGATTTGTGTAATTTTTATTATGTCCGATAATATATATTATGTTAAGTACGATATATTACTGCTTAAAGTATGCACAATAAAGTGAGTTAATATATCTGATTAGATTTATGTTTATAAATATAAATAATTTTTATTGTAATTATATTTATCTTTAATAGTTATTAAATAGCACTTACAACTGTAATTTTTTAATAAAATTTTTTTAGGGTAAAATTTGGCAGGAATACCTGTATAAGTTTTTTTGCATTATTGTCACCTAAATACGTAATCAAATAATATTCTCCCCCCCGCTTCTGAAAACGGACTTGTTGTCGTGAAAGTTGCACTATTAGCAACTGCAGTCTCATTTTCTTTAAGTTTCACAAATAACGAAGCGAGAAGTTCCGGTGGAGTGATTTATACAAAAGATAGCAGCGGGATAACTTTCAGCAGTTCAACAATTATACTGTCGTTAAAAATATAAGGTAATTAAATGGCAAATCAAGACAATCTTTTATCCAATTATGATTATGCGATTCCAGAAGAATTAATTGCGCAAAAGCCTGTTGACAACAGACAGGATTCAAGACTTTTTGTTATTGATAGAAAAACACAAAAATTTTATCATAAAAAATTTTTTGATGTTGTTGAATATTTTAGTCCGGGAGATTGTCTTATAATAAATAACACAAAAGTAGTTCCGTCAAGATTATTTGGAAAAAAACACAGCGGAGGTAAAGTAGAAATACTGTTTCTAGATCCATGCAAAAAAAATGAAGAATACAAGGTTTTAATAAAACCTTGTATAGGTATTGGTGAAAAAGTATATTTTGAAGATGGCTATGAATGCGAGATAATATCAAAAATAAATCTAGGGGAAAGTGTAGTCAAATTTAATAAATCTAAAGTTTTAGATTTATTAAAAATATACGGCGTTCTGCCGCTGCCTCCTTACATAAACAGAAAAGGCGAGCTTGGGCAGCAATTGTCAGATTTTGACAAACAAAGATATCAAACAATTTATGCTGACATTTCAGGCGCTATTGCAGCTCCTACGGCAGGGTTTCATTTTACAGAGAGTATTTTAACAGCCCTTAACAAAAAAAGCGTAAATATCGCTAAGTTAACTCTTCATGTCGGATGGGGAACTTTTAAACCTATAAATGCCTCAGAACTAAATAATCACAATATGCTTCCAGAAAAGTTTGTAATAGATAAAATAAATGCAGATATTATAAATTCATCAATAACAGATAATAAAAGAATTATAGCAGTTGGAACCACTTCTACAAGAGCGATTGAGACCATTGCCTATCATCAAACTGATTTGTCAAAAAATGGCAAAGATTTCATAAAAGAACAGTCAGGAGAAACTTCAATTTTTATATATCCTGGATATAAGTTTAAAATAATAAATACTTTAATTACCAACCTTCATTTGCCAAAATCAACCCCTCTGATGCTGGCAAGCGCTTTTTCTTCAAGAGAAATTATGCTTAAAGCATATAAAGAAGCTATGAAAGAAAAATACAGATTTTTTTCCTACGGCGACTCAATGCTTATTTTATAATAACAATATAAATTGCAAAACATCATAAATTTAATATACAATAAATAATAAAAGAGTTTTGCGGCACAGCACTGTACGTGCTTTAATGTCGCAAATTTTTTATATATGTATAAAATTTGTCCTGTAATTATTTTTTAGAAACCTCATAAAATAAGCTTTAAAAAATACCCAATATGATAAAAAGTTTATTAAATATTAAAGTTTCTAAAACAGTACTTCTCCCTGTTGATATTTTGTATAAACCTTTAAATTGGAGGGCAAATAAAGAATGAAAAACTACAAAATTGTTGTAGCCGGCGCAACAGGCGCAGTAGGACTTGAAATGATTAAAATGCTTGAAAGCAGGAATTTTCCCGTAAAAAGCATAAGATTTCTGGCCTCTGAGCGTTCGGCAGGTAAGAAATTGAAATTTAATGGGGAAGAAGTCCCAGTTGAATTACTTACAAAAAATGGCGGCAAGGGAATTGATATTGCGCTTTTTAGTGCAGGTACGGCTGTCTCAAAAGAATTTGCTCCGTTTTTTTCAAATGACGCCTGTTTTGTTATAGATAATTCAAGCGCTTGGAGAATGGATAAAGATATTCCTTTGGTTGTTCCGGAAGTAAATCCGCAAGTTTTAAGAAAAGATAAGAAGATTATTGCAAATCCTAATTGTTCAACAATCCAAATGATTGTAGCCTTAAAACCCTTGCATGATTTTGCAAAAATAAAAAGGGTTATTGTTTCAACATACCAGTCAGTTTCAGGAGCAGGACAAAAAGGCATAAATGAACTTACCGAACAAACAAAAGCATGGGCTAATGGATATGAAATCCCTCCCGCAAACAAATTTCAATATCAGATAGCTTTTAACCTTATACCACAGATAGATGTTTTCACAGAAAATGGATACACAAAAGAAGAAATGAAAATGACAAATGAAACAAAAAAAATTATGGGTGATAATTCTATATAGGTCAGCGCAACATGTGTAAGAGTTCCAGTATTTCGTTCACATTCAGAAAACGTATGGATTGAAACTGAAAAACCGCTTTCTCCAGTCAAGGCAAAAGAATTGCTTTCAAAAGCTAACGGTATACAGCTTTTAGATAGTCCGGAAAATAAAAAATATCCTATGCCTTTACTTTCAGAAAATAATCAAATAACTTTTGTCGGAAGAATTCGCTCTGATATTTCAACAAAAAATAACGCATTAACTTTTTGGATTGTATCTGATAACTTATTAAAAGGAGCTGCATTAAATGCAGTTCAGATCGCAGAAACTCTTGTAAAAAATGATATTGTATAAAAACTTTTATCATTGAGATATAAAAAAATATCAAAAAACTGTAAGCAGAGAAGTTGCAGATAAAAATGGCGGTTGTCCCTTCTAATGTATAAGGCTAATATTCCGAATAGTTATTGCGATATTATTTTCAAATGCTTAAACGAATTTATAATTTATATAGAATATCATTGCCAGCTTGATTACAAAAAGTATATTTATTGTTTATAGGTTAGTCTGGTAATTTTTGTTCCTGGATAAAAATAATATAAAATATTTTTATAATTTTTACCTTTTTCGGCCATAACTTTAGCGCCCCATTGACACAAACCTACTTTATGTCCCCAGCCTCCACCTTTAAAATAAAACTTATCACCGTCTTTTTTTATAGAGTTAAAAAAATGACTTTTTATCTGCCATGCGTCTACGGCAAGACGAAATTGGTAGGCATTTAGAGTAAGTTTTCCCCTAGAGTGTAATATTTCTAATTCTTTTGCGGAGCCGGCGGCAGTCTTTCCCTTAACTTTAATCTTTTTGATTTTTCCTATATTATTATTTGAGAGTTTTTTTCTTATAAAACTTTCATCTAAGACTTGTTCCCAGCTTGTATAAGGAGCATCTTTACAATAGTCGCACTTTACTCCTTTTAAATATGGCGGTATATCTTTCCAATTCCATATATATTGTGGATTTTCGGTATGCCCGCCGCAATTTGCATGAAAAACTGTATTTGCAAATTTTCCTTTATAAGTCAAAAATTCACTTTTTGTTGCTAAAACTGCTTTATTACAGGCATCAACCTCAACACCTGCTCCACCGTAAACCTGACAATGAGTTGTAGAACATAAGTCAAACCCTTGAGCTGAATGTTTATTTAAATTTGAAATCGTATATGTTCTGCTTATTACGCCTTGAGCTTTTAATGCTTCTACTTTCCAGTCAGCGTCTACTTCTTTAGGCAAAACGCCTTTTAAATAATCTTCTATATTCAGCACGTTAATAACGTTTAGTTTATCACCTGATTTTTTTACCGTTAAATAGCCTTTATAAGGTTTAGATTCTGCAAAAATAATTCCGTTTGAAGGTTCTATTTTTACAGGCAGCGCTAAAAGATATTTATCTGCATAAATACCTTTTTCAGTATATGAAACTTTAACAGTACCTTTACTAAGTTTCAATTTTTTATTTAAAGCGTCAATTATAACAAAATTCTTTGAACATCCTGTAGTAAAAGCAGAGGTATTGATTATTATGCCGATATCTATATTTTTTTTAATAGAATCCAATGAATAAGAATTACGATATATAAATAAGATAATTAATATTAAAAGAACTTTATTTCTCATTTGTTCTCAAATCTCTCTATATGACTTATGGCAGCCGCAATATTTCTGAATATAATAACCCTTTTGTTTTAAGGAGTTTTTGGCATCATAAAAATCAATTCTAAAATCTTTATATACAAATTCTAACATATATCTGCCGGCAAAATTATTGGCGATTTGTTGTTTTATTAAATCATGTTGTTGATAAGGACTTGAAAGAAGAGAAGTAGAGAATGAGTCAAATTGATTCTGCATGACAAACGCTGCGGTTTTTGCAAGTCTTAACGTGTAACAAAGACTGCATTTTTCAAGAGTTTTATTTTTCCAGTCATCGTAATTATAAACAAAAGCTGTTTCTTCATAAAAAAATACGTTTAATTCTTTTGAATATTTTATCGCTGCGTCTTTTCTATTGTTATATTCTTGCGTATCATAAATATTTGGGTTATACCAATAAAAAGAAATGTTGTACTCGCAACATAGCGTTTTCACTGCAGATGTTGAACACGGCACGCAACAAATATGAAGTAAGACTTTCCTTTTCACTATAGACCTATAATAATTCATTTTGGAAATTTTTTGGAGGTTCAATGCCAATGTGTTTATATCCAGACTCAGTAACTATTCTGCCTCTTGGCGTCCTTGCGATAAATCCAGATTGTATAAGATATGGCTCATAGACGTCTGTTATGGTGTCCGGCTCTTCCGATATGGCTATCGCAATAGTTTCAACGCCTACAGGTCCACCGCCAAATTTTTTAATTAAAACGGTAATAATCAATCTGTCAATTTTATCGAGTCCCGCACTGTCAACTTCCAGAGCGTCAAGCGCTTCTTTTGCTATGTAGCATGTAATTTTTCCATTTCTTACTTCGGCAAAATCTCTGACCCTTTTTAAAAGTCTGTTTACTATTCTTGGGGTTCTTCTTGAACGGCCTGCGATTTCTTTAACAGCGTCTTCATCAATACCAATATTCATTATTACAGCAGAACGACTGACTATGCGCATAAGATCTTTTATATCATAAAAATCTAAATGTTCTATAATTCCAAATCTATCTCTTAAAGGGCTTGATAAAAGTCCTGCTCTTGTTGTTGCGCCTATCAATGTGAAATGAGGAACAGGCAGTTTAATTGTTTTAGCTGAAGGTCCTTGTCCTATTATAATATCAAGTTCAAAATCTTCCATCACCGGATATAAAGATTCTTCAACGAGATGATTCATTCTGTGGATCTCATCTATAAAAAAAATATCTCCTGCTGAAAGATTTGTAAGAATTGCCGCTAAATCTTTCGCCTTTTCTAATACAGGACCTGATGTCATTCTTAAATTGCCGCCCATTTCTCTTGCAATTATGTGTGAAAGCGTTGTTTTTCCAAGTCCTGGGGGAGCATAGAATAGACAATGATCTAAAGTTTCATGTCTTTTTTTTGCGGCTTCTATAAAAACTTTAAGATTATTTTTAAGTTTTTCTTGTCCTATAAAATCGTTAAGACTTTTTGGTCTTAAAGAATTTTCTGTTCTGTCTTCATCATTAAGTTTTGCGGCTTCAACAATTCTTTCTAATTCAGCCATTATCTAACCTTTATTCATTAGTAATTTTATAACTTGTTATAAGAAGCATATAAAACGGTAATTATAAGGTACTTTATTTTAAATGTCAAACTAAATTTATTTAAAATAACAGATATTAGTAACTTATAAATACTGTAAAGATTTTTTTATTAAATTTTCCAGAGTAATATTATTATTGGCATCATAACTGCTGGTTACTGCAGTTACTGCCTGCTGTTCTTTATATCCTAAAGCTATAAGAGCTTCTATAGCTTCTGCAACAACCGTGTTTTTGCTTATTTTTATATCTATATCTGACCACTTTTCTTCTCCAGAAACATTTACTTTTGATATTTTATCTTTTAAAGCGGCAATAAGTTTGTCAGCGGTTTTCTTAGTAAAGCCAAATATTCCGTTTATCATTGACGAATTTTTTGAAATTATAGCAGCTTTAAAATCCACAAATGATTTGGAAATTTTATCCGTATATTCCATAGCTTTTTTTGCTCCGGTACCCGGAACTTCATCTTTTATAAGCAAGTACATATCTCTTTCTTCTCTTGTCAAAAAACCGTAAAGATAAATAATCCCGCCGTACATTCCAGCAACGGCTTCAACAATATATATCTTTACCGGATTTCCTATTTCTGGAAGTTTTGAAAAAGTAGAAAATGGTACTGATATCGCATAACCGACATTATTAACCTCAATAGTTATCCCGTCAGATGCTTTTGAATTAAGTATTCCATATAAATAATCTATCATTAAAATTCCTTAAAAAGCCTTTATACTGATTCTAATTATTTTGTACACTGGGATTTATTGTTATAAAACTCTTCATTTTTTGCGAAAAAACTTCTTAACAATATGGCGATTTTGTTTTCCATTTTATTGTGTTAACATGACACACTGCTACTGCAAGTGCATCTGCAGCATCATCAGGTTTTGGAATATCTTTAAGTTTAAGAAAAGTCTTTACCATATGTTGCATCTGGTGTTTGTCTGCAGATCCGTATCCAGTTAATGCTATTTTAATAAGTCTTGGATTGTATTCAAATAAGGATATTTTGTTTAGTGATGCAGTTAAAACAATAGCCCCTCTTGCCTGTCCAACACCGGCAACACTTTTTGCCGCTTTTAAAAAAAACAGTTCTTCTATAGCAGTAGTTTCAGGTTTATATGTATCTATAATATACTGTAATTCCGTATTGATAATTCGTAATCTTTGTATTAGGGACATCTGTGGTATTGTTTTAATGCAGCCGTATTGAATAGAATTCATTTTATCCCTGGAAACAGCTTCAATAACTCCCCAACCGGTAAGCGAAAGTCCAGGATCTATGCCAAGCACTATCATTGTAATCTCAAAAGATTATGCGTCCAATTTTTCCATATCTTCATTTGAAATATCAAAATTTGCATATACATTTTTAACATCATCGTGTTCTTCCAATCCATTCATAAGTTTTAACATAAGTTTTACATTATCGCCTGTGAGAATAATCTGGGTCTGTGGAAGCATTGTAACTTCAGCCGATACAACCGATATATTTTTTTCTTTTAAAGTTTTCTTTACCGGTTCCAAATCAGCTGGGGATGTAATAATTTCATAAACATCGCTGTCTGCTGAACTTTTAAAATCTTCTATGCCTGCCTCTAAAACTATATTCATTACAACTTCTTCATCTGCAGCTGATTTATTTACAGTTATATATCCTTTTCTGTCAAACATCCAGCTTACGCATCCTGTTTCTCCAAAACTTCCGCTGTGTTCTGAAAATATTTTTCTTATATCTGACGCTGTTCTGTTTTTATTATCTGTTGTTACTTCAACAATCAATGCTACTCCTGTAGGTCCATACCCCTCGTAAACTATTTCCTCATAAACAGCTCCGGGTATTTCTCCCGTGCCCCTTTGTATAGCTTTTTTTATATTATCTTGAGGCATATTCGCTTCTTTAGCATCTTCGATAGCTTTTCTTAAACGCGCATTATTTTCAATTTGTGATCCACCTTCCTTGGTGGCAACCACAATTTCTCTTATAATTTTTGTAAAAACCTTTCCTTTTTTTGCGTCTGTTGCGGATTTTTTATGTTTAATGCTAGCCCATTTATTATGACCTGACATTTATATATAACTCCTTATTTCCATTATTCTTTACTTTATTATAGAAATATTTACAAAGTTAATAAGTACAATAAATTAAAATTATCTTTTTTTTCGTTTAATTCCTAATCCTAATTTTAATTCCCCTACGGATTTTTGTAATTGTGATTCAATAACTGACATATCAATAAATTCCTGCCTTTTATTTTTCATGCTTTTTGCCAAATCTATTGCTTGTTTTATTTTTTGTTTATTTGTTTCGTTGGACTGCGCCGCAAATTCGGCAATCACAGTTACATTATTTTGTACGATTTCTATAAAACCGCCGCTCACGGAAATATTTTTTGCATTATCTTTAGATCTAATTGTTATTTCACCATTATTTAGTTTTGTTACAAGACTTGTGTGACCCGGTAAAACAGTGACTATCCCGTTTACTGTAGGAAAAGAAACAGATAATATTTCACCTTTAAAAACAATTCCTGTTGGCGATAAAATCTCCATTTTCAACTTATTCATTTCGTCCTTTTATTTAGCGCCTAAATATTTAATAATGCGTATCTTTTTGTCATACAATTAAATACAAAATAAGACGTTTACTATACATTTCCTTATTCTTAACGTTAGAATAAATATAGAAAAACTTATTAAATGCCGCTCAAAAGCAGTCATTTTTTAGCTTTTTCAACCACTTCTTCTATAGAACCGATCATATAAAAAGCTTGTTCAGGCAGAGAATCGTATTTACCTTCAATAATCTCTTTAAATCCCTTTATAGTATCTTCGGTTTTGACATATCTTCCTTCAAGACCTGTAAAGGTTTCTGCAACAAACATAGGCTGAGTCAGAAACCTCTGTACTTTTCTTGCTCTTGAAACAGTAAGCTTATCTTCATCGGAAAGTTCATCTATGCCAAGAATTGCAATGATATCCTGTAAATCTTTATATTTCTGTAAAATTTTCTTAATTGACATTGTTGTGTTATAATGATCTTCGCCTACAATGTTGGGATCCAAAAGTCTTGAAGAAGATGTCAGCGGATTAACAGCAGGGTACAACCCCTGCTCCATAATTGTCCTGTCAAGAGTTAATGTTGCATCGAGATGAGCAAAAATAGCAACAGGCGCTGGATCAGTATAATCGTCAGCAGGAACATAAACCGCCTGAACCGAAGTAACCGAACCTTTATTTGTTGAAGTGATTCTTTCTTGTAAATCACCCATATCTTTTGCAAGATTTGGCTGGTATCCTACCGCGGAAGGCATTCTTCCAAGAAGAGCGGATACTTCGCTGCCCGCTTGAGCAAATCTAAAAATATTATCTATAAACAATAAAACATCTTCGCCTTTTTCATCGCGGAAATATTCAGACATAGTAAGGGCTGTAAGCGCAACTCTCATTCTGTTACCAGGGGGTTCGTTCATCTGACCGAACACCAAAACAGTTTTATCCATAACTTGAGATTCAACCATTTCCATCCATAAATCAGTTCCTTCTCTTGTTCTCTCGCCGACTCCCGCAAAAACAGAATGTCCTTTATGAACAGCGGCTATATTTCTTATAAGCTCTTTTACTATAACGGTTTTTCCTACGCCTGCTCCTCCAAAAATACCTATTTTTCCTCCTTTAGTAAAAGGAGAAATCAAATCTATTACTTTAAGTCCCGTTTCAAGCATTTCAGGAGTTGTTTTTTGGTCAATAAAAGCAGGAGCAGATTTATGTATAGGATGTTTTTCAACGGAATTATCAATTTTTTCTAAAGAATCGATAGGTTCGCCTAAAACATTAAATATTCTTCCGAGCGTTTTCTCTCCAACGGGCACTTCGATAGGAGCAAAAGTTCTTACGGCTTTCATTCCTCTTTTTATTCCGTCTGTAGAACCCATAGCTATTGTTCTAACTTCAGAATTATCCATTTCAAACATAGTCTCAAGAATTAAATTGTTCCCATCGGGCATTTTTAAAATCATCGCCTCATAAACTTCAGGGACTTTGCTTTCAAATTTAAAATCTACAACCGCGCCCTGAACTCTTATAACAGTGCCTTGCACATTTACATTCTCTTTGTTTTCCATTTTAAATTTCCTGTTGTCCGCTGGCAAGATCTAAAATTTCATTTGTAATTTTTTCCTGTCTGGACTTATTATAAATATTAATTAAAGAAGCTGAAATATCATTTGCATTGTCTTTGGCGTTCTTCATAGCTGTCATTCTTGCTGCCTGTTCTGAAGCGTAAGCATTCATCAATGTGCTATAGAATTCAACTTCAAAATAATAAGGCAGCAGATCTTTAAGGACCTGTTCAGTAGAATCAGGTTCAAAAATATAATCTATTTTATGACCTTTAAAATTTTTATCAGGCTTTATAGGAAAGATTTCTTCAATAACAGGCTCCTGCACAAGCATATTTCTAAATTCTGTATATATTACGCTTACTTTTGTTACTTCTCCTGAAATATAAAAATTATTTGCTATATTAATTATAGGATATATATCGTCATATTTTGGAAAACTTGTTCCCATATTGAAAGAGGCGAGCACGTTATAATCATATTTTGCAGCGCTATTTGCAGCTTTTTTGCCTATTGCAACAACATAATCATTTGGTTGTATATACGAACTCACTTTCTTAAATAGATTTACAATAAGTCCTCCGCAAAGACCTTTATCAGGAGAAATGATATAAACTAATCTGTTTCCGGTTTTTTCCTTTGAAAACTTTTCTATTTCTTCAGTTAAGTCTCTATTTGTAATAATTCTTTGAACCATATACTTAATTTTTTTTGCATATGGATTATGTTTTTCGACAGAATTCTGCACCTTTCGTATTTTAGATGCGGATATCATCTCCATCGCTTTTGATATCTGAGCTATGATATCTGAGGTTTTTATTCTTTTTTTAATCTGTTGTAGATTTTGTGCCATAATTATTTATCTTTTTAAATTCTTTTATTTTTTGTTCAAGTTCTGATTTTAAAGCGTCATCTATTTTTGCGCCTGTTAGGATTTTTTTTACAGTTTCAGGATATGTTTTTTTTATGAATTTTGTCATTTGCTGTTCAATTATACTGACTTTGCTGACATCTAAATCGTCAAATAAACCGGACGTTACGGCAAAAATTGAAAGTATTTCTGAGAGTTCGTCATAGGGTTTATATTGGGGTTGTTTTAAAATTTCTGTAATTCTTTTGCCTCTTTCAAGTCTTTTTAATGTATCTTCATCCAAATCGCTTCCAAACTGTGTGAAAGCCTGTAATTCTCTAAACTGTGAGAGTTCAAGTCTTACCGGACCGGCTAACTGTTTCATAGATTTAGTTTGCGCTGCTCCTCCTACGCGCGAAACAGAAAGACCGACATTGATAGCCGGGCGTATGCCTGAATTAAACAAATCGGCTTCAAGATATATTTGTCCATCGGTAATTGAAATTACGTTTGTTGGAATATATGCAGACAAATCATTACCTTGGGTTTCAATAATAGGAAGCGCTGTAAGAGTTCCCCCGCCGTTCTTATCAGATAATCTTGCGGCTCTTTCCAGAAGTCTTGAGTGAAGATAAAAAATATCCCCAGGATACGCTTCGCGTCCAGCAGGTCTTTTAATTAAAAGAGAAATTTGTCTGTACGCCCAAGCGTGTTTTGTTAAATCATCGTAGATAACTAAAACATCTTCTCCTTTATCCATAAAATATTCGCCAATTGCACAAGCTGCAAGAGGTGCAATATATTGCATTGAAGCAGGGTCTGAAGCCGTAGCCGCAACGATAACGGTGTAATCCATTACGCCTTCTTCATTTAATTTTGCTGCGATAGAAGCTAAATTAGACCTTTTTTGTCCGATAGAACAGTATATGCATATAACTCTCTTTAGTCCCATATCAAGCTTTTTTTGATTTATCATAGCGTCAACTGCTATTGCTGTTTTACCGGTACCCCTGTCTCCAATTATAAGTTCTCTCTGACCTCTTCCTATCGGAGTCATCGCATCTATAGCTTTAATACCGATTTTTAAAGGTCTGTCTACCGAACTCCTGTTAATAATCCCAGGCGCTATTTTTTCAACCGGATAGAAAACCGGATTTCCATGTTTCAACTCTTTGCCGTCTATAGGCTGTCCTAAAGCATTTAAAACTCTTCCTATTAATTTATCTGAAACCGTAACATTTAATACTTTACCTGTAGATTTTACTTTCATTCCGCGTACAATATGTCCTGAATTTTTAAGCAACACTATTGAAACATAATCTTCATCAATATTTAAGGCAAAGCCTACAGAGCCGTCATCAAACTCTATTTCCTCGTAATAACCTGCATTGGAAAGACCTGAAGCTTTAACAATTTCATCGCCTATGCTTTCAACGATACCAAAATTTATAAGTTCAGGGTTTATTTGCGCAGAATACAACTCTTTTTCAATTTTTTGTATTATTTCTTCTGGTTTCATAAGCTCTCTCTTATACTATTTAAAATTCTTTTTACTATTCCTGAAACACTATAATCCAAAACAAAATCGTTATATTCAAAATGCAGTCCGCCGGCAATATTTCCATCGTCACGTTTAAATAAAATCCGCTTATTTGGAAACATCACGGCAATTTTCTTTTTATGTTCATCGCTTAACTCACCGGCAAAACTTACTTTAACATTACTATTTTTTATTTCTTCAAACAACAAACGTATCAATAATTTAAGTTCTTGTCTTGAAAGATTTAAAAAAATCCATTTTAAATCTTTTTCAGAAAGTTCATCGTATTTAACAATAGATTCTGTAAGTTCCTTAATTTGTGACTTTTTCATCTATCTTTTCCAGTGCACGTGATATAAGCTTTTGTTTTTCCTCATCCGTAAATAAATTAGACAAAACTCTTGATATAACTTTTCCAGAAATATCCGCAGATATTTTTCCTATTTGTTTACTCATATTTTCAAATTCAGCCGCTACCTTTTGTTTGGCATCGTATACAATTTGTTCAGAGCGATCCTTTGCTTCTCTAGCAGCCTGTTCCTTTGTTTCTTCAATTGAAACTTTTACAGCGGCAATCAGTGTTCCTGCATTGTTTTCAGCTTCTTCAAGTATATGCTGTTTTTCTTCATTAGCATTTTCCAAAGCAATTCTTGCGCTCTCAACATCCTGCAGACACTGTTCTACTTTGTGTTTTCTCTCATCAAACATTTTCTTTAGAGGATTAAATAAAAACTTTTTTAATATAAATGCTATGATCAAAAAATTTATAGTTTGAAATAGAAACAAAGAAGGCTCTAAACCAAATTTATGTATAAGTTCCATTTTTATCTCTCATTTTTTTCTTGATTTAGAAAGAAACAATCAGTGAATAAATCGCTATAGCTTCGGCAAATGCCATTGCTATAAGCATGTTTATCATTATTTTTCCAGCTGCTTCAGGGTTACGCCCTATAGCCTCAACAGCTTTTGATCCAATCATTCCAATAGCCCAAGCCGGCATTATACCGCCGATTGCAATAATAATTCCACCTGTTAAAGTCATTTTACATCTCCTTAGAGCAAAATCTTAAAATATACAATGCTCTTTTTAGTGTGATTTATCCGTCATTATATGCATAAACACCATCGTTAACATTGAAAAAACAATAGCCTGAACAACCGCCACCATAAGTTCAAGCGCCACAAAAGGCAAAGGAAATCCTATGGGGAATAATCTGTACATAGTGGCTAGAACTTTTTCTCCTGCAAAAATATTGCCGAAAAGTCTGAAAGAAAATGAAATAAGTTTTGTAAATTCATTTGTAAATTCCAGTATTCCCACAAATAAGAAAACAGGAAATATTTTAAATGACAGAAACCGGCCAACGTAAGCTTTTATGCCTTTATATTTTACGCCGAGATAATTTGTTACAATAACGCTGGTAACAGCTAATGCAAGAGTCATGTTTAAATCGCTTGTAGCAGCTCTTAAAAACGGCACTCCATGCCCCTCAGAAGCCGATGAGTGGAATCTTATTGATTCAAAACCTGGGAACTGAGCAATTAAATTTGAAACTGCTATAAAGATAAAAAGCGATACGACCCAAGGATATATAAACACAGCTCTTTCTCCGGAAATTTCTTCAGCAATTTCTCTAAAAAAATCAATAATTGTTTCAATGGCATTCTGCATATTGCCAGGCATAAGTGTAAATGCTCTGCTTACTATAATAACAAACGCAATAATAACAATATCGGTGATGATCGTAGCGATGACCGTGTTTGTCACCGGGAAACCTGCTACTAAAAATAATACTTCCGGATTTAGTTGCATTCTTTAAGCCTTAATCTGTTTTATTTAGTTTGTTGAATTATTGTTTGTTGTATTGTAAACTTATTGTACTTATTAAAATTTATTTAGTCAATAAATTTAATACATCTGCAGCGTAATTGAAGTTTATCATCATCATAATACTACTCAAAATTTTTATATTCATACTAATATTCAATTTTTTGGTATAACTCCTATTGATTGCAAATATAATTTTGCATCTGCATCATTAGGATTAATTTGATATATCTCAATCCACTGTTGTTTAGATTTTATATTATCGTTGAGTTTTGTATATACTATTGATAAATTCTTTTTAACAATTATATTCTGCGGATTTAATGCTAATGATTTTAAATATACATCTTTTGCGGATTCAATTTTATTTTGAGTTAAATACAAATTACCGAGATGTGCATAAGTTTCCGCATAATCATTTATTCTTCTTGAAGCCCAATTCTCAGTCCAAATATTATGAGGCGAACTTTGTAATTTTTTAGGATATTCTAAATGTTTAATAAGCGTTTTTTCAGCTTCCTCAAAATTACCTGTCCGAGCATACAATAAAGCAAGCCCATAATATGTTTGTGGAAATATAGGATCTGTTTCTAAATATTGCTTATAGTACTTTACAGCATTGCTATACGCGTCAAATATTGCTTTATCCTGCTGCATAACAACTTCCGCGGGCTTGGCATTTTTAACATACTCTTCTTTCTGTATTATATTTGTATTCATCAATTTCACATACATTTGAGCGGCTACATATTTTGACTGAACATAATTTGGCGCCGTATTCCAAAGCTTTTGAAAAGCTCTTTCAGCTAGTATAGGATCCCCAGCTTTCCATCTTATAAAGTGTACATTGGCTTTAAAATATACAGGCATAATATATGACGGATTATATTTGCTAGCTTTATCATAAGTTGCAATTGCAGCATCCAGATTGTTAATTCCAGTATATAATATACTTTGTAAATGTAAACGATCAGCTTTAAAATAACCTACCATAAATATTATAGCGTAACTAAACACAGCTGCTGTAATTAGTTGTAAAACTATTTTTAAAGGTCTCTTAATAAATTTTTTTTCTTTGATATCTTTTTCTTTTACTAAATTGGCATTTATAGCCAAAGTGATGCCTATTAGCATCCAAAACATAACGCCGGAAGAAACAAATCTCAAAGATACACAAAAAAAATCATGTACTATTTGTGCTGTAAATGCCGACGACACTCCAAGTTGTATATACGGTATAGGACTATCGCGCATACCTTTGTTTGAGTTTAAAAATAACATATTCTTATACCCGGCCGTAAATACAAAAATTAAAAGAACAATAAATATAGTAAATCCTATTATACCTTCGTCATACCAAACCTCAAGGTACTCATTTTCAGGATGATCGCTTTCCGTGTTGTGTTTACCCTCAATAAAAAATATTTGAGGTCTTCTCCAAGCTGGATATGTTACGTAAAAAGTACCTACACCAGTTCCCAAGATTGGATTAGTATTTATCATTTCCCAAGCTGACAGCCATGTAAAAATTCTAAATGAAACACTGTCAGTTCTTTCTATGACTTTTTGATGAACCCCATATAGGATTCCTGACAAAACGATGAATATAACAGCTGTCGCCGATATTAAGATTTTTCTATTAAGCTTTTGTTTTAAGAATATAAATACATACAATGCAACAAATATAACGAATCCTGCTGCAAAACCCACCCATGCACCTTTTGAAAATGTTTGATATATGCAAAATACAATCAAAACCCATAAAAATGCAAGATAAAACTTTTTTTTATAAATAAATAAGGAGAGAACAATAGGACTCATAACTATTAAAAAATCCCCGAAAAAATTTGGGTTCCCAAAAGTTGACATTATTCTGTTGCCGAAGGCTTGTCTCCATCTGAAAGGATCTAATCCAGACGCAGGCGGAGACGGAAAAAAATAATAATCAATCGTCTGCAAAAGTCCGTATAAACATATTATGTAGGATGCAATAATAAGGCAGTTTTTTATTCTTAGTATTTTTTTTTCGTCATCAAACTCGCTTACTAACATAAACACAAAACCGCAGTATACAAATCTTTTAATAAATTCGTTAAAGCTGATAAGTTTGAAAGGAGAAATCAAAAAAGAAAGCGTTCCTGAAATCAAAAATAACACTACAGGAAAGATATAAAGAAATTTATTTTTAAAAAAACTAAAGTTGCTTTCTTCAATTTTCAAAAGCAGCCAACTCATTATTAAGAATAAACCGCCGATATGGAGAATAGAAATCTTTATTTGAGCGGAATCATAAGTTTTAAGATAAAAACACATCGCCATTAATAGATAAAATACGGGGATACTGTAGAAAATTATCTTTTTTAAACTTTTTTGCAACATACATTTACTCCTATAATATCTACAAAAAATACAAACAGCCGATGAGAGGATTTGAACCTCCGACCCATTGCTTACGAAGCAATTGCTCTACCAGCTGAGCTACATCGGCAAAAACTAGCAAACTCTGGTGGATTCAATTAAAAAAATATGCTGAGACGCGCCTTGCAGTA
>JAITOB010000003.1 GCA_031290155.1 Endomicrobium sp. | reverse complement strand
ATTTTTATAATTAACAAATAGAAACCCTATTTACAGAAATAAGTAAAATTTTCACTGATTAAATAATTAAGCGGGCTGAATTCTTGTAGTAAACTTAAAACATATTTTTAAGAATATTTCTCTTGAAATTTAATGTAGGATTGGAAATTTAAGTAAGATGATTTTCTTGTTTAATTACGTTTGTAGGATTTTCTGGATTTCATATTTTTTAATTCAATCATTTCATCTCTCAAAATTGCCGCAGATTCAAAATCAAAACTGTCCGCGGCTCCTTTCATCCGTACCTCAATTTCTTTTATTATGCCGTCCATATTTTTAGGAGTAACTTTATAATTAAATTGTTCTTCTGCAACTATGCGAGTCATTGATTCTTCTCTTGGCAAGTTTTTAAATTCATCTAGCTCTTGAACGGCTTTTATTATAGATTTTGGTTCAATATTGTTTTTTTTGTTATATTTAAGCTGTTTATTACGTCTCCGGAGCATTTCTTTTAAAGCTCTTTGCATTGAGCCAGTCATATTATCTGCATAAAAAATAACTCGTCCATCAACATTTCTGGCTGCTCTTCCGCAAATCTGGATTAATGTGGATTCAGAACGCAAAAAACCCTCTTTATCAGCATCTAAAACAGCTACTAAAGATACTTCAGGTAGATCTAATCCTTCTCTTAACAGATTTATTCCTACTAAAACGTCAAATAATCCGAGACGTAAATTTTTAAGAATTTCTATTCTTGCTAAAGTCTCAATTTCAGAATGAAGATATTCAACTTTAAAACCTTTCTCTTTTAAATAAAACGCCAGATCTTCTGACATTTTTTTTGTGAGAGTAGTGATTAAAGTTCTTTGTTTTTTTTTAACATTTTTTTGTATTTCGCTCACTAAATCTTGTATTTGTCCGTTTATAGGACGGATAATAACTTCAGGATCCACAAGCCCCGTAGGACGAATAATTAAATCTACCATATGTTTTTTGCTTCTGTCAAGCTCGTAAACCCCGGGAGTTGCAGAAACCATCATAAATTTTTTTATAAGTTTTTCAAATTCAGAAAATTTTAAAGGTCTGTTATCCAAAGCGGAAGGCAGTCTAAAACCAAAATCTATAAGTGTTTGTTTTCTGCTTCTATCTCCTTCATACATTCCTCTTATTTGAGGAATAGATATATGAGATTCGTCAACTATAATTAAAAAATCGTCATTTTCTTGTATGAAGTAATCTATAAGAGTTGTCGGTCTTGTTCCAGGTATATTGCCGGAAAGATGTCTTGAATAATTTTCAACTCCGCCGCATAAACCGGTTTCTCTTAACATTTCCATATCGTATTTTGTTCTCTGTTCAAGCCGTTGCGCTTCAAGAATTTTATTCTCTGATTTCAATACGACAATACGCTCATTTAATTCTGACTTTATAGTTTCCAATGCTCTGTTAATTTTATAATTATCAGTAACAAAAAGTTTTGCTGGATAAATATACGCTTTATCTTTTTTATTAATAACTTTGCCTGTTATAGGATTAAATTCTTTTATACTTTCAACTATATTGTTGTAAAACTCAATTTTTAAGGCAGTTTCAAGATGTGCTGGAAAAATTTCAACAGTATCTCCTTTGACTCTGAATTTTCCTCTTATAAATTCAATTTCGTTTCTCTCGTAATGGCTTGAAACAAGCTCAGTTAAAAGCTGGTTCATAACCTTTTTTTCTCCTACAATTATTTCAATGCACATATTCTGATAGTCCTTTGGAGAACCTAGGTTATATATGCAAGAAACAGAAGCAACAACGATAACATCTTTCCTTTCAAGAATAGACGTAGTTGCCTTTAAGCGCAGTCTGTTTATATGATCATTAATTGATGCGTCCTTTTCTATGTACGTATCGCTTGATGGAATATAGGTTTCGGGATGGTAATAGTCGTAATAAGATATAAAATATTCTACGGCATTATTGGGGAAAAAAGCTTTAAATTCCGCATAAGTCTGCGCTGCCAGAATTTTGTTTGGTGATATTATAAGTGTGGGTTTTTGAAGTTTTTCAATAATATTTGCCATAACAAACGTTTTGCCGGAACCTGTAACTCCAAGTAAAACCTGTGAATTTTTATCATTTAAATAATTATGATACAACTCATCAATTGCTTGAGGTTGGTCGCCAGATGGTTTGAAATTTGAGATTAGTTTGAATATTTCCATTTTTATTTTATATCTACTAAAAATCTTTACAAGGCTGTATTGTAAATTCGTAATGAAAAAATAAATAACGCAACTGTTACAGCTTAATTTATAAGAGAAAAATTTGTTTGGTTTATTTGTAGTGGAGTAATAGAAATATAACCTTTCTCTACCGTACTTATGTTTGTTCCCCTGTTACCCCCCCAATGTGTATCCGGATAATTTGTAAGAGAAATTACCCTTTTTATCAATTACGGCTTTAACATTTTCATCATAAGTGCGTAATCCCAATGGAACAATTTTTTCTCTTAATACTATTTCAGCAATTTCTCTTGTTGCTCCGACAGTCCCGTAATAAACTATGTCTTGCCCAACATTAGGACATGTATTTATACTGGATATCACTAAATCTATTTTATTTTTTAAAAAAGAACATAATCCGTATTTTACGCAGTCTGCCGGGGTGCCGCCTTTTATTACATAAAAATTTTCTTCAATTTTCTCAACTTTTTTAAATTTTTCAAGAGTTATGCTATATCCTGTTCCGGACATTTGATTCTTTGGAATAATCACATACAGTTTTCCGATTTTTGCAAGCTCTTTCATTAAAGGACGCAATCCAGGTCCTTTTAATCCGTCATCATTTGAAATTAAAATTGAAGGTAACTCCACAATAAATACTCTTTTTGTTCTGTTATAGTTTTTTTGAGAGTTTTATATGGTTATTTAGAATCACCTGTAACATTAAATCAAATATTAGTTCATGCGGAAATTTGTTTATAGTTTCAGTGTTATTATTGCTTTTTGTATTTCCTTTAAGCGTATGTATACCGTTTATTAAAGTTTCTTTTGTAAGGTTTTTTTCTTCTATTATTATAACTTTTCCGTCTTTTTCTATTTCTTTCGCATTCCAGTATTGATGATTATCAGTAGCATAAGGGTAAGGTATCAAAATAGCCGGTTTATTTAAAGCTTTGAGTTCAAAAACCGTACTGGCGCCCGAACGACATATTACGATATTGCTTGCAGCGTAAGCGTTAGCAATATCGTGCATATATTTAAAAACTAAATAATCGGGATTATCTTTAACTCTTTCTTGAATTATAACATAATTATTGTGGCCTGTTATATGTATAACCTGAATTTTATTTTTGAAAGACACATCTAAGAAAGTTTCGGAGGCTACATAATTAAGTTTTACTGCCCCCAGGCTTCCGCCAAAAATTAAAATAGTGAAAACTTCATTTTTTAGTTTAAGTTTCTGCAGTGCCTTTTCGCGCGATGTTGACAATATATCTTTTCTAACAGGATATGCTGCAAGAATAGTGTTTTTGTTTTTAAAATATTTTTCCGAAGACTGAAAACTTAAAAATATTTTATCAGTTATTCTGTTAAGCAGCAAGTTTGCCTTGCCTGGTATAGTATTTTGTTCATGTATAAAAATTTTTCTCTGCAATATTTTTGCTGCGAAAAGAACAGGAACTGCAACATATCCTCCAGTGCCGATAACGGCCAAAGGCTTTATCTTTATAATTTGTTTTACTGATTTATAAAAGGCGAATTTCATTTTAAACAAAAACGGTACAAATAAAAATGAGATTTTCCTGGGCATTCCAGAAATATTAAATTGAATATATTCAAATCCGGAATTTTTTAAAATTTCTATAGAAGCAGAGTTATTGCCTATAAAAAAAATAATATTGTATCCTTTGTTTTTAAATTCTTCTGCCAAAGCTATACCTGGGTAAATATGGCCTCCCGTTCCGCTTGAAGCTATTATTATATTTTTATTACGCATAAAAATATTCCTTATTTTTCCCCTTGATAATTACAAAAGTTTAACTTTCCAACTTGATTTATACATAAGCAATTATTTGTTGATATATATCGATAAATTTACAAACCGTTCGCATCGTCATTTTTTTATTACCATTGCCAAGTCATAGAATGAACATTACATTGGTTTTTTTGTGTATTGCGATAAATTTATTAATATTCCTGCGGCTGCCATTGTAACAATTAGAGATGTTCCTCCGAAAGATATAAACGGCAACGGCAGTCCCTTTGCGGGAAATAATCCTGTAGCTACAGAAAGGTTTATAATAGCTTCAAATACAATCAAAAATGTAATTCCTAAGCATAAGTAGTGCGAGAAAATATCAGGCATATTTTTGCTCATCTTTATACCTTTAAAGAACAAATATATAAAAAATGATACAATTGCGGCTGTTCCTAGAAATCCTAGTTCTTCTCCTATGATAGGGAAAATAAAATCAGTGTGTGCTTCCGGAAGATACATAAGTTTCATTTCACTTTTACCAAGACCTTTACCAAAAAACCCGCCTGAACCAAGCGCATTTAACGACTGTTTCACCTGATAAGAGGACGCTTCAATATTTATGAAAGAAGCAAGATAATCTTTAAGCCTTGTAAGTCTGTAAGGTTTTCTTATAATTTCTGCGGTTATCAAAAAAAATGCCATTGCAATGACGGTAAAGACAGCCTGTATTTTTATTCCAGCGCAAAACATCATAGAAAAACATACCCCTGCTATTAAAATTGGCGTACCTAAATCAGGTTCTAACGCAATAGGAAAAAGTATAAGAAGAATAATAAATAAAGGCGCTATTAATCCTTTCCATTCGTTCAGCAGATTTTTTTTTCGCGATATGAAATCCGCTATAAATACGATTACGGCAAGCTTAGCCGATTCTGACGGCTGTATAGTAAAAGAACCTATTCCAATCCATCTTTTTGCTCCTAAGCGCGAGACTCCTATAAATAAAACTATAACGACAGAAATCAACGCAAGTAAATAAATCAATTTTGCATATTTTTGATAAAATTTATAATCAACTAAAAAAGCTGTAGTAAACATCGCTCCAAGTCCGACAGCAACCCATAATATTTGTTTAAAAAAAAATTTATAAGGACTTGCCCATCTTATATCAGCCATAATAGTGCTTGATGAAAATACCATAAATGTGCCAAAAATAATACATATACAGATTATAGCTATTAAGCTGTAATCATATTTTTTGAAATCTGTTTTATACATTTTTCCAATCCAAATTTTATTGAAACATTTATAAATTCTTAACCAGTTTTTTAAACAGCTTGCCTCTTTCTTCAAAGTTACTGAATTGGTCAAAAGAAGAACATGCCGGGGAAAGTAATACTGTGTCGCCTTTTACAGCAGTTTTAAATATTTGTTTTATAACATTTTCCATACTACTGCATTCAGTAAACAAAGTTGAACCTTTTAAATCTTTTTTAATTTTATCAGAAGCTTCTCCGATAAGAAAAATTGATTTAACTTTTTGTTCTATAATATCTTTTAGGGAAGTATACGGAGAACCTTTGTCGCGTCCTCCCATAATAAGCAAAATATTTTTATTAAATGATTCAAGCGCGACTCTAGTGGAATCAATATTTGTGGATTTTGAATCGTTGTAATAATTGACGCCGTTTAAAGCCCTTACAAATTCTAATCTATGTTCTACGCCTTTATATTGAGAAATAATTTTCTCTATAATCGCCGGTTTTATTTTTGTCGCGTAAGAGGCTGCCGTTGCAGCTAAAATATTTGCTATATTATGCCGGCCTAAAATATTAATTTTAGGTTTTATTATAATAGGTTTTTTTTTAATATTTATAATTATGCTTCCGTTATCGTAAAATATTCCGTTTTTTAGAGGTTTTGTGCTAAAAAAGATTATCTTTGCTTCAGTTTTTGCAGATATTTTTCTACAAGTTTTATCATCATAATTTATTACTGCGAAATCTTTTGATTTTTGATTGATAAATATATTTTCTTTTGCTTTTATATACGATGTAAGCGTTTTGTGATGTTCAAGATGATCCGGCGTAATATTTAATAACACCGATACATTTGGTCTAAAATCTGGAGTATCTTCAAGTTGATAGCTTGAAAGTTCCACTGTGATAAACGTATTATTTGTGGTTTCTAAAGCTTTATCTGCCAGAGGAACCCCTATATTTCCCAAAAGCAAGGAATCTTTATAGGCTGCTTTTATTATTTTTGAAATTAAATCAGCCGCAGTGGTTTTGCCATTAGTTCCTGTAACAGCTATAATTTTTTTATATTTGGATTTGGAAAGAGAAAAAGACAGTTCGCTTATAACTTTAACTTTTTGTTTTATTGCTTTTTTTAAGATGGAAATATCAGAGTGAATACCGGGGCTTTTTATAATGATATCTGAATTTAAAATTTTCTCTGAATGTTCGCCAAATTCTTTTATTATTTTTTTATTTAAATTTTTTATTTTTTTTTCTTGAATATCGCTTGCAAAAACGTTATATCCTAATTTTACTGCCAGATTTGCAGCAGCAATACCGCTTTTGCCAAGTCCCAAAACTCCTATGTTTTTTTTCATTTATGTTACCTCAGTTTAAGTGATGCGAAAGAAAGGATTGCAAGAATAATGCCCGTTATCCAAAATCTTATCGTAACCTTTGTTTCAGAGAGTCCCAGCATTTCAAAATGATGATGCAGCGGCGCCATTTTAAATATTCTTTTCCCTGTTCTTTTATAATAAAATATTTGAATAAGAACAGAAAGCGCTTCGGCAATAAATACCCCCCCCAAAAGAGCTAGAATAAGCTCTTGTTTTATAAATACTGAAGTTATACCAAGTACTCCGCCTAAAAATAAACTTCCAGTATCGCCCATAAAAACTTCTGCAGGATGCGAGTTATACCACAAGAATCCCAGCCCCGCTCCTACTACTGCAAATAGAAAAACTGATATTTCTCCGGAACCGGAAACATTAATAATTTTTAAATAATTTGCTATCTGGAAATGGCTGGCAAAATATGCAAACAAAGCAAGCGTAAAAGCTGCAATTGTAATATTGCCTATTGCAAGTCCGTCAAGTCCATCCGTTAAATTTACGGCATTTGAACTTCCTACAATTATTACAATCACAAATATTGCGTATAAAAAAGAAAAATTAATAAAAAAACTTTTAAAAAAAGGAATATTTACCGATGTAGCAAATTCAGAATTTGATGGAAAAAAACTTAAATATGCTGCAAGCGCCGCTGCAAAAATAGTTTGCCCAAAGAGTTTTACTTTTACTGAAAGCCCTTTTGAATTTTTTTTCTTAAGTTTTAAATAATCGTCGCAGAATCCTAAAAAACCAAGCCATGCACTGCCTATTAAAAGCCAAATAATAAATCTATTATCAAGTCTTGCCCATAAACAAGTTGAAGTAATAACTGACAGTATTATAATAAGTCCACCCATAGTCGGAGTTCCATTTTTACTTAAATGCGTTGTAGGTCCGTTGGCTCTTATAATTTGTTTTATTTTAAAATTTGCTAGTTTCTTTATAATATACGGACCGATAATAAAACAAAACAAAAGACTCGTTAGAATGGCACCGCCTGCTCTAAAAGTTATATATTGAAATACATTAAACGGCGTAAATATACTGCTTAAATTATAAAATATATAATACAGCACCGCTCACCTCTTCGTTTTAAAACATTATGAAATTTTGTAAAAAGTTTATCCAGCTTCATACCTCTTGACGCTTTAAATAAAAATACGGAATCGGCATCAACGGTAATCCGTTCAAGTTTTTTTAAAAGTGTATCCGTATCTTTTGAATAAAAAGCATTTTTATTATCTAAAGCTTTTTTTGTATAAAGACTCATTTCCCCTGTAAGATAAATGGAATTTATATTTTGAAGGTTAAGAAACTTACCGAGTTGAAAATGGTAATCTGCTGATTTATTTCCAAGTTCAAACATATCGCCAAATACAAGATTGATTTTTTTTCCAGCGTAAGACTGAAGCACCGCCTCTGCCGATTCTTTTACTGAAGAAGGATTGGAATTATAAGTGTCATTTATTAAAACAATTCCTGTTTTAGTTATATATGTTTCCATTCGCATTTTTGGAAGTATAAAAGTTTCTATACCGCATTTTATTTCATCAAGCGAAAATCCAAATCCAATAGCGCAGGACGCAGCGCCTAAAGCATTTAGCACATTAAAATTACCCTTTGCGGGCATTGAAACTTTTACAGAGTCGTCCTTATAAAAAAGTTCAAAATCTGTTTTCTCGGCATTTAACATTATATTTTTTGCATATACGTCTGCTGTAGCATTCAAAGCAAATGTAATAATTTTATGATGTCTATATTTAGATATTGTATTTAAAAATTTATCGTCATTATTTATAATTAAAAAACCGTTGCTTTTTATATTGTCAAATAAATTTTTTTTCTCTTCAAATACGCCTTCTTTAGAGATAAAAGTTTCTAAGTGTGAAAAACCTATATTTGTAATAATTCCTGTATCCGGCTCTAAAATTTCAGACAATATTTTAATTTCGCCTTTTACAGACGTTCCCATTTCAAAAACAGCATGCTCAATGTCAGAAGTTAAATTGAATATTGAAAGAGGTAAACCTATTCTGTTATTAAAATTACCTTTATTTGAAAGACTTTTTCCTTTTTGATTAAAAATAGAGACTAATATTTCTTTTGTAGTAGTTTTGCCATTTGAACCGGTAATACCAACTATTTTTAGATTTTTAAATTTAGCTTTGTACGCCTTTGCAAACTCCCCAAGAGCAGTAATGGTATCTTCTACTATAATGATAGGAAAAAAATTTATAAAAGGTTTTATAAAATCGGGCTTATTTTTTGAACACACTGCAGCGGCGGCGCCTTTTTCAAGAGCTTCTTTTATAAAATTATGTCCGTCGTAGCGGTTGCCTTGTATTGCAAAATATACTTCATCTTTTTGAATGGTTCTAGAATCAATAGAGATACCTTTTATTGGAACGTCAGGATTTTCCGGGATGAATTTTCCACTAATACTGCATATTAAATCCTTAAGACGAAACGGTTCCATTAAAAAACAAATTCCTTTTGTTCCACTTGCTTTAACGAAATTTTTTGTTTTTCTTTTAAATCAATATATTTCCCAGCGACTTCAATATCATTGAAGTGAAATTTTTCTGTGCCTATAATTTGATAAGTTTCGTGTCCTTTTCCAGCAATTAAAATAATATCATCTTCATCAGCCATCATAACGGCTTCTTTTATTGCTGTTTCTCTGTCAACCAGAACTTTATAGTTTCTTTTGTCAGTCCTTTTTATTCCGACTTCTATATCTAAAATTATATGATAAGGATCTTCTGATCTTGGGTTGTCAGATGATACAAAAACAAAATCACTCATTTCAACAGCGGTTTTGCCCATAATAGGCCTTTTTGTTCTGTCTCTATCTCCACCGCAGCCAAAAACGGTGATAATTCTTTTCAATTTTATCTTTTTCAAAGCTTGTAAAACATTTTTTAAAGCATCACTGGTATGCGCGTAATCTACTATTATTTCAAAATTAAATTTTTTTGTATCAATTCTTTCAAGTCTGCCTGGCGCCTGTTTAGAATTATTCAATCCTTCAGCAGCTTCTTTTAAAGGAATTCCACTGCAAACAGCTGTTCCTAAAGCTGCTAAAGCATTATAAACATTATAGATACCTATATGTTTTATTCCAATTTTTATTCTTTCATTGCCAAAAATCAGATCAAAAGCGCTGGCTTTGCTTGTAATTTTAATATTTTCTGCTTTAAAATCTGCTGTATTTGCCATCTGCAAGGAATAAAATTTTATGTCAACATTGATATTTATTGTTTTTAAAAGCCTTTTTCCATAGCTGTCATCGACATTAATTATAGCATACTTTTTATTTTTTTTTGTGCCTGCTCCCAGCTCCTTAAATAATATGGATTTGGCTTTAAAATAATTGTCCATATTTTTATGAAAATCCAAATGATCTTGAGTTAAATTTGTAAAAACGGCTATATCAAAATCTATACCGTAAACTCTGCCTAGATTTAATGCATGCGAAGATACTTCCATTACAAGATGTTTAATACCACTATCTGCCATTTCTCTCATAATTCTAAAGATATCTAGAGACTGCGGAGTTGTATTGGTTGCTTCAATAATTTTGTCTTTATATCTGTAATTAACGGTGCCTATAACTCCGCATTCAATACCTGAATTTGCAAATATGTTTTCAATCATATAAGTAATTGTAGTTTTACCGTTTGTACCGGTTATGCCTATCAAGTGTAATTCTCTATCAGGGTAATTATAAAATTTTTTTCCCATAAGTGACATAAAATGAAAAATATTCTTTACGATAATTTGAACTTTGGCGTTTATATCGCATTGTGAGTTGGTTATAATTACCGATGCGCCTTTTGATATCGCTTCGTCAATATAATTTCTACCGTCTGTGTTATGTCCGGGAAGAGCAAAGAAAACGTAATCTTTGCAAATATCCCTCGAATCATAGGACATTCCTGCGACTTCCGTATTTATATCTCCGATAATAGTTATATTTTCATCTGGCAAGAGATCTCTTAAATTCATTATTTTTCCTTTAATAAAGATTTATTATTACTGTAAATAATATTTTTATAAATATAAACTATATTTTGCATATGACGAAAAACATTTTAATTCAATTATTGTTTAGCATCGTCTTTTTCAATATCTAAGTATCGCGCTGTCTTTTCTGCTATACTTGCAAAAACAGGCGATGCAACCGAAGCCGCGTAATAACTACTGCCTTTGGGTTCGTCAATAATAACAAGTATAACAATCTCAGGATTCATTGCCGGTATCATACCGCAAAATGAAGCTATGTAATGTTTTGTAGAATATGTTTTTATTAACGGATCAACTTTCTGTGCTGTTCCAGTTTTCCCCCCTACGGTATAATCTGCAATTTTTGCACTTCTGCCTGTGCCAAAATCTACGACGTTCTTTAAAAGTTTTCTCATTGTCTGAGCAGTTTCAAAGGAAATAACTCTTCTTATTTCTTTTGACTCAAAAACATTTTTATCGTTTGTTTCAGTACCAGTTTTTTCTATATTGCGCAGCAGAGACGGTTTCATTAGTATTCCACCATTTGCAATAGCAGAAAAAGCATTTATTATTTGAAGTGCCGTAACTCCTATTCCTTGTCCGAAAGAAATTGTAGGCAAAGATAACGCATTCCATTTGTCGGCACCCATTAAAATACCTTTTGCTTCACCCGGCAAATCAATGCCTGTTAATGAGTAAAATCCAAATTTTCGTATATATTCGTAAAAGTTTTCATTGCTTAATTTTTGCGTAATTTTTACAATTCCTATATTCGACGACTGTTCCATAATTTTTTTTAAAGACGCATAACCTTCAATTTTATGGTTATCCCTTATAGTATGTCCCGCAATTTTATATCTGCCATTTTCTAAATAAAAATTGTCTGTAAGTTTTACTTTGTTTTGTTCTAATGCCGCTGCGACTGCAACAATTTTAAAAGTTGATCCAGGCTCATAAATATCGCTTATGGCAGAATTTCTTAAGATTTTTATATCTTTAATTTTGCCAGAAGAATCAAAATCAGGCAGGGAAACCATAGCGAATATAGCTCCGGTTTTAGGGTTTTGAATTATGCATACTGCTTTCTTTGCTTTATATTTATCAAAAGCTTTTCTTAATTCTTGTTCTGCTATAAATTGTATATTACTGTCTATGCTGAGTTCTATACTTTGTCCGCGTATCTTTGTTTTATCTATAAACCTATCATATATTATATGTCCGCGTCCGTCTCTGCGCGTTTTTGTTATAATAGAATACCCGCACAAATATTCATTGTAGGTTCTCTCAATACCTTCAAGGCCATTTCCTTCAGAACCTGTTATTCCAAGAATATGCGCAAGAAATCTGCCTTCAGGATACTGTCTTTTATATTTACTTTCAAATCCTACGCCTTTCAACTGTTCGCTCTTGATTTTATCGATAACATCAGCATCAGTGTTAAAAGCTATCGGGCAGTAAGACGTTTTTCCTAATTCATTTAAATTATCTGCTTTAATTTTTATTCCATCGTGAGACAAAATATTTTTCATTTTATTAAAATCCTCTATTATTTTAGGATCAAGAAATACTGTATATTTTTTTACGCTTGAAGCGAGAATTTTTCCTTTAGAATCTAAAATATCGCCGCGTTTAGGCATTTCAACGTTATTGCGGATTACCATTTTTTCAACTGCGTTATTTATTTTGGCATGCAAAAAAATTTGTACATATATAAGTTTTGCAAATAAAAGAAAAAACAGCATTATTACCATCAGTACCAGAAAAGGTTTTCTTTTGGCGTAATTTGTATTTTTTTTAATCATTTTTTATATTTATTGAATTTTCGTCAATATAAACTATTGAATTTTCGTCAGGTCTGGAAAAATTTTTTTCTTTCGAAACTTTATCCATTTTCTCAAGAGCAAGTATTGAATTAATTTTTAATCTTAAAAAATCATTTTCTGAATTAATTTTGTCATATTCTGTTTGTAAACCGCTTACTTTATAGGCAAATCTTGTAGAAGTATTTTGCTGCCAGATATAAACAAAGACGCTTGAAATTATTAATATGCCCGCTAAAAATGATTTATACATTTGTTTTCTCTGCTGCTCTTATTTTCGCGCTTCTACTTCTATGGTTTATATTTATTTCTTCTTGCGACGCCGTAATAACTTTTTTTGTAAGTGTTCTATATATTCCGCAATTAGCATTTTGCTTAAAGTTTTGCTTTACAATTCTGTCTTCTAAAGAATGGAAGCTTATTATTATTATCCTACCGCCGCTATTTAATAATCCCGGAGCATCAGATAACAAAATTTTCAGATTTTCAAGTTCTTTGTTTATAAATATCCTTAAGGCCTGAAAAACTTTTGTTGCGGGATTTGTTTTTCCTTCCGTTTTTTTTACAGAACATATTATAGCTTTCAGTTCTGATGCCGTATTTATTATTCCTCTTTTTCTGCGCAAGATAATTGCATTGGCGATATGTCTTGATTTGTACTCTTCCCCGTAACGATAAAAAATATCAGCTAAATCTTCACGCGAATACGAATTAATAATTTCTTTTGCCGTTAAATCGTTTCTTTTATCCATTCTCATATCAAGAACATTGGAATTAAAAGAAAATCCTCTGCCCATATCATCAAGTTGTTTTGAAGCAACTCCTATATCGGCTAAAATGCCGTCGACTTTATTTATATTTATTCCAAATAAATTTTTTTTAATATTTTTAAAATTGTCTCTTATAAACGCAACTCTGTTTTTAAATTCATTTTCATTTTCAAAAAATTTATTTGAAGAAGCTTCGTCCCAGTCAAAAGCGACTATTTTAATGTTTTTAAATTTATTTAACAGATATATAGTATGTCCACCTCCTCCAAAAGTGCAATCAACATATAAACCGTTAGGGTTATTTATTAAATACTTGGATACTTCTGAAGGCATAACAGAGATATGGTACATTTTAATATGAACAAACTTTATTTAAAAATCAACATTTTTACAACTATAATTATCATAATAACTGCGAAACATTTTTCAATATTTGTTCCAGCAAAACTGTTGCAAAATGAGATCCGATAAGTCCTCCAATTATAAAACCTGCTCCTATCATAGCCGCAATACTAAGATTTACATGTCCTTTTATAATATATGAACATTGAAATAAAGCTTAAACATATTATTGCAAGAGACACACCTTGTGCCTGATGTTGAGTCATTTTTAAAAAGATGATCATCAGGGGAATTAAAATAATGCCCACCTACTCCCGTCCGCTTAAAATCCCGCCACCAAATCCTACTGATATATAAGTTATTGTATCCAAATTTCAATACCTCTATTCGCAATTAAAACAAAATATGAATACAATACCGTAAACTGGCGAGCGATTGCTGGTGTTTTATTTAAATATTTTCAGGAAGAAGAGTTTAACGTTATATAAATTTTGTTCAAGAATAATTATTAATCAATAATTTTATCTATCAGTGAATTTAACACATTAAAGACGGGTTGTACCCCGAATTCTGTCTTTTAAAATAAATTAAAAGTGCAATCATTTCTCTGCCGTTAAAATTACTTTTAACGATCAAGCGGCTATACTTCAGCCTTGCTTTCCAGTAAGGTTTTAGCCGTTTCACCTTTTGCATTACTGCAAAAATTTATCCTTTTCAAAGATACTTTTAACATTTCTATCAAAAGCACTTTACCTAAAAGGATACTTTTTCCGTCTTCGGATAAAGCGTCTCTGTTCGCACCTCTGCTCTTATGAGCGACAGGAATTACCTGTTACCGTTTTCTGCTTTTTTACAGTTAAAGTTCGGATTTTCCTCTTTACAATAAATGTAAAGCGATTGCATACCCGTCTTTATTTATTTTTTAAATAATATTCTTGAACAATTGTCGCAAAACACAAGTTCTTGGTATTTTTGTGCCATATTTATCAACTGCGGTCTTAAAACCATACCGCAAACTTCGCAGCTTGTTCCGTCGATAAGACTGATTTCTCGTCCGTCACGGCCTTCACGCAGTCTTTCATAATTTACCAATACCGCTTTATTGATTTTTAATTTCTGTATTTCTCTTTCTTTAACTATGCTTATGATTTCTTCTTTTAATTTTTTTGCATATTCTTCTAAATCATTCATTTCATTTTTGATTTTTTGTTCAAATTCTTTTAATTCAGTATCGCCGGATTTAACGACAATAGATTCCCCATCTATTTTATCCATCAAATCTAAAATTTCATCTTCTATAGCATTTTTGTCAGCTTTTGCTCTTTCTATTTCTAAAAGTAATATCTTATAGATATCGTTTGCTTTTACAGTATTTAACTCCATAGAACGCTTACTTATAGCTTTATCTTTTGAATCAAGAACAGCTTCTTTTTCTTTTTTTAAGCAGTTCAATTCAATAAAAGATTGTTTTTGTACACTTACTTCAGTTTTTTTATCTTCTAAAGCTCTCATTTTCTCTTTAATTAAATACGGAGTTTGACTTATTTTTTTCTTTATTTCATCTATTTTTAGATCATAGTTCTGCAATTCATATAATAATTCCAAATCTTGCTTCAAGTTTAACATTAATACCTCTATTTATTGCTGTTGTTATAATATTCTTTATTTTCAGAAAAAATGGGTAGTGCAGGGCTCGAACCTGCGGCCACTCGCGTGTGAGACGGGTGCTCTTCCGCTGAGCTAACTACCCAAATAACACTTATTATAGCAAATTTAGCAAATAAAAAAAACGGTATTCATATACTTAACGCCACATCATAAAAGCATTATAGTTTTTTCAAAGTGATAATATTTTCTTTTGAATGCCACTGTTGTTTGATAGCATTCTCTGCCCTATTCTTAATATCGTCAAATGTTTTTTTATTATCAAAATGCGTATGATTAAATATATGGACGATTTTTATAGCAGATTGCCACGTAATTTTATAAGTATTTTTAAAATATGCATTTTCTTGTCAGCGTCAGAGTCATTATTTTTTGGGTGTCGGCTTAATTTGCCCCGTAAGTTTCTATCTCTGCAACAATTTTTTGCTGTTCTGAAAGGGATGGAACTAAAATTGAAATTCCTCTCAACTTAGTAGCACTTAACCAAGTGAATTTACCTTGCCTGTCCAAAAACAAATTATCCCAATTAGCCATAAAGTAGTGAAATAAAAATTTTCGGCTGGATTGTTTCTGAATAAAGTCCAAAAATATTTTGATTTACAGCAGCATCAAATGTCAAATAACCAACTCCAGCAGCCCCAACAGCGGCAATAAAATTGTATCTTTCTTCAATATTTTTGCAGACGAATGTTCTCAATCCTTCTTCTGTAATTTTTTCATTTACAAACTCTTTTGTTACATAATTATTTTGGCATACTTCTGAACGTAGCCACGGAATAGTACCATTGTTCTAATACGTTGCATTGTCTCTTGATGGGATTCCACCCGAAACTAACAGAGCAAACGCTTTGTATCTTCTTCATTTCACCTCTCACGTTTGCCATTGTTTGCGCTATTTTATTTTGCATTTTTCAATCGTCATTTTGCTGATGTTGTATTCCTTATCAACTTTCTTGCACTCGACAAAAATTTTCTTTTGAACTTCAAGCTGCGGAAGGGAGATTTTTACTTCATCTCTCAAATACGCACTATTCAAACTTTTTCCAAATGCTTTATTGCTAACATTTTTTAAATCAATCATTCTCCCATTAAAAAGACAAAAGAGATATTTATCAGAAATTTTGTTTTTATTTTTTTGGAATAAGTCCTGCGATGGCTTCATTGGTATATAAATCAGCACCAGCAATAACAGTTTTACCTATACTCAATTTGAAACTTAATAATGTTGTTCCTTTGAGAATAATTTTTACGTTTGAGTTTTTAATGGCTTGATTAGTTATTTTTTTTCGTATCTGTAATAACACCACCGTTCATTTGTGCAATAGAAACCCACAAATTATCGCCTGTAAAATAATCTGATATTTTCCGCGAAGGTGTTTCTGCAATTAAAATATTACAAACACCGTCATCGCCGCATAATTTTACCGAAGGATACTTACTTTCAATTTTAATTTTCTTTTCGGGTGTGGTTTTTATCGCTTTGTCAAACAACACATGTGAAAAATCAAACATATGCGGAAAGGCGGGCAAAAGAAACAATTCCTGTAAATTGTCAGGCACAGACGACTGCTTACCAATAAAAGTATCTCTAATAATTGCATTGATTTTTGTGCTGTCAGCTAAATCGTTTGAGTTAAAGAGCGGTGTTTTAATTTGATTTATTCCTTTGTTTTGCAAAATTATTTGTTTTTCGTCTTTGGCGATTGCGGCAGAAACTCCGAGATATTGTATCCCTTCGTTGCCTTTTGCGCTGCTCCAAATCCATATTCTAAAAAGTTTTTTATCGCCTTATCATCCGAAGGACTTTTTACTATTGCAATGGGTTGCGGATTGCTTACGGCAAGCATAAAGAAATAAAATTTGCCTTTTTCAATATTCTGCAAAACTGCAATTTGATTTTTTCAGTTTCCTCTTGCTTGGCTGCAGAAACATATTTTGGCGTAATTTTCTTTTTTTTGAATATTTTTGTAATACTCGGCAATGTCGGGGTTATTGTCTTTTCTTCTTAAAAATAAAGTGATGGTATTTGTGTCTGTCTTGCTAAAAGTTCCGCTGCCAAATTCCACAATAGCGACAATATCAAAATACTTTAATAAAATTTCTCTCGTTTTTATATAGATATTTCTTTTGCTCAAAATTGACGAAGGAAAATAATTGCAGCCACTCCGCCGCTGTAAAGCAGTTGCTTTGCTCGTTCCACAAAAAAGCATTCAATAGAATTGTTAGATTTCTTTTGTTTATCATCAATACTTTCAAAAAGTTCAAATTTTGACAGACTCTCATCGTCCAATGTCTCCAAAATTCTTTTACCGAATACAGGGGTTAGCTGCCAAAACAGAAAATGAGCTGTCTTTCAAAACATCATTTTTGCCAAAGCATCGCCGTAAATAATGTTAATATTGCCCTGTCCATACATAAAAATCGAAACTCTGGCTACTTTTGAAAGGCGATATTCTTTTTCTATGCCGACAATTTGAGCATAAAATTCTGATTTTTCTTTTTATTTGCAGTTTTATATCTTGCAACATTTTTACTATTTTTAAAAGCACTTCAGCGTTTTGATAAAAAAGCCTCTCATTATGAATATCTATAAAAGCAAAATCATTGTTGGTGAAAAACTTTAATTCGCGAAAATACTTTTTTATGGTTTCTTTAGTAGCGTCAGACTTTGACTCAAACATGCGAAATGCTTTTTCAATATCTTGATTGTCTATGTAGGCAATGGTTTCCTTTCCCATTCCGGTTTTATAGAGCAACTGCAGACGGTCTATTAAAGAAAACACATCGTCATAAACCGTGCCTTTCCAATAAAATTTTAATTCCTTTGTATTTTGCCCCTCATCAACGATTTTTGCAAGAAATAAATAAATTAATTTATCAAAAGCGTTTTCGTGACCGGAAACATTGTGCTGTCTTAAAATGGTTGCTTCTTTGAAATTAGGCACGTTCTTTTTGCCAAAACTTTTAAGATATTCTTCATCGTCGCGGACGGCAATAAGTTTGTAGTCAAATTTTATTTCATTGCCAGCGAAATCGGAAGCATAAAGAGCCACAAATTGAGTAGATTTTTCCTGTTGAAAATAAGAGAAAAGTTGCCCGCCGTCTTCCTTCGTGTCTTTCCAAGCGTTTTTGAATTCTTCTCCTACTGTTTTACATTCAATAATTAAAAGTGAATTACCTTTATTATCTTTTACCCAAATATCCGCCCCGCTTGCTCCGTGACCTACTTTCCATTTTGGCCCTAATTCAATATGTTTTGGCAAATAATCCTTTTCAAGTAAACGATGAACACACTCAAAAATAACAAAGTTTTTAGGCTGAACAAAATTATGAATTTCACGGCTATGGATTTTAATACCCGCATCGCCTTCGGGGTATATAATGGTTTTGTTTTGAAAATCTACTTTTAATTCATGTGTATTAATAGTCTTGTGATATATATTTGTGGTTTTATTCTGTTCAAAAGAAAGGGCTTTTAATAAGTATTCAACGAGAAGAGTATTGGAGATATCTGTCTGTCAACGGTTTGTTAGTCATATTTTTCTCCAAAAACAAATTTTATTGCGTTTTCGTTTTGATTTTTGTCCTTAAAAACAACTTCGCTAACTCGTCCATAGAGATATCAACTTTTAACGGTTTTTCATTCGT
>JAITOB010000001.1 GCA_031290155.1 Endomicrobium sp. | reverse complement strand
ATTTTTATAATTAACAAATAGAAACCCTATTTACAGAAATAAGTAAAATTTTCACTGATTAAATAATTAAGCGGGCTGAATTCTTGTAGTAAACTTAAAACATATTTTTAAGAATATTTTATAAATAATGTAACTTTTATTATTGATATACAGTTCGAGTTGCTAATGCAACACTTGTCTTTGTTTGCGAAAGTAGAATTTTGACTCAATAATAAACCAAGAAAATGCCTTAATTATTCTACACCTCAGGAAGTTCTAAATTCTACTGTTGCATTACCAACTCGATTTCGTCAGAAACTGCAAATTAATATAGACGACAAATCTGCAATATCATACATGTAAACTCAAACTTGAATGAATTTTTTGATTGTTAAATTGCTAAATATATTAAAATTATTATTTATGTTTATTGTTATATTAGAATATTTTAATAATACTGAATTGCTTTTTAACTATACTGCTCTTAGAATGTTTATATGCCGTGCAAAACGCGCTTATAAACTGTAGTATTTATTATATGTATGTTATTGTCTATTAATCAGCCCTGCTGTCGCCATAGCATTTTTCATATCTTCTTCAATAAAAGAATATCTCCAAGCGCCGTACCTGCCTATTGAGAAAATTTTATTTTCCTTTAAGAAAAGATTTATAACTTCAAGAGCTTTTTGTCTGTTTTTATCAAAAATTACATAAGCATAAGGAATATCAACAACGCTTATAACTGCTGCCTTATCAGAATCTCTTATAAATCCGATTTTTTTCAAATCATTTACAACATTTTTAGTATTTTTATATTTTCCGTTAAATGATGAATATTCAACATAAAAACTATAAGAATTTTTTGGCGCATTGTTTTTATTTATGTTTGAATATACACCTATTCTGTAAAAAGAAAATTTTTTATCAGGAATGTACATCCAATGTATGTCTTTTAAAGGGTGTGGGATACCTTCTTTTGATTTTACACCTATGTTTATACATCTTACAGAATTAGATAGAAGTTTACTTGCAGCCGCTTTTACTTTTTCAGGAACATTTTGTATCTGTTTTATCAATTCCGGCAAGGGTTGTGTTGAAATTATCGTATTATATTTATACAGTTTTTCTTCAGAAGAAAGGACTGTTTTGTTTTTTATATCAATTTTTTCAGTTTTGGCATTTAAATTAATTTTAATTTTTTTTACAAGTCCGTCAATTAAAGCGCCGCTGCCTTTATTTTTAGGATAATAAAATACGCTGTTATAACCGTATTTCTTTTTATTTTCTGAATATGCTGACTTAATTATGCTTTCGACATTTGGTTTTGGTACAAATAAACCAACCCATTCTGCAGTCATTTTATTTAAATCATAACTCCAAAGCTTTTGATTATAGGGCTTCATAAAATATTTAGTTATGCCTTTGCCGAATGTTGTCTCTGCCCAGTCAATAAAAGACATTATTGTTGAAATTTCAACATCTTTTCTTTTAAGAATGCCTTCAACGCACTCTTTTTTCGTTTTTTCGTCAAGATAGTAAAGGTTCGCCTGAAACGGATAAGGCACAAAATTATTTTTTATATATATTGACGCATTCCTTTTGACTTCATTAACTCCGCCTGTAAGTTTATCAACAAGTTTTTTTATTTTCATATCTTTAATGTGGATAAAATGTCCTGAATAATCAAACACAAATCCATTGTCATAATATGAATAACAAAGTCCTCCGGCATGAGATTCAGCTTCCAAAATCTCGCAAGGTTTTTTTAAAAAATAAGCGGCAGTTAAACCGCTTATTCCTGCCCCGATTATAACTATTCTATCCATTAATCTATCCTCACTGTAGCAAGTTTAATGCTGACCGCCCATATACAAACAATAATAGCGGCAAAAAGAAACATTGCATACAGTATGTCCAGCTTTGTAAATAAATAAGCGCATATTGAAAAAATTATACATGCCGTATATGTTATTAAAAGAATTTTTTTCCTTGAAAAACCCATTTTCTCAAGACGTAAAGCATAATGATCTTTGCTCCCTAAAAACGGCGGCCTGCCTTTTTTTATTCTAAAAAAGCTTACTAAAATTGTTTCGTAAATAGGTATTACAAGTATAATAAGAGGCGCAAATAGACCTATTTCATTTACAGAGGTGTATGACGTCCCCATAGCAATACTTGCCAGAATGAAACCTATAAACAGGCTTCCGGTATCACCCATAAAAATCTTTTTTGAATTTGATAAATTAAAAGGTAGAAAACCAAGTATTGCTCCTGCCAGTGCAATGGAACAAAAATTGACATAAATCATTTTTGTCGGCAGCGATATAAATAAAAATGCCAACGACGCTATTAAGGCTATGCCACTTGAAAGCCCGTCTATAATATCTAAAATGTTAAAAGCATTTGTGATGCCTATCATCCATACAATGCTTATAAAACATGATATCCAGTATATTGAAATAAAATTAATTCTTATATCAAATAAAAATACAACAGTAGCAGCCGCTAAAAACTGAATTATCAATTTTGATTTAAACCCAAGTCCTTTAAATTTTATGTCATCTACAAGGCCGAGTCCCGAGACCATTAAAGCTCCGTATATGAGTCCCCTTATGTTTCTTAAAGTCAGCGTAGGAAAATTTGTAATGATTCTTATTAAAATTAATGATGCCGCCCAGCCCAGCGCAATAGCAATACCGCCAAGATACGGTGTTTTTATTTTATGAGTTTTTATATCCGATATAGGATTATCAATAATATTTAACTTTACAGCTATAAATCTGCATAAAGGAGTTGTTACAAAAGACAATAAAAAAGAAATAAAAAATACAATAATACAGAGTATATAATTTTTCATTTTGGTTCCTTAATTTTTTGTGAATTTAAATAAATCAGAAAATGACAATTTGACTTTTAGAGCGCAAGTAAAAGCTAATGTAAATATCACTGCAAACTGCAGCAAATGATAAAGCGCAATATATGCAAACGCAGAATCTTTATCTATTGACAAAGCCGATAAAGCTGTAACTCCCATAAACTCAAATGCTCCGATATAACCCGGAGCAGCAGTAATTATTATTCCTATACCGATAATGATCACAGTAAAAATTGCCGCGCAGATGGAAAGCTTTATATTGCAGGAATAAGCAACAACAACAAGGAATACAGCTTCTATTATCCAAAGTACGGCAGACATTACAAAAGTTTTTATTAAAACAGACAGCTTTTTTAATATTTCAAGCCCGTATATAAGTTTATTAAGAAAATCAGTTATAAATACTTTTATTTTTGCAGGCATAAAGATTGCTGATAAAAAATTTATAACTTTATTTTTATACATTGGCATAATATAAAAAACGATAAGCAAATAATAAACAGTACTGCTAAAATATAAAATGACTTTTCTAAAAATTGATGGGAAGACATAAACATCATTATAATTGAAAAAAAACAATACGGATATAGTTATGTCAAACAATCTTTCAATAATAATTGTAGCTAGAACGCTGCTGCGAGGCAAATAAAGCCGCTCACCTGTTATTTTTGCTCTTATTAATTCTCCAAGTCTTAACGGAATTATATTATTTACAAAAAACCTAATGTTGTATAAGGAAAATTTTCCATTATGCGGGGTTTTTTAAAGGGAGAATAATGAAATAATATCTTACGCTTCTCAGCACATAGGTAAAAGCGTAAATTAAAGTTCCAAAAGTCAAAACCAAGTAGTTTGTATTTTTTATCAGCTCCAGAGATTTTTTAATATTTATATTCCGCAAAACCAAATATATAAAAATTATGCTGAAAAGTAATCCTGATAATATTTTTATAAAGTTTTTTTTAACGTTCCATACTTTATAACATTATAATAACAAAATGAATTTAATGTTTAACGTATTAAAGTTCCATAAGATTCTTGATATAAATCGTTGAATGGATCCATTGTCATGGCTTTACTTATATGCCCCGATGCTTGTTTTTTATCATTTTTAAAATGGTAAAGCCATGCGAGCTAATAATAATATTTGCCGTTATGCTTGTTGAGATATAAAGAATAATTTGACAGCTCTATTGCAAGGTCAAGCAAAACTTCTTATTTAGTCTGTTGGTAAAGAGCAAAATAAACTTCCGCCAAGCTGCTTGAATATTCAGGATTTAAAGCGTCATTAATTACGACGTTTTGAAATATTCTTTTGCATTTAGATATTTTTTGCTGTAAGAAATGAAAATCCTTTTTATATTCTTGAAACGCGTATAAAGGTCTTCCTGCTGCAATGATTAAAACCAAAAGCAGAACAATCATTAAATGAGAATTAATTTTACTTCTCTTTTCTTCAATACTATTATAAGAAGTAATAGGAAAAGCAAGCAAGGAAAGAATAATAACATATTTGTTGACACGAATACATACGAATTAAAAAAGTTGTAAAATAAAAAAATATTGCAAGCGTTGCTATAAAAAATATAAATCCTAAAACTCTATTTTCAGATAAAACCTGTAAATATATTATCTTTTATTACAAGCAGAGCCGCTTTCCATATTAGTATTTTGTCATAAAAGAAATTTGTCTTAAAAAGAAAATAAAACGATGTAGGTGATATTAAAATAAACGGCGTAACTGCGATTAATATTCTTATTCTTATTTTATTTTCTCTTATTAAGAATATATAAGCTGCAAATATAAGCCCTGCAGTTCCTATGGCAAGCAGCGATTCTATCATTATTACTGCTAAAACAATATAAACGATATATAAAATATGCCTTCCTTTCATTCCACCAAAAAATAAAAGATAAAGAAAGAACAAGAAGTAGAAAACACGATATTGAATTTATCTGTTTTATAATTATCTGAAGCTCAAAAATTTTTGGAAAAGCAAAATTTACCAGCAAAAGGTGAAGCCGTTATATGTTCCCAATATTATATGCTTTTTATAAAAAACATACTAAAAAATGACGACGGATATTGAATAAATATAGTTATAAAAGTTCCTGAAGATAAAAACGGACCAAATGGCATGTATCCTCTTCTTTCAACTTTTTTTAATGCTATAAGGCATAATCCTACTATACTGCCGGCTAATGCCGCAATTAAAACCGCAAGAAATACTTTTTCTATACCTATAAATGAACCAATCCCAGCCATAAATTTAATATCTCCGCCGCCCATTACTTTTTTTTATAAACAAACTGCCCTAACGTTCCTGCAATAAATAAAACACCAAAGCCGGAAATAACGCCTAAAATAGAATTAATTAATCTTGATAAATAAGTTCCCCTAAAGATATATTTATAAAACTCAATAAAATTCCTGTAATAACTAATAAAATTGGGGCAATCACAGGAATTATTCTCTGGAAATAATCTATTACTGAAGCATAAATTAGAAAAAATGTAAGAAAAGCAAATATAAAGAATTGAACAGAAAATGAAAATTTGTAAAAAAGAAATACAAAGGAAAATGCAGTAAGAAGTTTGATAAAGAGCGTTTTATGTATATTTTTACCGAGTATGATCCCTATACAAAAAACTAAAAATATTCCCGAGATAAAAGATAACATTTCTATAACTTACTCCAGTTGTTATGGGAACAATTTATCCATATTTGTCCTTTTACTCTGCCTGTAGAATCCGGCTTATCATCGGACTTATACACCCATCTCCGATATCGGTATTGCTTACAAGGTCGGAAGTTAATACTATACTTGATTTCTTATGATAAGGTATTAAACATATGGGATCTTTTCTATATAACCTTTTACAAGTTCTGCGACTATATTAATATCAGGGTAATTACCTCCATTATCTCCGTAATATAAAGATACAGCGCTCCTTAAAGAAGCAAGCCCTTTTTGTAGCTGTTTCTTCGGCTTTTGTTAAACATCTAACTTTGTATTGATACAAAAACAAGCGTTACTATTACCGCAGCCGCTATCGATATTTTTATTCTATTAAAACCATTATTATTTTTCATTATTCCTTTTTGACAGATCAACAACTCGCTTTTTCAATTCTTTTTCTACGTATTTAGGTACAAAGTCTTTAGTGTCGCCTCCAAGAATTGCAATCTCTTTTACCATACTGGAAGAAAGAAATGTATAACGTTGATCTGTCATCAAGAATATTGTTTCAATTTTTTTATTTAATTTTCTATTCATAAGCGCCATTTGAAACTCGTATTCAAAATCAGAAATTGCCCTCAATCCTCTTATCAAAACAAAAGAATTAATTTGTTCGACATAATCTGCCAATAGTCCTGAAAAAGATACAATTTTTGTGTTTTTTAACCCTTTTGTAATTTTTTGCAGTAAAACAATTCTTTCGCGCAGAGAAAAAGTATATTTTTTATTTATATTTTCCGTAACTGCAACTATTATTTTTGGAAACAAATGCGAAGCCCTGATTATAATATCCAAATGTCCGTTTGTAGGAGGATCAAAGCTTCCGGAATAAACAGCAGAAATTTCTTTTTTCATATATAATTTAAATTTTTTAATTCACTCTGTAAAATAAAATACATTTATTTGTTTTTTTCTTATCATAGTCTGTGCTTTTAAAGGCAATCCCCCAAAGATTAATAAACCCTTCTGCATCTTTATGATTATAATATTTCATCTTTTTCAAAAGCAGCAATTTTTTCTGAGTACAGAGAATATTTTGCAGTTCTTGAGACAGGCGTAATAGTTCCTTTATAAAGCTTTAATTTCACAGTACCGGTAAACATATTTCTGAGGTTCATTAATAAAAGTGTCAAGAGCCTGCCTAAGCGAAGAGAACATAAACCATAATATGCAATTTCTGCATATTTAGGAGAAAGCGATTGTTTAAAATGTAATGTATCGCGGTCAACGACAATAGATTCCAGTTCCTCATGACCACATATAAAACAACGGCTGCAGGAGATTCTCTCGATTTCATACCCACAAGCCTGTTTTCAACAATATCGGTTCTCCTATACCATTTGTTCCTGCTATTTCATTTAATTTTAATCAAGCTCTACAGGTATAAGTTTTTACCGTCTACAGAAACTGGAATGCCACGTTCAAATGAGATTGTAATATACGTGTTTTTGTTAGGAGCTTTTTCAGGAGAAACAGTCATTTTAAACATTGATTCATCATATTCGTTGTCAAGATTTTCCAGAATACCGCCTCCATAAGAAACATGTCACAAATTAGCATCCAAAGAATACGGTTTGTCTTTAGTTACAGGTACGGAAATGTTTTCTTATTTTAGCATAATCAATTGCATCTTCTTTTGATTTTATATCCCACTCTCTCCAGGGAGCTATAATCTTTACATTTGATTAAAGCCTTAAAAGCAAGTTCAAATCTTACTTGATCGTTCCCTTTGCCTGTAGCTCCGTGGCAAACAGCATCTGCATTTTCTTTCTTTACAATATCTGCGATTTTATTAGCAATTATCGGTCTTGCAAGCGATGTCCCTAAGAAATACTTTCCTTCATACAAAGCGTTTGCTTTGACTGCAGGATAAAATATAATCCGTAACAAATTCTTTTTTGCATCAATTATATACGATTTTGAGGCGCCTGTTTTTTGCTTTTTATTTAATCCTTTTAATTCTTTTCCTTGTCCTACGTCTACGCAGCATGCCACGACTTCGCAATTATAATTTTCTTTTACCCATGAAAGAAAGAATAATAGATGTGTCAAGTCCGCCGGAATAAGCAACAACTACTTTACGCACGCTTTCTTTTTCTACTGCGGATTTACCGTTCATTTTGTTGTTTGGCATTTTAATGATTCCTCCAAAATTTTTATAGCAAAATCTACATCCTGCTTTGTAATTATCAACGGCGGCGATAATCTTAATACCGTATCATTTGTACAATTTATAGTCAGTCCTTTATCCATACAATAGCCTATTATATTTTGCCTTTTACCATAAAATCTATACCAACCATTAAACCAATTCCTCTGATGCATTTTATAATTGAATATTTCTCTTTTAAATTTTCAAGTTTTGCATACAGATATTTTTGCGGATTTTAAAGAATTGTTTAAAAATTTTGAATTGATAATCTTTAATACTTCAATAACAGCAGCGCATGATATCGGATTTCCTCCAAAAGTGGAGCCGTGATCGCCGCACACAAAAGCTTCGGAACATTTTCCCCGCGACAGCCACTCCCAAATTTTGCCAAAGTGACAATATCCGGTTTAACGCCATAATTTTCAAAAGCGTAAAATTTTCCAGTTCTGCCCATCCCGCACTGTATTTCGTCAAAAATTAAAAGAAGATTTTTATCATCGCAAAGTGTTCTTAACGTTTTTAAAATATTTTATCTGCAGAAAATATTCCACCTTCTCCTTGTACTGGTTCTATCATTATGCCGACTGTTCTGTCATTTATAAGTTTTTTACAGAATCAATATTACTGATTTCTGCAAAAACAAATTTTTCTTGCAACGGTTTCAAATACTCATGGAATTTCTTTTGTCCGATAGCGGAGATTGTTGCAAGCGTTCTGCCGTGAAAGGAGTTATTAAAACATGTTACTTTATATCTGCTGCCTATTTTTGAAGGATTTAAAAATCCCCATTTTCTTGCAAGTTTGATAGCGCATTCATTTGCTTCAGCTCCGGAATTTGAAAGGAAAACTCTTCCTTTTTTAAATGTGCGTTTAACAAATTCTTCACCTAGTTTAACTTGAGACTGTCCATAATATAAGTTTGAAATATGCACAAAACTATCCATTTGTTTTTTTGCCGCTTTAATAACCGACTCGTTGCAATGTCCAACATTACAAACGCTTATACCGGCAAAACAAGATATTTTCTTCCGTTTTCGTCCCATAAAAACTGTTTTTTAGCTTTTTTATAACTAAATTGTTACGTTTATATGTGTGCGTAAAATATTTATCTTCAATTTGTTTTATATTCATTTCAGACATTCAATAACAATATTCCCTCTATAGAGACTAAGTTTATAAAAACAACATTACACAACACGCAGCTATCGTACAATTATTAATTAACGCTTTACCGATGTTCCTTTTATGTCGGTTAATCCGGCTATACCGTCTGCTATCCATATTTCTTTTACGCCTTTTTAACTGAAAACAGCACAAGCTTTAATTTTTGGTATCATGTTATGGTTTGATTTTTATTAAACCGTTTATTTCATCAATTTTAATTTCTTTAATTGTATTTTGATTTTTATCAAGCACCCCGGCAACATCTATCTGTTAAGAATATAAGTTTTGCGCTTTAAAAGATACGGCTATTGAAGCGGTAAAGCATCGGCATTAACATTCATTACGTTTCCTTTGGCATCAGCTACAATAGAAAGCTATAACCAATAAAAATCCAGCTTTTATTAAGACATCTATAAGCTTTTTGTTCACCTTAACAGGTTCGCCTACAAAACCAAGATTTTTAATTTACTTACAGATTATGCTTCTTCCGTTTTTACCGGATATTCCTACTGCATTCGCACCATTTTTTATAAGACCTGTAGTTAAAAGTCTGTTTACTTTTCCGCTCAAACCTATATTTACAACAATTCCAAGCGTATCTGTATCAGTAAACCTTAAACCGTTTAAAATTTACTTGTTATTGCAAATTTTTCAAGCAATGCATTCATTTCAGGCCTGCCGCCATGTACTAAAATAATATTTTGTTTTCGTGAAATTACGGCAAGTTCTCTAAGAAATTTGTTCTTGCTTTGATATTTTTAGTCAGACTGCCGCTAAATTTTACTACTGTCAGAGATTTCATTTAATATAACCTCTTAATAATCTCACATCGTTGTAAACAAAACCGGCAACTCTAGAAGCAAGCTCCAAGTCAAACTATGTAATGACAACAAATTTAATTTATATCTTCGTTATTTATTTCGTTTTCTATCTTCAACTAGAATACCCGCATTTTAATTTAAAGCTACATATTTTACACTTTGAAATATCCGGGCCAAAATTTTCAATTTCTATATTTTCTGCAGTTTCTATCGCAAGATTTATTGCGCAAGATATTTCATTTTTAGATCTTCTTGTATAAATTTTCTTATTTTCTGATAAAAAATAGATTGATATTTTATCTAAATTAAAACCAAAAACGTTTTTACAAGCATACACATAAAAACTTAATTGTAAATCTTGGTCTATCTTTTCTTGGTTCCACACTTTTGCGTGAGTTTTGTAATCTATAATTTCATATTTGCCATCGCTGCATTTATCAATTCTATCAATAATACCCATGAATTTGTACTTGCCTATATTCGCATCAAATGCTTTTTCAACATATAAAACTTCTGTATTTAAACTGCTGAAAGATTTATAATAATTCAAAAGCATTTGTCTGCCGCGTTCATAATATTCAAAAATCTGCTGAGGATCATCAAAGCCGTCATTTTTCCAAGCATTATCATAACACTCAGATAAAACCTCATAAGTTTGTTCTTTATTACGGTGGAATTTTTCCAGTGTTTTATGGATAATATGCCCGAAAGTAATATCTGCATTAACCGGCATATGAAAACCATCGAAATATATTAGTTTGTATTTGTACGGACAAAACAAATATGTGCTGATTCTTGAATAACTTATTTTAAAATCTTGTCTCATTTATTATATTTCTACTCTTGTTTTTTATAAAAAGAAATCACAGTGTCGCCATATTTTTCTATTCTAAAACATTCAATGCCTGCAACATTTCCTACAGGTTCTTTTATATGCTTTTGGGTTATGAGAACAGAGGCGTCATTTAAAATATCGTATCTCACTGCATTTTTTAAGGCGGGATATGTAAGAGCAAGAGGGCTTTTATTTCTATCTTTATAAGGAGGACCGATAAAAACTATATCATATTTATTTTTTAAAACATAAAAATCTTTTATTACGTCGCATTTAACAATTTCAGCTCTGTCATTAAATCCAAGAATGTTTATATTATGTTCAATCAACGATAATGAAATATTGCTTAATTCTGCAAAAACTACTTTTTTAGCACCTCGTGAAAGAGCCTCAATTCCTACCGATCCCACTCCTGCAAACAAGTCAATAAAGACAGAATTATAAATCTTAAACTGTATTATGTCAAAAATCGATTTCTTAATTCTGCCAAGCATAGGTCGTATGGATTCCCCTTGCGGCGAAATTTTTAATATTCTTCCTCGAGCTGTGCCTGCAATAACTTTTAAAACCACTGCTTTTATTCTCCAAGAACTTCAACAAAAACTTTCCTGCTTCTAGGTCTATTATCAAATCTACTAAAATTATCGCTACCAAGTTCCCGGCATTAACGATTTAGATACAACTGGTATGGTTTATGGACATTTAATGGAGAAAGTATATGCGCAAAACCATTGCCGTCACACCATTCTTCGTTATGGTTATAAACGCCCTTTACAGAAGCGATTACTTCAAGAGTTTTACGAAAATCCGCAACAAGACCTGGCTCAAACTCAACAGCTGTAACAACAGATGTGGAACTTGTTACGCTTAAAGTTACTATACCGTTTGTAATACCCGAACGAGTAATAATTCTTTCAACGTCTTTTATTATGTCAAGAACATCGGTGTAGCCTTTAGTTTCACGGTTAACATACTCTGAATAAATCATTTTGTTAACTCCTTATACATTAGGAGCTGAGTGGATTAAACATTTGCTCCCGGACATTCGGCGCACACCACCTCGCACAAGCGTAAACATACGCTCATAATTTTCCACACGGCAATCATCTTGCATTCGAAAGGCATATTCTTATTTAAAATTACATATTAAAATCCCATACTAATTTTGGAGCTAAGGGGGGGGGATTGAACCGCCGTCCTTGGCCACTCACCATCTCGCGCCCGTTGCTGACGTGCATTTCTTATTGTCATTATAAATATTTTCTTATAGAATTCTAAATTAGATTAATTATACGGAAAAGATATTTATATTGTCAATAAAATTAATTCGTATATATTATAATTTTTTCACAGCGACAATATAGATTATAGCATTTAAGTATAAAAAATGTATAATACTATAAAAAACGCAAAAAATATATGGAGAAACAAAATGGAAAAACTACTTAAAGATTTGTTGATATCTGCAGGGATCTCAGGTTATGAAGAAAATACTGCAAAAATTATGATAGAGGCTCTTTCCAAAATTTGTGACAGCGTTAAAACTGATAAATTAGGAAATGTTATCGGTAAAACTAATAAAACCGGAAATTCAGAGAAAAACAGCAAAAAAATAATGATTGCTGCTCACATGGATGAAGTAGGTATGCTTGTAAAATATGTATCTGAAAAAGGATTTATATATTTTATTAAAGTCGGCGGTTTAAATGATTCAATTCTTCCAGGAAAAACAGTAGAAATTATTAATAAAAAAGGCGAACATATAACTGGAATAATAGGAACAAAACCACCTCATTTAATGACTGCAGAAGAAGCAAAAATACCTATTAAATATGATAACATGTTTATAGATATAGGATTGTCTTCAAGAGAAGAAGTTTTGAAAGTTATAGACATCGGCGACCAAATAATTTTTGAGCCTGATGCAGGCATTTTAAACAGCAACTTTTATTATGGAAAAGCCGCCGATAACAGAATAAGCTGTTATGCTATGATAAAAATTATGGAAACTTTGGCAAAATCAGAAAATTTAGATGCGGAAATTTATGCATGTGCTACTGTGCAGGAAGAAGTTGGTTTAAAAGGAGGAAAAACCTCATCTTTTAAAATAAATCCGGATTTTGCGCTGATAATAGACACTACTGCCGCGGGTGATATGCCGGGGATTGAAGAAAAGGTTTCTGCATTAAAACTCGGAAAAGGGGTTGCTATAACAATGATAGAGGCTTCAGGCAGAGGAACAATAGTTCCACAAAAAGTGCATAAAATTATCATTGAAACTGCACGTGAAAACAATATCTCTCATCAGATAGACATAATTGACGGCGGTATGACAGACGGCGCTGTAATATATACAAACAGAGAAGGAATCCTTTGCGGTATTTTAAGTATCCCTACAAGATATATTCATGCTCCAACATCTGTTTTCAATATTAAAGATATAAATTCTGCAGTTGAATTAGCAGTTAAAACAATAGAAAGAGTAGCGAAAGAACTTTGAGCTTAAATTTTTGTATCCTTGCAAGCGGATCAAGCGGTAACTGCTCTGTAATTTGGACTGAAGAAGCAGCTATTTTAGTTGACTGCGGATGCAGCGCTAGATATATAATGGAAAATCTCGCTAGTTTAGGTATTCCTCCTGAAAATTTAACTGCAACAGTTATAACTCATGTTCATACGGATCATATAAGCACTTCAGGCTTTAGTTTTTTACTTAAAAATAATATTCCAATTTATCTGCATAAAGATATTTTTGAAGATCTTTCTAGAAAATACGCTAAAAAAGTCGCAAAGTGTATTAACATATCTTTTAACAAGACTTTTAAGGTTAAAGATATTGTCGTTGATTCTTTTGACGTTTATCACAAAGACGCGCACATTTCCCATACGCTTGGGTTTACTTTTTCTTCTATAGTAAACGTAAAAAAATATAAAATAGGCTATGTTACAGATACCGGTAAAATTTGCAGTAAGATTATAAAAAGTTTAGTTAACAGCAATATTTTAGTAATGGAATCAAATTATAATAAAACGATGCTGGATTCAAGTTTTAGACCTTATGATAACAAAAAGTGGATATTAAGCGACTGGGGACATCTGTCAAATGAAAGCGCCGCAAGCGCTATTGCTGAAATTAAAAGACTCTCCACGGATAACGAGAGTCTAAAATATGTTTTTCTTGCACATATAAGCAGCCATCACAATACTCGTGAAATTGCTGTAAATACCACAAGAAAAATACTTATAAGAGAAGGCACCTCAAATATAAATCTTCTTATACCTAAAAGAGACCGACGATGTCCTGCAATCAGAATTAGTTGATAATCTGATAAATTTTTTTAGTAATTATTTGTTTTAAGGATACTAAACAGCCTTATAATTAATAATTATAACAGCGCCTTAAAAGATTATTTAACTATTATTAAAAATTTCAAGATATCTTTTTGGTTTACGTATAAACATTTTTATAAATAAGTGTTGTAGGTTGCTATAAAGTTATTATTTGAGCAACATAATTGCGCTTATTAAATATATATCGTCTGCGCTAGAACCTCTGCTTAAATCGCTTACGGGGAGAGCAAGTCCTTGAATTATCGGACCTAAAGCCTGAAAACTTCCATACCTTTCCGCAATTTTATAACCAATATTTCCGGAGTTTAAATCAGGAAAAACTAAAATGTTTGCCTTGCCGGCAACAGAAGAATCGCGCGCTTTCCTTTTGCCGACACTGGGAATAACAGAAGCATCAAACTGGATCTCCCCATCAATATTTATGTCAGCATATCCTTTAAAATGATTTTTGGTAAGCTCTGTTGCTTCTATTATTTTTGATAAAATTTTATTCTTTGCACTGCCTTTTGTTGAAAAAGAAAGCATTGCAACATTTGCTTGCCTGCCGGGAAAAAGTTTTTTAAAATTCATAACTGTTGAAACAGCTATATCTTTTAACCCTAAAGCCTGAGGATCAGGATTTACGCCGCAATCAGCAAACATTACCGGATCTTTTGCAATAAAATGTTCCTCTGGCGGAATCATGAGGAGATATGAAGAAACTAGTTTTATGCCTTCAGCAGTGCCAATTACGTGAATGGCAGCTCTTAAAACGTCTGCGGTATCGTAAACCGCACCTACAACACAAGCGTTACATTTTCTGCTTTTTAAATACATCATTGAAAAATATACAGGTTCATTTAAAAGATTTAATGCATCCTGCACATTAACTCCTTTTTGCGATCTTGCATCAACAAATTCTTTAATTTTCTTTTCATCAAGGAGATTTCTATCTATTTTAATTATTTCAATTCCATTTAAATCTATATTAGAAGCTGATGCAATTCTTTCAACTTCTCTTATATCTTTGGCAGGCAAAATAACCGAAGCTACTCCATCTTTTGTAAGCATTTGAGCGGCTTTTAAAACTCTCGTATCGAAGCTCTCAGGTAAAATAACTTTGCCTTTTATTTTTTTTGCTAGATCTAAAATATGCTTTCTTATATCCATACAATATACCTCCCTTGATTAAATAAAATCAATTTCATATATTACTATTGTTTTCCTTTATTTCTTTTCTTTTGATTTTTCCGCTTATTGTTTTTGGAAGTTCTTTTACAAACTCAATGACTCTGGGATATTTATAAGGAGCCGTAACTTTTTTAACATATTCCTGAAGCTCTATTATAAGTTTTGAGCTTGGTTGATATCCTTTTGCAAGCACAATTGAAGCTTTCACTACAGCTCCTCTGTCTTTATCCGGCGCCCCGGTTACTGCGCATTCGAACACGCATGGATGTTCCATTAAAACGCTTTCAACTTCAAGGGGGCCTATTTTGTACCCAGAACTTTTTATAACATCATCAGAACGACCGACAAACCAAATGTACCCGTCTTCATCTCTATATGCCACATCGCCGGTATCATAAATACCGTTTTTCCAAAAAGTTTCTGTCAGTTTTTTATCTTTGTAGTATCCTGAAAATAAACCTACGGGATTTTGTTTGTCAGTTCTAATTATAAGCCGCCCTTCCTGACCATAACCACAGGAATTATTTTCAGCGTCAACAATATCAATATCCCATCCGGCGGAAGATTTGCCTACAGCCCCGGGTTTTACACGTATCCATGGAAATGTCGCTGCAAAAGCAACCGTTTCAGTTTGACCGAATCCTTCTTTTATTTCAATACCCATCCATTTTTTAAATTGATGAAAAACTTCAGGATTTAACGGTTCGCCCGCAGTTTCAGCATATTTTAGTTTTGACAAATCATATTTAGAAAAATCTTCCTTAACCATATGTCTGTAAACAGTAGGCGGAGCGCAAAACGACGTAATCTCGTATTTTACTATTTTTTCTATTAAATCTTTAGGATTAAACCTTTCGTAATCATAAGTGAAAACACAAGCACCACATAACCATTGTCCATATATTTTCCCCCACGCAGCTTTAGCCCAGCCAGTATCAGCCACCGTAAGATGCAGACTTGAATCATCTAAATTCTGCCAAAATCTGGCAGTAATAATATGACCTAAGGGATATGCAAAATTATGATAAACCATTTTAGGTATTCCAGTAGTGCCTGAAGTAAAATACAATAAAAATTTATCCCCTATATTTGTAGTTTCCGAGCCAAACGGTCTTTCAAAAACATCAGAACAATTTTTAACTTCTTTAGAATACTCAACCCAGCCGGATGCATAACCGTTTACAGAAACTACAGTTTTTAATTCTGCCAAATCTTTTTTTGCTTCGTTGACAACATCTATAATTCTTTTATCAGCCGCTGCAATAATCATAGTTATACCCGCAGCTTTAACTCTATAATTTATATCTTTGGCAGTTAAAAGATGCGTTGCTGGAATTACTAAAGCTCCTAATTTGTGAAGAGCAACCGTGCAGTACCAATACTCATAGCGCCTTTTTAGCATAAGCATTACAGCATCGCCTTTTTTTATGTCTAAAGATTTAAAGAAATTCGCAGCGCGATTACTTTCGCTTTTTATATCATTAAAAGTAAATATCCTTTCTTCTCCTTCAGGATTGCACCATACCATTGCTTTTTTATCAGGTGAAATTTTCGCAATTTCATCCACAACATCAAAAGCAAAATTAAAATTTGGGGGGACGTATATCTTACAATTTTCTATAAAATCTTCATACGACTTATAATCAGTCCTTACATATTTATCCGCTAACATTATTTTTCTCTTTTGTATAATTTTAATGTATAATACCTCATCTTGTCAAATAAATCAAAACTTTTGTAATTGTTTACTACAGAGAGAATACTAAATTTTATTCAATTCTCATTTTAAAATACGTTTAATTGGCGCTAATTACTATATTATTAGAAAGAGAATTAATTGTTTTATCCCCCTTTGACAAACTACCTCCTTTCTTAAAATTTTATTATAAATTTATAATAAAACTTCTTTATTGACTGCAGTAATCTTTTATAGTACGGTTAACTAAATTATAATAAAACAAAATCATCTTAACGCTATTTATAAAAAGTACTAAAGTACAATTTTGTAATATGCATTATTTTTTAATTCTAATAATTTTTACAAACTACTAAGAATATATTTATTTATATTAATTTACAGCTTTTATTTTTGCTTCTAATTGTTTTTGAATATTTAATATATTTATTTAATTAAGTATTGAGAATGACAGAACTATAAAAATACAACGACTATTTATCTAAAGTTAATTGGATATATTTAACATAAATTCACCTTGAGAGTTAAAAACTTTTACGCCTTGAAAAAGCATACTATATTTCTTTGAATAAATTTCAGTTTCTTCCCGTAAAATCATTTCAATTATAGGAATAAGCTTATTGTCAATAGTACCGGAAAACGATAATATAAGAGTCTTATTTTATTACATCGAATAACGCATATAAAAAATATTGAAAACCGGATTGCTTATTAGAAATGCAACCGCAATAGTAACTTTTTATGTCATCAATATTTTTTACTATTCTGAAAGCTAAAGTATTGTCGCAGTTATAAATTGTTGCAATCAAATACTTTGTATCTGAATCGCCACTCAAAACAACTCTTGTTATAACGAATACAGCACTTCTTATTTTATGCATCGCTTGAAAAACAGCGTCTTTATTTTTAAGACTAAGTTCTGAAAACTCGATATCAAGATATGCAGTTTTATCTACAATATACGCTTTTGAATTTTGCCGTATTCTTTTTTTAAAACTTTCTCTAAATCCTGCTTAATATTGTTTTTTTTGTAAGTTACATCACACGCATTTAATAAAAAGGAAACAAAAAAATAAATGTTATATGAACATTTTCATTACAATTCTTATTGTAAAAAAGCGGTCGATCTTCTTTTGCCGACAGTCCCCATTACTTTTTTAAATTCGTCAAAATCCAGTCCTTTTTTTTCGCTATGAGATTTTTAGCCACAGCATCAATGGCATCCCAATTTGTTTTCAATAAATCTTCAATTTTTGCATAACAAGAATTTATTATTGATATTGTTTCATTGTTCAGCTTCTCTTTAAGACTCTGAGATATTTTTTCTTTTGGAATAACGGAAAAATCGCCTATAAAACCGTTGTTTCCCATTCCAAATTTTCATACCGTATTGTTTGCTGTACCCATAGCGTATTTAAAATCTGCAGAAACGCCGGTTGTAGTTGTATTGTATTTAATTTTTCTGCAGCATAGCCTGCAAGAGCAACCATTATATCCGCAAGCAGTTCTACTTTGTATTCGTTGTGAATTTCTTCCTTGGGAATAGGAACTACAAATCCTAAAGATTTCTGATGGGATTTTATCGTAACCTTAAATACATCATCTGTTGGATGTACAATATACATAGCCACAGCATGCCCAGCTCATGATATGCTGTCATATCAAGTGCAGTTCCATACCTAAATCTATTCTTATCCATAGATTTTGACAAATCCTGCATTTCAATAAATTCTTTATTTTTTCTTATTGAAATCAAAGCAGCTTCTTTTATCATATTTTCTATATCGGCAGGTGACTTAAATACAGTTTTTTGCAAGATTATTTATATTTATATCCGATCCTGTTTTTACTTTTTTCAAATAAAAATCAAATAATTGTTCTCTTTCCTTTAAGTCTGGAAGCGAAATAAAAATTTTCCTGTCAAAACGTCCCGGCCTTAATAATGCGGCATCTAAAAACCCGTTCGTCTGCATTTGTAACAGCTATAACAATAACGTTGCTATTATTTGCTTTCAAGTCCGTCTATCTCTACAAGAAGCTGATTTTGGGTGCTGTTTGTTTCTTGTCCGCCTTTCCCATATAAGAAAATGCTCTTTCTCGGCCTACAACGTCAATCTCATCTATAAACACTATACAGCCGTCCTCGGCATAAGCGTATTCTCTGGCTTTTTTAAAAAGATTCCTGACTCTGCTTGCGCCTACCCCCTACGAACACTTCAACAAATTCACTGCCTGCCATTGAAATAAAAGGTACCTTACATTCAGTTGCAACAGCTTTCACGAGCAGCGTTTTTCCGCATCCTGGAGGTCCTATTAAAAGTATACCGTTAATAATTTTCCCGCCAATTCTTTAAATCTGTTTTCTATCTTTTATAAGATTAATAACCTCAACGGCCTCTTTTTTAGCACCATAAAGACCTGTAACTTCTTGAAAAGAAACTTTTATATTCTTTGCTTTAATTTTATTTTTTTTACCTGTCCAAAACCGCCTTTTAAAAATAACATATACATATAAACAAATGCAACAGCACTCGCAACTGCTATAAGAAGCTGTAAAGGCAATGTCGCGAGAGCATAAGTTCTGTAAAAAGATTCAACTCTGCTAAGGGCACATACAGAAAGAACAATAAGAACAATTGGCAATAAAACAACAAAGTATTTGTTGTTTTAAAAACATTTGAGACTTTCGCATCACTAACCCCCCCCCATAGGCAACAAAATAACAATTATAATTATATAGTAAAATTTAATTATAATAACTTGGAATTTAAGGACAGATAAGTACTTATTACTAAAAATTGTTTTTGTTTTTTAATAAACACTGAGTACAAAATAATAACCAATAAATATTTAAATCATACTTAAAATTTATTGTATTATTTTTGCTTTCCCTTGATTTGCCACTGCTTCCATCGCTTCTTTAACAGCTTCAGGATTACCCAAATAGTAATTATTTGTAGGTATTAAATTTTCATCAAGTTCATAAACGAGCGGCATTGCAGTAGGAATATTTAAATTTACTATATCATTATCACTTATTTTATCAAGATATTTTACCAAAGCTCTTAAACTGTTTCCGTGTGCCACTATAATAATTTTTTTGCCTGCTTTTATCTGCGAGGTAATTTCTTTTTCCCAGTAAGGCGCAACTCTCGCCACAGTGTCTTTTAAACATTCGGTTAAAGGAATTTCTTTTTTTGCAAGTACTGAATATCTCATATCTTTTCCCGGGTATCTATCGTCGTTTTCATTTAAAGACATTGGAGGAGTATCATAGCTTCTTCTCCAAAGTTTTACCTGGATTTCGCCATATTTTGCAGCTGTTTCCGCTTTATTTAATCCTTGTAAAGCACCGTAATGTCTTTCATTTAGTTTCCAGCTTTTAGTTACGGGAACCCACAACAAATCCATTGTATCAAGAACATTCCACAAAGTTTTAATAGCTCTCTTAAGCACTGAAGTATATGCTAAATCAAAAATAAACCCATCTCTCTTTAATTGTTCTCCAGCCTGTAAAGCTTCTTCGTTGCCTTTTTCAGATAAATCAACATCTGACCAGCCCGTAAATATGTTTTCTTTATTCCAAACGCTTTCACCGTGCCTGACTAAAACAACTTTATACATTTTTTATTTTCCTCCTCTATAAAATTTAATTTTATAAATATAATAATTTAGATGACATATTATAACTTAAACAGGTGCTTGAAGCAAATAGAATCCAAAACGAACTAGGAATTGCTTAAGATATTCAACACTGCTTGCGTCAATAATATTTTTTTTCAATTTAAACGCATAATATTGACCTGGGATAAATTCTATTACATTTGAATAATCGTCTATCAATTTTGTTATATTAACTTTAGAAAAATCCGCCTTTTTAGAAAAATACAAATATATATAGTAATTGTCTTCAGATATTCTTTCGATATAAAGTTTTTCAGCAGTAATCTTTAAACTTGTTATTTTAAACAGCATCTTTGTTGCATCAGGGATTTTTCCAAAACGATCAAGCAGTTCGGATGTTATTTTTTCTATCGCTTTAACGTCTTGCGCATCAGAAAGTTTTCTGTAAAATAAAATTCTTATATCTTCATCCTCAATATAAGTATGCGGAATTAATGCACTTACCTTCAAATCTATCGTAGTATTTTTCTTTTCTTGCGTTTCATATGGACCTTCTTTGATTTTTTTACCTTCTTCTTCAAGAAGTTTTGCAAACATATCATAGCCTATATCTCTTACAAAACCGTGTTGGTCCGCAGAAAGCATGCCGCCGGCTCCTCTTATTTCCAAATCTTTAAGAGCAAGTTTGAATCCAGAACCGAGTTCACTGAATTCTTTCATTGCTTTAAGTCTTTTAACGGCTTCATCACTTAATACTTTATCTGTATAAAATAAATAACAGTATGCTTTTTCTCTGTCTCTGCCTATTCTGCCTCTTAACTGATAAAGTTGGGAAAGCCCAAAATTTTGGGCTTCTTCAATTATCATAGTATTCACTGAGGGTATATCTAAACCTGATTCTATTATTGTCGTAGCTAATAAAACATCGAGCTCTATATTGACAAATTTCCACATAATATCTTCAATATCTTTTGTTTTCATCTGCCCGTGTATAACGCCGAGTTTAATTTTAGGCAAAAGTTTTTTAATACTTTCAGCTTTTGTAAGAATTGTCTCAACTTTATTGTAAACATAAAAGACCTGCCCGTTTCTTGAAAGCTCCGCTTCAATTATATTTTTAACAAGTTTATCATCATACAACGAGAGATTTGTTTCTATAGGTAATCTGCCAAACGGCGGAGTTTCTATCACCGACAGGTCTTTAAACCCGGATAATGCCGATGACAAAGTTCTGGGAATAGGAGTTGCTGAAAGCATTAAAATATCTATATTTTTTTTTATTGCTTTAATCTTTTCTTTCTGCTTTACGCCAAACCTGTGTTCTTCATCAACTATCAACAACCCTAAAATTTTAAATTTTACGTCTTTTTGAAAAAGTCTGTGAGTACCGACTATAATATCAATAAGTCCGTTTTCCAAGTTTTGCGTTATTTCTCTTTGTTTAGTTTTAGTCTGAAATCTGCTGATAACATCAATTTTTGTAGGAAAAATAGAAAGTCTGTTATAAAAAGTATTGTAGTGCTGCTGGGCTAAAACTGTTGTAGGCACTAAAACAGCAACCTGCATACCTTCTTGTACTACTTTAAATGCGGCACGTACGGCAACTTCTGTTTTTCCATATCCTACATCTCCGCATATAAGCCTTTCCATAGGATATGGTTTAAAAAAATCGTTCTTTATATCTTCAATGGCTTTAAGCTGGTCAGGAGTTTCATCATACGGAAAAGCATCTTCAAGTTCTTTTTCCCATATAGTTTCTGTACCAAAAGGTTTTCTTTTTATAAGACTTCTTTGCGTATAAAGTTTCAAAAGCTCTTTGGCAAATTCTGCAGCAGCTTTGCGCGCTCTCGATTTTACTCTTTCCCAGCCGAGTGTATCCATAGAATACAATTTAGGTTTAACACCTTCAGTACCGACGTATTTTTTTACTGTTTTCAATTCTTCCGGAGGAACATACAGTTTATCGCCGTTTCTGTATTCTATACATAAATATTCAGAAACACTGTTTTCCCTTGAAATAGTCTTTAATCCCATATAACGTCCAATTCCATATTTTTCATGAACTACATAATTGCCTGTAGATATTTCCCAAACAGCTTCTAATCGTCTGCCGCCGCTTATTTTAGGAAAACTTATAAGTCTTTTCTTGTACAGCATTTCACGGCTTGAAATACAGGCAGTTTTTGTATTTTCTAAATAAAACCCTTGCGATAGCTTGCCATACAGAAATTCAGGACTTTCATAACACCAGCGATTTTCATATAATATATCTGAAATACGTTCACGTTCCCCGTCATTTGCGCAGTAAATTTTTATCGTTATATTATTTTCGGCAAAAGATTTAAGAGAATTTATAAAAAAGTTTATATTTCCATAAAACCCCGTAAAACTTTTGTATCCTTGATACTGCGCTTTAGTATTCAATGCATCATTGATTATAAGTTCATATTCATTAAATATTTCCTCAGCAGTTTGATCAAGCGGATAATCAAAATATAATATGGTATTAACCGTATGAGAATTTTGGATCGAAATTTTGGAATGAGAAATATCAACAGATTCGTCAACAGCAGATTCATTTTTTTTATTTTGTTCAAAGTAGTCTTTTATTGTCGCACTGTATTCTGCAGGATTAACAGACAATATTTTAATTTCATCAATAAATGCGCTTGAAAGCTGAGTATCTGGATTAAAAACTCTTAAAGCTTCAATTATGTTATATTCAAAAAGTATTCTAACAGGAAATTCACTTACAGCCGGCCATACATCTATTATTCCGCCCCTTACAGCAAACTGAAGCCTGTCTTCAACAAAACTTGCCCTGGTATAACCAAAAGAGATAAGATATCTTTCTAAACTATTTAAGTCGCATTTTTGATATTTTGATATCGTGATGCCAATATCCTTTTGTGGAATCGGTACGGGGGAATTTATAGAAATGTCTGTTGCGCATACAATAAAATTTCTTAAATTTTTTATTTTATCCGTTGTAAAAGCTCTTTGCTGCACATCATCTGAGGGAAATATAAAAGTTTCAATATTTGAATCAACCACAGCGGTGTGATTTACAGAATTATGTTGTTTACTGGAGTCGAAAAAAGAGCATATGTCGTCATAAAAAGAATTCAGTTCTTCCTCTTTAACAAAGGTAAAAACATGCAAATCTGAAATTTCACCGGCATCTTGTATTTCAGATATGCGCCTGAATAAATAATGAGCCTTGCCGCTGCCAACAACCCCTGATAAGTACTTTTTCCGCAATATTTTATCCGTCTTCCGGCTTTACTCAATTAAACATAAAAACCGATCTTAAAATTATAACTTTAATTAAAATGACTTATTTATTTAATATGCTTTAATTCAAAAAAAATCATTTTTAAAGCATCTTCTCTGTTAGAAATATTACCTTCTTGCTGCGCTTCAAGAACAAAATTTAAAAGCTTTCCTATTAATGGCCCCGGCCTTAAATTAAATCTTTTCATTATTATATTGCCATCAATAATTTTAGGTATAGGCGTTGATTTTTTTAATTCATAATAATACTTCAAAAGCTCCCTTACGGATTTTTCTTGGAATTTTAATGTTTTTTGAGAAAATATTTTTAGTTTTTTATATGAACGCCAGTCTGACATTGAAAGAATAAGTAAATCCGGCGTGTTGCCACCAATATCCCTAAAAAACTTTAATGCAGCCTTTTTTGTCACTATATTGTTTTTTGTCAAAGTTGACGGACGCATATGATGCCTTATTAGCAGCATTACAAATTCAATGTCTTTTTTACTGAACCTGAGAGAAAACATAATTTTTCTTATTTTTTCAGCGCCTATTTCTTCATGTTCAAAAAAGTGCAGCTTGCCTTTTTCAAACTTTGCGGTTTCAGGTTTTGCATTATCGTGAAAAAGAGCCGTAAATTTTAATAGGCCGCTTCTTGTGATATTTTCAGAAAAAACATTATTATCGCCAAAATGTTGCTGAATATCAACATAATTTTCAGGAAAATATTTTTTTAAATTATTTAGAATACTTTCTGCGGATTCCATAGTCTCAAAAGAATGCTGAAACAGTCCGCCTGGATGATAATAATGTTTTTTGCAGATTTTCTTCATTTTCTTGATTTCAGTAAAAATCTCCGAAAGCAGCCCGCATTTATCCATTTCTTTAATGAATCTTGCGCCATTTTTAGCAGACAACGTTCTAAAGAATTCATTTTTTATTATTTCAGGGGATGCTTTAGATATAAGTTTTGCATTTTGTTTTGTCTGCCGTAATGTTTTTGGGGAAAGTTTAAAACTCAATTCTGCTGCAAAGCGGAATGCTCTCAGCATTCTCAAAGGGTCTGCTTTAAATGCCTCAGCGGAAACTGTATTTATAGTTTTTGATTTTAAATCCTTTAAAATATTTTTATTAATTAAAATAATATGTTTTTTAAAATTTTCAATTTTTTTTAAACTGAAAGCTACAGCATTAAAAGTAAAATCCCTGTTTTGCAAATCTTCTTCTATAGTTTTCCCATGAAAAGGAGAAATATCTATATTTGCAAAAATATTATTTTTAAGTATTATTCTATAAGTTTTGTTTACATCATCTAAAGCGATGAGCTTTGATTTTAATGCATATGCAATTTTTTTAGAGTAGTTTAGAACGTCTTTATTAACAGCCAAATCAATATCATTATACCTGCGTTTTAAAAGAATATCTCTTGAAAATCCGCCTACTGCGTACACTTCAAAGTTTTGCGATAAATCATTTATTTTCTTAATAAGTTCATTCAATTTCTGTCGTCCGTTGTTATTATTTTAAATCGGGATTAATAATTATGGTTACAGGATATCTGGAAAATATTTTATTAGCTGCATCTAAAATATTTGTTGTTGAAACTTTATCTGTATCTTGAAGATATTCAGCATCATATTCATAACCTTGTCCGACAATTTCCCGCCATCCGCAATAATAAGACTGCTTGTTTACAGTCTGTCTGTCCATAATATAAAGACCATTCATATATGTTTTAGTATCTTTCAATTCTTGTTCTGAAATTTTTACAGTACAAAAATTTTTTAAAATTTCATCTATTTTTTTTAATGTTAAATTAATATTTTTTTTATCAAGCCCTATATAAATTGCAAAATAACTCATTTCTCTTCTTGAAGGATACACAGCGCCTACTTCATAGGCAAGACCAAGTTTTTCTCTTAACTCAACAAATAATCTGCTGGTCATTCTTCCGCCTAAAACGGCATTTGCAACTTTTATTGAAACGAAATCTGTATCGGAAACATCAGGAGCAGGAAAAGCTAGATATATGTATGCCTGATTAAATTTTCCCTTTATTTCTTTTTTAATCGGTTCGGAATGTTTTATATTAAAAACAGGTTTTTCAAATTTTATTCCGTCTGGAATTAAAGAAAAATATTTTTCTAAAGACTCTTTTACAACCTTTTTATCTATATTTCCTGCAACTGAAATTAAAATATTTGAAGCGTTATAAGAATACTTATGCCATTGCTCTAAATTTTCCCGGCTTATTTTTTGAACGGTTTCATTAGCGCCCAAAACAGGCGCGGCATAAGACATTTTACGGTAAAATGATTTTATAAATTCATCATAAGCAGTATTTCCTATGCTATCTTTGCGCGAATTGAGCGCCACTATAATATTTTGCTTTTCAAAAGATAATTCTTTGTCGCTGAAAGCGGGATTTAATACTACATCAGAAAGAATCTCAGCAGCTTTATCAAAATACTCGGAAAGAAAAGTCATACTAAGCCCAGACATATCATAATCTGTGTCGTTATATAATTCTGCTCCTATATTTTCTATGTCATTTGCAAGAATTTCATTTGAACGTTTTTTCGTGGACTGCTCCATAAGTTTTGAAGTAATATATGATATCCCTGCATTATTTGAAGCTTCATTTATAACTGAAACAGGCGTGAGTACTTTTAACGCAACAACATTAACTCCGTTAGTTTTATTGAATATAACTTTAACATTATTTTTAAGTGTAAAACTTTCCATTTCTCCTCCAAATACAACTTGTACAAACGCACTTTGTATAAATACAATCTAAAATAAAATTAGTATAATATATCTTCCTTTCATTCATTTATTCCAGAAACGACTGATTTAGGCAGCAATGCTACATTAGAAACTATTTTAGACAAATAATATTTTTTAAAAAAATTGTTTACGTCTCCAGCTGTCATTTTATCTAATTTCCGCATATATTCTGCTGCAAAAGCAGGATTGCCCATTAAATACCAATATCCAAGATTTTCCGCAATGTCGATAGATGTTTCAAGAGAAAAGTTAAAACTTGTCTTTAATGAAAGCTTCGCTCTATTTAACTCTTCCTGCGTAATACCATTATCAGTAATATTTTGAATTTGATTTTTGATTTCATCCTTTATCTTTTTCATATTTTGAGGATTGAAAACAGACATAATATAAACATTTCCTGTTCCTTTTTCAGCCATAAAAGAAGAACCTATAGAAAATACAAGATGTTTTTCTTCGTACAGATATCTGTAAAGTCTTGAACTTTTTCCTCCCCCTAAAACATCTGCAGCCAAATTTGCTACATATATATCTTCTCCGTTTAAATCTGGTCCAAGAAATCCGGTAAGCATATATCCTATTTCAACGTTCTCATATTCTACTATGTCTTTCCCGTCATGTATATCTTCAACGAGCAGCGGTTCTGGAGGCACAGGCCGTTTGATAAATTGCCCGAAAGTTTCGCCTATAAGTTTTTTCACCCTTGTCTCATTAAAATTTCCGGACACAACTACCACCATATTGCCAGGCACATAATGAGTTTTGTAGTAATCGTATATTTCTCTGCAAGAAACACTCGCAATAACCTGAGATTTGCCTATAACACTGTTTTTTAATGCGCTTTTTGTATAGATAGTTTCATTAAATTTTCCATAAAGAACATTGCCGGGATTATCAAAATATCTTTGAATTTCTTCAATAACAACTTTCCTTTCTCTATCAACTTCATCTTGAGGAAAAAGCGGATTTTGCATAGTATCGGCAAGCATTTTTATACATTCTTCTACTCCGTCTTTTTGAATACTTATATAGTACATAGTGTATTCTTTAACTGTAGCGGCATTTATATATCCGCCAATATTTTCAACATTTCTGCTCATTAGATCACCAGGATAGTTTTTACTGCCTTTAAACATTAAATGTTCTAAAAAGTGCGACAATCCAGCTTGAGAAGGCTTCTCGTCAACAGAACCCGTTCTAACAAAAACAACTACAGATGCCACTAAACTATTTTTATCATTTTTTAAAACCAACGTAAGACCATTTTCATATTTCACAGTTTTTGCCTCCCCCTTGAAATAAACCCGGCTATAAAAAACACTTGTTATTACGATAAATAATAACATTTTTTATTCACACAGTAAATTTTCCTAATATTAAATAATCAAATTTAACGTTATCAAAATTGATTTATTTAGGCAAAAACATATACAACTTTTATATTTGCCACAAAACTCATTTTATCTATAACGTTTTTGACATAATTAACATTTTAAAATATAATCACATAAGATATGAACAAACTAAATCAAAAAAAAAATCTCTTTTAAAATTATGTACTCCTGCTGTTATAATTGCCTTATCAATAATTCTAATCGGAAAAATTACCGCAAATTTTATAGATAGTCTGCCGTCTATACAACAACTTGGCAGCTACACCCCTAATCTATCTACTAAAATTTACGATAAAGACAATAATTTGATATCTGAACTTTTTACTGAAAGACGTGTTCTTGTATCTATTAATGAAATACCGGTTAACCTTCAAAACGCTTTTATAGCTATTGAAGATAACGATTTTTTTAAACATTGGGGAATTTCCACTAAAGGAATTATACGCGCCACTTCAAAAATGCTTTTAAAGGGAAAAATTGCAGAAGGCGGATCAACAATAACGCAACAGTTGGCAAAAACTATATTTTTGACCCGCAAAAAAACATTAATTAGAAAAATTAAAGAAGCGTTATTAGCTATACAGCTTGAAAAAAATTATTCAAAAGACGAGATTTTGCAGTTTTATATAAATCAAATATATTTTGGAAGCGGAGCACACGGAGTTCAAGTCGCGGCGGCTATATATTTTAATAAAAATGTTCAGAATATAAACCTTGCGGAATGCGCAATGCTTGCCGCTATACCAAAATCTCCTAACTATTACAATCCTTTTAAAAATTCAAAGGAAGCTCTTGCGAGAAGAAACCTTGTTTTACTGAGAATGAGAGAATTGGGTTATATTACAAAAGAACAAGAAAAAGAAGCGCTTGAGGTTCCTTTGCCTGTAAAAGAGAAAGGGTTAAAAGAAAATACGGGGCATTATTTTCTAGATTTTTTAAGAATAATGCTTGAGCCTAAATATGGAACAAACGCTTTATTTAAATCAGGACTTTCAATTTATACTACTCTAGATATGCAGGCACAAACAGCCGCTGAAAAAGCAATTGAAGAAGCACTTACAAAGTTTGATGAAAATAAATTTAAAACTTTTGAAATAGCAAAACAAGGGCCTGTAAAAGTGCAGGGCGCGCTGATAGCTATAGATCCAAAAAACGGAGCAATAAGAGCTATGGTCGGCGGACGCAGTTTCAAAGAATCTCAGTTTAACAGGGCAGTTCAGGCAAAACGCCAGCCCGGGTCTTCTTTTAAACCCTTTGTATATCTTGCAGCAATTGAAGCAGGACTTACGCCTGCAACTATTCTTAACGACGAACCTATGGTTTTTGTCTATAAAGGAAATTCATGGGAATTGATTTCAAGAGATATAACTACACTTGAGATTATAGCAGAAAAAATCCCTGAAAAAGATTTAGCTGACACAAATAAAATTTGGGCTCCAATAAACCATGGTAGAAAATACAGAGGCCGTGTAACGTTAAGAACAGCACTTGCCTTATCTATAAATATATGTGCTGTTGAAACAATTCTGCGCGTAACTCCAACAAAAGTTATACAGGCTGCAAAAAATTTAGGCATAACAACGCCGCTTACAAATTCTCTTTCTCTTGCTTTAGGATCAAGCGACGTAACCCTGCAGGAAATGGTTTCAGCTTTCGCAGCATTCGCTTCAGGCGGCATTAAAACTACACCCTATATTATAACAAAAATAACTGATAAAGATGGGAAAATTTTAGAACAAAATATTCCTCAACAGGAAGAAGTTCTTTCTCCGCAGAGCTGTTTTATTATAACTAATATGCTTAAAGCCGTTATAGAAAAAGGCAGCGGATGGCATGCAAAAAATTTGGGAAGACCATGCGCAGGAAAAACCGGAACTACAAACGATTCAAGCGACGCATGGTTTATAGGATATACTCCTCAGCTTGTTGCAGGAGTATGGGTAGGCTATGACAATCGGTCAATATCACTTGGCGATAGAGCTACAGGAGGCGTAATTGCATGCCCAATATGGACACAATTTATGAAAGAGGCTCTTGACGGTAAACCGGTACTGGATTTTATACAGCCGGAAAATATTGAATGGGCTTTAATTGATCCTCGTACGGGACTTCTGGCTTTAAGTAAAACACCAGACGCATTTTTGGAAGTGTTTGAAAAAGGAACTGCTCCTAAACAATGTTACAATCAGATTATTTCAAATTACGAAAGATATGATTTAAGCATAGGGAAAGAAGGTTTTTAATCTAACTTATTAATTCTTAATTAAAAATTTTTTTGTATTCTCTTAATATTATTTCCTTGTACTACGCAAAATAAAACCGAAAACAGAGAGCCATACTACAAATATAAGTGCCGCCTAACAGCAGGAATAAAAGGCAGCGTTTTGCTGTTAGCGCAAAAAGAGATAAAAGCCTTTAAAGATGGCCTGCTGAAAAGCAATGGCATTTTTCGTGCCAAAAAGTAAAAGGCTGTAAACACACCAGTGAAAAATGAGCCAACCAAGCCAGATGATGTAAAAACCGGGCCGTCAAATGAAATGTCAGCACAGGAATATGCCGCACCCATGTGCTTGTCGTTTGCGGCGAGATAATTGACGAGACGGTGAAAAGCGATATTGCGGTTGCTATTTGGGTGGTTAAAGATTACCACGGACAACGCTTGACGGTATTCTGACAATTAAGGAGAAGCGTCGGGCAGAAGATCATACTTGCCGTTTAGTAGATGGTTTATTTAATCAATTATTATCAAATGATAATTAGCGTTTGTTTACTGAATGCTTAAACGCTTTCGGCTCTTTTTTCACATATAGCTCAATTTCTAAAATAATTATTTTAGTATTGTTGAAATAGAAACAAAAATTTAATATAATATCGTTAATAGCCAACGAGTGGGAGAACAGACTATGAGCAAAGAAGAACAGGTTATAATGGGTTCCAGGGACTTATTGAACAAGATGGTTTGGCTTAATAAGTTTAAGATGGAAGAGAGCCTTAAGGGTTATAAGTCTTCTGAAGTACATTGCATCGAATACATTGGAAGAAATGTAGATTTTAACGTTACAAAACTTGCGGGATTTTTTTATATGACTAACGGGGCCATAAGTAAAATAGCTAAGGAGCTCATAAAAAAGGCATTATTGAAAGCTACCGGAAGCCGGATAACAAGAAAGAAATCTATTTTAAGCTTACTGCAAGGGAAAGTAATTAACAAAGTCCATGAGGAACTGCGCAAAGAATTTCAAGCGCGGGATAAAGCCGCGTTTAGCAGGTAACCGAGGAACAATTTGACAGCATGCTTAGCTTCATAGAAAAGTATAGCAGGCATTTGGATGCATAAATAAAGAAGCTGGGAGATATTTAGTCGGAATAAATTTGAATAATGAAAATGAAACCACAAGCAGCCCAACTCTATTGAGAACAGGCTGCATTTTTATTGTCATTATTTGTTGACAAGGAAACAAAATAATGATACGGTAAATATGTTTCTAAAGAAGCAAAATCATAAGTTTTGCGGAGAGAATTTAATATATCACCACAGAACAAACCGTAGATTCTTATGCCTGTGTTTCTTTTATATATGATTTATTTTCACAACAGACTCTTGCGACTTTGCTTTCTGCTACAAATGCACTGCGATAAATATTTGAGAGATTTATCTGTCCGTCAAATGATGGTATTATCCATCTGTCGGATGGAAAGGCGACGATCAATAATATTGCGTGGAAGTTGGAAACCACAAAGCAAAAGCGCGAAACAGATAAGAAAAAAAACAATTACCTTGCACCATACCAACGAACGGAATAAACGTGCACTTGATATTACAATTAACCCCACTGCAAGAATGTGATAAGAACGTACAAATGAATTTTTAGCAGATGTTAATATTTCTATTACCTAAAAGGAGAATTAATAACTATGTATAGGAAAGCGATATTCTCGAAAGATTTTTTACTTGTAACAGTAGGCCAGATTATTTCTTTATTTGGAAATCAGATATTAAGGTATGTTCTCCCGCTTTACTTACTAAACCAAACAGGGTCGTCTTTTTTATTTGGGACAATTTTGGCATGTTCTTTTATTCCTATGATTTTACTATTCCCGATAGGATGAATAATTGCGACCGTGTTAATAAGAGGAACATAATGGTTATTCTGGATTTTAGTACGGCGTACTAATCTTCCTATTTTATTTGCTGGTGGGAAAAATAGACATTGTTTCACTTTATGGCAATCACAATGATTATTTTATATGGGTATCAAGGTGCTTATCAACCAGCAGTTCAGGCCAGCGTTCCTGCTTTGGTAGAAACAGAACATATAATGCAAGGAAATTCAGTTATTAATTTGATCAGCTCTTTGCCAGTATGGTTGGGCCAGTAATCGGCGGTATTTTATTTTCTATTGTCGGATTAGCGCCTATTCTATATGTAAGTATTGGCTGCTTTTTCGCGTCTGCAATACTGGAAATATTCATCCATATTCCATTTGAAAAAAGCAAACAAAAGGAAATATATTCATTACAGGTTTAACGACCTTAAAGAAAGTTTTAGCTTTATGTTTAAGGAGCGGCTTGTTCTGTGGAAGGTGTCTTTAATATATGCTTCTATTAATTTATTTTTGACTTCTTTGATGTTAATTGGAGTTCCAGTTTTAATTACGCAACATTTGGGGTTTAATCTAGATACCGCCAATCGGTTATACGGATACGCACAAGGCGTAATCGCTGCTGGCGCTAATTAGGCGGTTTACTCGAGAAGTATTATCAAAGAAACTAAAATCAAAGATAGGGTTGTTTCTTTTAATTGTATGCGCGCTGTCCATACTTTTAGGAGGAATTGCGCTACAACTACTTCGAGAACCAATGACGATCTACATTATTTTACTAATCGGGTGCAGCCTATTGTTGGCATTATCAACATTATTTCAAATTCAAATGATAACTTATCTGCAAATTTTAACGCCCAAAGATTTAATTGGGAAAGTAATTTCATGCTTTATATGCGTTGCTATGTGTACAAATCCTCTCGGGCAGTTCATTTATGGTATTGTTTTTGAAAAGACAGGAAGTAGTACATATCTTCCGTTTTTATCTGGCGGCATTAATAATGATAGGAATTAGTGTCTTCACTCACCGTATTTTCTATGGAATTGACCAGCCAATAGAACAAACAAAGTAGCAAATATATTATTGAAATAGGTGATTGATAATGATTGAACTTGAGTAGGCATTTCCCATATGTGGAAATAAAACACGCCAATTTTGATGTGTTCAGCAAATCGCACAAGTAGGCGACATTCTTTTTATAGGGAGCCATAAATGGTATAGGTTGGCTATTGTTTTACATATGAAAAGGAGCTGATTATGGGCAAATAGAATAGACGCTATTTACGCAAGACAATCAGTAGACAGAAAGGACAGTATCAGCATTGAAAGCCAACTTTTTTACAAGTACGAACTGAAAAGGGAGCAATTATAAAGAGTAGGGCAAGGAATATTCCGACAAGAACACAGACCTCTCCTTCTCCCCCATTTTCAAGAGCTTGTAAAATGGCATTATTAAGAAGGTTGTCGTTTACAAAATGGACAGAATAAGCCACTCTAATCATAGACTTTACAAATATGATGGAGCTACCCCAGAGATACAATGTTGAGTTTGTATCTTCTTTTCAAAATTTTAGTATGCTGCTCTAAAAGAAATCGTATATTTTGAAAATTTCCCATTAGAGATTTTATGTTCTTCTCCGGCAAAAGAAAGCTGAGAATGTTTAATATTTACCGCAAAACCGTAAGTATAGACAATGTTATTTTTTAAAAAATCAAGATCGCTCGCTGCACCGCTTCTCAAGCAAAATGTTTTATGTAAATACTCGCTAAATACCAAAATGAAAAGTACTTTCATTTAAATTACCATAACGATAAAAATGTTTTTCCCAGTCCGCGTACAAAGTACACTTTTTATAAACATATCCTAAACTTGTTCTTATTGTCAATGGGATAGCCCCTGCAGCATAATTTTCCCAAAACATAAACCTGGAATGTTTTTAAAATTTAAACCGAAAGTAAAATTATCCGATATAATGAAAAGAAATGATAAATCACACGTAAATCCGTTGCCAAAATGTATATTCAACTTAGGCTTATCTAAAGAATCTACTGAACATGTCCTTATAACACCGTATAAATACGATAGTTTCAGCCCCGTACTGTAACCTTTATCATTCTGTTTGCAAGCCATAACAGACAAAGAATTAATAGAGGTTTTATTTTACTCCAGCTGCCGTCATCATTATTTATTAAAATAGTATTATGGGATAAAGTCTCAAATAAAAGCGCTTGTATCTCTAACTGCAGAAACTGAAAGGAATCCAAGACCTAAAGGGCCTGTATATTTCCCTAGATGCAGAACTGCCGTTTTCTGCAAAAGCCATAGAAATTTCAGTATTAACGCCTTTATTATAAGATAAACTTGCAGGATTATAATAAAATAATCTGCACCTTTTAAAACATCTGAGCCGGTGTTGCCCATTGCCATACCTTTAGCTGTATGTGCTGTACATTTATTTGACATACCGAGTACATTTTTAGCAAAGAGATTTTTTGAAATAAAAATAAAAGCAATAAGTAATAAATTCTTTAAAAAACTGTTTTCGATTCATTATCGCAAACACACTTTATTTAAACAACTTATATAAATCTATTTTTTCTATGTCCATTTGTTCTATACGATAAGATATATCTTTGAGGCTCAAAATGCTCCTCTGATATAAAAGAAGGATAAAATTTGTCTTCTGTTTAAATCAGGGCGTACAAAAAAGCATTAGAACCGCTCGAATTACATCCCACTAAAGAATATCCTTTCTTTAAACTTAACTGCTCCAAAATAATTTGTTATATCAAATTTACCTTCAACATAAGGTACAACCATTGCATTATGAGGGCCTAATGAAGCGTTATAACAAGACTCTGGGTTTGTATGATTTAATAGCTTCCCATATTTAATAGTCATTATTATCAATATCGATTGAAAGAAAATCTAAATCAGCGGGAATATTATATCTATTAAAAATTGTTTCTATATTTTCAGGAGTTACAAAATTATGGTCTATTTTGAGCTTGTTACCGTCAATAAATTTTTTAAAAGCAGTTTTTAGTTTTTTATAACTAAATTTTTATCCGCTTCAATCCATAAACCAGACCAGTCATTAAAAAGAAGATTCGTAGAATTATTTATAACTCTCATCATTTCCTCCAAATTCTACAAAAAATTTATTTGTTACTCCTATTCTGTTAAAGATTTCATATACTATTCCATCTTCTCCGCTTTAAGAAAAACCTGATATTCATATTTAAACAGTCTCTTCTCATCTTTAAATCGTTCGCTTGAACGCAATATCTCAGTACACTATTCCAACGCTATAACAGATAACAACTTTTGCATTCTTACAAAACTTAAAATCTTCTCTAGTGTATTCATACCATTTATCCTTTACTTTTAAAATAAATATTTATTACTTATCATTTAGAATAATTTCAGCAGTCCGTTTACTTACTCCCGGGCTGCCCAATATCTTTCTGAAAGCAATCAGTTCTTTAACTTTAAGCATATAATTTTCAGGACTTAGCTGCTTTAATGCAGAATATGCTATTTTTTCAGGGCTTGCATTAAACTGTATAAACTCAGGGACAATATTTTTTGTACTTAAAATATTTACTATTGTTATATATTTTATTTTTATAATTACTCTTATAAAAAAATAGTTGAGATATGATAATTTATACATAACAGCCATAGGAATCCCCATTAAAGCATTTTCTAAGCTTACTGTCCCGGAGGGGCAAATTGCAAAATCTACGGATATTCTTTTTCCAAAATTTCCAGAGGTTGCAAACTCTATATATTCCGGCACATCAAAATCAGCATTGCTATCAGTGCTAAACATTATAAACTTTGCATTTATTTTTTCTTTAAGTATTTTTGCGGTTTTAAGAATTATAGGCATATGACGTTTGACAGTGTTTTTACGGCTGCCTGGAAATAGACCTATAACCGGCGGAGTTGCTATTTCAAAATTATGTTTTTCCGGGATTCTATCTATTAGAGGATTCCCGACAAAAATTGCGTCAACGCCGTAATCTTTATACAGTTTTTCTTCAAAAGGTAAAATTACAAGTATTTTTCTTACTGTTTTAGCAAGCTTTTTTATTCTTCCGCTGCGCGATGCCCAAACTTGAGGACTTATATAATAATAAACAGGGATATTCAGCTTTTTTGCAAGTTTTGCAACAAATATATGGAATCCGTAATAATCCACAAGTATAACTTTATCCGGACGTTCTTTAATAAAATAAGGTTTAAGTTTATTAAAAACTTTTTTCAAATAGACAATTTGCTTTAAAGGCAAAAAACCAAAAGCATTTATATTTACTATATCTTCAAGAAATTCATCAGCAGCTAATTTTAAATTATTGCCGCCCATTGCAGAAACACGACATAAAGGATAGATTTTTTTTATTTCTTTTACAAGATTAGAAGCATGCATCTCTCCAGAAAGGTCGCCGGCAGAAATGAAAATTTTATTGTTTGGCATCAAAACACCATATTTTGGAGTATATTAAGAGCCAACTCAACAGAATCTCTTCCCTGCTCACCTGAGACATACGGCTTTTTACCTTCAATAACGCTACTCAAGAAATTGTCAAGCTCATAAAAAAGCGGTTCATTGGGAGGTAATTTAGGTTTTTTAATATCTATGTCAAAAAGAGAAGTTATCTTTTTCCTGCTTTCTTTTTTTGTGTAAACTTTAAGACTTTTTCCGGCATAATCTATAGAAACATAACTGTCGGACTGAAAAATTCTTATTCTTCTGTATTTTTCCATTGAAACTCTGCTGGCAGAAACATCTGCCACGCAGCCATTTGCATATTTTAACCTGACTTTTGCAATATCTTCAGTATCTGAAAGTATTTTTGCTCCATAAGCTTCAAAAGAAACAACCTTATCTTTTATAAGAGAAAATAAAATATCCAAATCATGTATCATTAAATCCAATACTACGCCTATGTGATTTGTTCTTGGATCATAAGGCCCGAGTCTGTTAACTTCAATAAATTTAGGATTGTTTATAAAAGATGCAACAGCAATAACTGCAGGATTAAATCTTTCAACGTGTCCTACTTGTAAAACCAAATTTTTACTTTTTGCCGTTTGTATAAGTTCTTCGGCTTCAACAATACTTAAAGTAAACGGCTTTTCAACAAGACAATGTATGCTCGCATCTAAAAGCGGCTTCGCTACTTTATAATGATACGGCGTAGGAACTGCAATTACTGCGGCGTCAATTTTTCCTATAAGTTCATTAAAATCAGTTAAATACTTTGTTTTATTTGCACCTGCAATCTTCTCAGATCTTTTTTCATCTGCATCAACCACAAATTCAAGTGTAGAATTACTGTGCTGTCCCAAAATTCTTGCGTGGTGCTGTCCCAAAGATCCTACTCCGATTACGGCAGTTCGTATACTCATTTTTGTAACCTTTTATTACTTTAATTATTTTGTCTGTATCGGTTTTTGAAAGAGATGGATGAACGGGAAGCGAAAGTACTTCGCACGCTGCTTTTTCAGCTTCCACACATAATCCAGATTTATATCCAAGCTGTTTATACAAAGGCTGTTTATACAATACGGTATCATAATAAATACCGCTTCCTACGCCGTTATCAGCTAAATATTTAATAAACTTTTCCCTCTCAAGCGCCGGTATTCTTACTGTATATTGATGAAAAACATGTCTGCAGTTTTTTGGAATATAAGGCGTTTGTAAAAAATCTAAATCTTTAAAAGCTTCATTGTAATTTTCTGCATATGTAGTTCTTTTTTTAATCCAACTTTCAAGCTGCTCAAGCTGGGCTATGCCTATTGCCGCGGCAAGATTTGTAAGTCTGTAATTATATCCCAGAACAGTATGCGTTGAATGTCCCTCTCTGCCGTGATTTATAAGCTGCCTTCCATATATATCAGCCTTTGCATCATTCGTAAGAATAATACCGCCTTCACCGGTCATCATATTTTTCGTAGCGTAAAAAGAAAAAGCTGTAGCATCTCCAAAAGAACCCACTTTCTTGTTATTAAATTCAGCGCCATGCGCCTGGCATGAATCTTCAATAAGTTTAAATTTATATTTTTTCTTAAGTTTTAGAATTGCATCCATATCGCACGATAGTCCGTATAGATGAACTATTAAAACGGCTTTAATATTTTTTTTCTTTTTTAATACTTTCTCAAGCTCAGCCGGATCGATATTAAAAGTTTTGGGATCAATATCTACAAAAACAGGTTTCGCCCCGCAAAAAAGAATTGAATTTGAAGTTGCTATAAACGAAAAAGATGTTGTAGCAACTTTATCACCCTGCTTAACACCGCACATTAAAAGAGCCGTATGAAGCGCCGCTGTTCCATTTGCACTTGCTATGCCAAAATCAACTCCGGAATACCTTGCAAAGGATTGTTCAAACTGCAAAACATATTCGCCGCTTGCAAGAATTCTTGAATCTAAAACTTCCTTAATTAATTGTCTTTCCTTTTTACCTATAACAGGACTGGCTACATTTATCATTGATATTTCCTTTTACAAATACTTCCGGCTTTAACATCACAAAATCCAATATTCTGATTTTTACTGTTATATTGCCAGTATAGTAACCTCTTCTTGCTTTGCCTTATTTATAACCTTATCTTTATCTAAGATTAAAATAACGCCGGCTTCTACTGCCATTGCACGTATTTTATTTTCTTTAAGGATATTAACTGTATTAATGCCTATAACAGGAATATCAAATCTAAAATCTTGATTTGGTTTTGCAACCTTAACAGCTATGGAGTTTTCTCCGCCAAGTTGATATGCGCGTTTAATACATTCGTCCGTGCCTTCAACCGATTCAACAGCAAGAACAGACATATCTTTTACTACAACTGTCTGACCAATATCAAAACCTGCTATACCTTTTGCTATTTTATATCCAAATTCAACGTCCCTGTTTTCATTTGAAGAAAGTTTTAAACCGGATATCAAACCTTTTTGCGCAAGCAGATGTTTTAAATACGTATGGGACGGAATCAAGCACATTCCATCTTTCTCAAATTCGCAAGCAATAGTTTTTAAAATCGTATCAGTTTTTTTATTGATTAAACTTCCCATAACTTTAATTGCTCGCCAATCCATACTTACAGCGGAATAAATTTTAACATGTTTTACCTGTCCCGCCATTATAACAGTCTTTATGTCTTCGCTTTTTAAAGCATCAATAATTTTTTGAAATTTTCCTATAGAAAGCCGGTAGGTTTTATCACAAATTTTTTCCAGTGAAGAATCTGCTTCTTCTTTTAACGCAATACAAATTACTCTGTCGCCACTTTTTTTTATTTCTTCCGCAACTAAAAAAGGAAATCTGTTATTTCCTGCTATAAGCCCTATATTTTGCATTCTTCGACCTATTTTTTATCGGCAATAACCTTACTGCAACAATGTTAAAAACTAACAATCCTTTATATTTTACAAATTATAACTATATAAATTTTACTCTGTATTTTACGCGGGTCTTGCTATTCCTCTTTTTGAATTTCTTATAAATTCAACTATTTCACAAACATAAACAGAATTACTCCGTTCTATTTTTGCCAGAGCGTCTTTAAGCAAAAGATTGGACATAAAAAGCATACGATAAGCGTTTTTTACGGCGGCAATTTCTTCAAACGGTATTTTTTTTCTTTTCATACCGACCATATTTAAGCCGCTGAGGGTTGCTCTGTATCCCGCGCATAAAGCGTAGGGAATTATATCCATGGTAACGGTAGAACCCGATCCTGTCATTGTGCCTTTTCCTACTTTTGTAAATTGATGAATTCCAACATTAGCGCTTATAAACGCATTGTCGCCTATTTCAACATGTCCGCCAGCTGCGGAACAATTTGCCATAATAACATTTTTTCCAACGCGGCAGTCATGAGCTACATGCGAAGATACCATAAAATAACAACCTTCGCCGATTATAGTTTTCTCTGTTTTTTTTGTAGCTCTATTGAAAGTCACAAATTCTCTTGCTACAGTACCATCACCTACATAAACTTTTGAAAGTTCATTGTTATAACTTAAATCCTGCGGAGGGGTCCCTATTGAAACGGAATTATAAAGTTTACAACTTTTGCCAATTTCGGCATATTCTATATAAGCGTTTGAACCTATTGTAGTACCTTCGCCAATTACAACCTCTTTGCCTATAACCGTATATGCTCCGATTTGCACATTATTGCCAATAACGGCGCTCTTATCAATTAACGCAGTATTATGAATCATCGTTTTGGCCTCGTTATTCCTCTTTGCGAAGCTTTGATAAAAGCCGCTATATCTTTAACATAAGAAGACGTTGAATTTTCAATTTCCGCCATTGCTTCTTCCAGCGATAGTTTTGACATAAACAATATTCTATATGCTTTTTTTATATCTTCAATTTCAGAAAGCTGCATTTTTTTTCTTTTAAGCCCGATAAGATTTAAACCGATAAGAACCGCTCTGTCTCCCTGCACCATTACATAAGGAACAACATCCATATTAATCATTGAACCTGCGCCTATAATTACAGATTTCCCGATTTTGCAAAATTGATGCACTCCTATACTTGCGCTTAAAACTGCACAATCGCCGATTTCAACATGTCCTGCGATACCCGTTGAATACCCGATTATTACATCATCTCCAATCAAACAGTCGTGAGCTATATGCGCGCACGACATAAGCAAACAATTTTTACCAACAACAGTTTGACTGCCTGCCACAGTTCCTCTATTTAAAGTAACGCATTCTCTGATTGTAGTACCGTCTCCAACTATGACTTTTGTTTTCTCGCCACGGTATTTTAAATCCTGCGGGCGTTTTCCTACCGATGCAAAATTAAATATCTCGCAATTACTGCCTATTTCGGAATACTCTATAACCGCTTGTCCATGTATTTTTGTACCGCTTTTTATAACTGTTTCAAAACCTATAACCGTATAAGGGCCTATTTCAACATTTTCCTCAATGACCGCACTTTTATCTATTACGGCTGTCTGGTGTATCATCTTACATTCTTACCTCGCGCTAAATAAAAATTTAAAATTATCAATCTCGGCATTATGTTTTAAACATCAACCTAGAATTCCAACTATATAACGAATAATATAACGGCTGCTATAATTTTGCTTAAAACTATTAATTTCTTGTTTAGTATTTTCTATTTCTGTCAACAATAATAAACATAAATTCAGCTTCTGTGGTTAGTTTCCCGTCAACATAAGCTTCGCCTTTCATTTTCCCCCGTCTGCCTCCGTCTTTTAACACTTCTACCTTAAGCTCAAGCATATCCCCTGGTTTTACTGGTCCGCGAAATTTTGCTCTATCTATAGACATAAAGTATGCAAGACACCCTCTTAGTTCAGGTCTTGAAAGAAACATAACGCACGATGTCTGCGCCATTGCCTCAATAATTAAAACGCCTGGCATTATAGAAGCTCCGGGAAAATGACCCTGAAAGAAATTTTCATTGCTGCTTACGCATTTATATCCTACAGCTTTTAAAGGATACGCAGTATTTATTTTTACCTTATCAATCATCAAAAACGGATATCTGTGAGGAATATAATTTAAAATTTCTTCCAATCCTAATATTTTTTCTATTTCCACCGAATCTGATTTTTTTGTACTGCCGTCCATCATGGCCTCTACAGTTTTATCTTCTTCAATAACTGCTTTCTTCAAAAATTCTTTTATAAAATTTATATTGTTGTTATGCCCTGGTTTGTCAACAATTATTTTAGCTTTTATGGGTTTGCCGGCCAAATATATGTCGCCTATCAAATCAAGAATTTTATGTCTTACAAATTCATCTTTATACCGCAGAGGTTCTGTATTATGTATGCCGTCTAAAGCTACAACTATAGCATTATCCATAGAACCGCCTAAAGCAAGTCCTTTTTTTTGCAGAGCTTCTATTTCATAATCAAAACAAAATGTTTTTGCCGGAGCAATATCTGTTAAATAAAAATTTTTATTTAAATCTTTTAAAGTCATCTGTTGAAACCGTAAAAATGGATGATCAAATCCTATAGTACAGTCTATTTCAAGCTTATCTGACGGATATGCGGATATTTTAGTTTTTTCTGATTCAAAATACACGGGTTCTTTGAGAATATAGTATTCTCTAACAACATCAAATTCTTTTAATCCACCTTTTAAAAGAGTTTCTGCAAATATTTTTGCACTGCCGTCTAAAATAGGAGGTTCATTGTTATTTAGTTCTATAACTAAATTATCTATGCCTAAAGCAAAACAGGCAGACATAATATGCTCTATTGTATGAATTTTTATACCATTTTTTTCAATAACGGTTCCTCTTACAGCCGATCCTGCAGTAGTATTTGACCAAAGAGCCTCAATTACAGGATTACCGGGAAAATCAGTTCTAATAAATTTAATGCCGTATCCAGCGTTAGGGGCAGGTTTAAAAATAATTATACTTTTGTTGCCTGTATGAAGCCCGATACCCTCTATAGAAATTTCTTTTAAAATAGTTGTTTGCTTTGCCATATATTTAATTATGCCTGTTTTCTAAATTTTTTTTTATTTGTTTTAAATCTTTATATATTTCGGGTAATTTTCTCACCAATGTTCTTATTTTAATACTTTGATTTATCGGGGCTATAGGATTTCCGCCGACCTGTTTATCATCTTCTATATTCCCTGAAACGCCTGACTGGCTTGCTATCATTACGTTATTGCCTATTTTCAAATGTCCAGCAAGCCCTGTCTGACCGCCTACAGTTACATTATTGCCTAAGCTGGTTGACCCGGATATCCCAGTTTGAGCGGCAATTATACAGTTTTCACCTATTTGAACGTTGTGCGCTATTTGAACAAGATTATCAATTTTTGTCCCATTTCCTATTCTTGTAGCGTCAAAAGTAGCTCTGTCAATTGTGGTATTTGCCCCGATTTCCACATCATTTCCTATTTCAACTCTGCCTATTTGGGGTATTTTATATATTTTATCTCTCATTGTTACAAAACCAAAACCATCGCCGCCAATAACGACCCCGGGTTGAATAACAACTCTGTCTCCTATTATGGTATCTTCTCTTATAACAACATTTGAATATATAAGACAATTTTTTCCGATTTTTACATTTTTGCCTATGTAAACATTAGGAAATATTTTTGCATTATCGCCGATTTCAGATTCAGCTCCAATCACAACATTTTGTCCTATATACGCATTTTCTCCCATTTTGGCAGTGTCGGCCATAGAAATAGATTTATGTATATTTTTCTCTATTGAACTCAATCTTTCTTTTTCAATAATAGAAAGTACAAGACTGTAAGCATACTGAGGATTTGATACTTTGATAAGGTTTTTATCTGTAAACTGCGAAATATCCATATCGGCTGAAACAAAGATAATCCCCGCATCAGTTTTTAAAGCTGCAGGTAAATATTTTAAATTTCCTAGAAAAGCAATTTCATCTCCATTAGCGTTTGCGAGTCCGTTAACACCTGTCAAAATAAGATTTTTATCACCTACAAGCTTACCGGAAACGATTTCTGCAAGTTCTAATGCAGTAAGTTTCATTGTATATCCTTGATATTTTATAATTTCACGTAATATCGTTATTTTTTAAAGCAAAACACTATTAGATAACTTTATATTCTAAATCTGACGTAGAAATCCCTCTATAGTTTTATTATAGTTAAAAAAACTCTGTATATTTAACAGATTTAATTTTTAGCTGCGTATAAAAAACTTAAAATTTTTAATTTATATTTAAAATTCGCAAATATATTCTAAAGTTTTATTTATATTTATTATCACTGTTAGAAAATTAAAACTATAAAAAATAGTTGAAGAAATATCTCGACGCTTTTCAATCTTTCTAGTTATAACATCTAAAAACTAAAGTGCCGCCAACAACAATCACAAATATTCTAAAAAATATTTCCGATATTGAAATAGAACTGCTGTAAAGGCTCTCTTTTTTCGTGATTTAACCCATAACCCCAGTCAAGTCTTAAAGGAAATATAGGTGTTACAAACCTTATGCCAAACCCAACTCCTGATCGCAAATTTTTTGAACTAGTTCCTAAGTGCAAATTTACATCGCTGCAATTTTCCCAGACTCCGCCTATATCGTAGAATAGAAGACCCTGAACAATTGTCCTGCCTTTCTCAGAAACTATTGGAAACTTGTATTCAACATTAATTAATCCCTTAACTTCACCGCCGTTAGGAGATCCGATTTCTGTTCTGTACTTATAACCCCTTATAGTATCTGCTCCGCCCAAATAAAACTTTTCAGAACCAGGAATTTTATGACCTTTAATAACACCGCACTCAAAATTAACGCTTAACACAAGTTTCCAAAAAGTAGGAAAATACCAAGATGACATCACAATCCCTTTGACAAAATTTTCCTCCCCGCCTAATAAATCACTTGCAATCTCTATATTTGCAAACTGTCTGTTTCCTTTTGAAGGATCAAATATATAATCTCTTGAATCATATTTTATTCCTGGAGAAATACTAGATATCTTGCTTGGGTTGTGTGGGTTGATTTTATCAACTTCGTATTTTACATCTTCCTTTATATTTAACAATTTAACATACTCATATTTATACACAAATAATAAAGATATGTAATCGTTAAATCTACGACTTACACCTGCCATGCCGCCAATTTTATGTTCGTTATAGGCGTCTTTATTATCATCTTTATAATCCCTTCGTCTATTGATATCAAATGCGCTTAAAGTGAGATTTATATTTTTATTAAAAACCCATGGATCTTTCCACTCTATTTGATAATTTTGTTTTTTTGAACCAAATTCACATAAAAAGTTTAATTTCTGAGCCAACCCAAACAAATTCATATGCTGCAACTGAAGCGATCCTATAAACTCGTCAACTGAAGAATAGCCGACACCTGTACTAAACATTCCAGGTTTACTTTCAGTAATAGAAAAAGATAAATCCATAACATCGGCTACCTGAGAAGGAAGTACCTGCGGATCTGCTTTTTCAATAAAACCCAAATTATAAATTTTTTCAACGCTTCTGCGCACTTTCCCGACAGAGAGCATATCTCCGGTTTTTAGAAGAAGCTCTCTTCTTATGGCTTTATCTTTTGTAGAAACAAGCCCGTCAATATAAATATTTCCGACATAAGTAATTGAGTTTTCTTTAATTGATAAATTCATATCAACAAGACCTTCAGTATCTCCTTTACTAAAAGACGGGATAATTTCTGCGTGTAAATATCCTTTATCTAAATAAATCTCAAATATGCTTTGTACTGTTTCTGTAATTCTATTTTGATTAAAAATCTGCCCTTTTTTAATTTTGATTATCTTCTTCATTTCTTTATCATCAACAGCAAAATTACCGTCATAAGCTACAGAATTAATTTTATACTTTACGCTTTCGCTGATATTTAATTTTAAAAACACTTCCGTTCTGGCATCATTATATACCGTAGTTGAAGAAATAAAACTATAATCCATAAACCCGTTGTCTTTATAAAATTTTTCTATTGATTTCAAATCATTTTGGTATATATCTTCCTTAAATATTTTTTTGGGCTTGGTTTTCATAACTTTAAGAATTTTTTTTCCTTTAAAATATACAGCGCCTTCGATATCAACACTTCCAATAACCATTTTATTATTTTCAGTTATAAGAAAAGTTACTGTCATTTTATTTGTATCAACATCAACGGTAGGATAAACTTCAATCTGACAATCAGCATAACCGTTATCACCGTATAATGTACTTATCTTTTTCTTTGTCTCTTCAAGTTTTAAAACATCATAATAATCTTTTTCTTTTAATGCGCTCATACTTCTAAGCTTTCTTTTAGAAAATTCAGAGTTGCCTTTAAAAATAACAGATTCTATATAGGGCTTTTCAATAACGACAAAAACAAATTTGCCGCAATTTCTATCAAATTTAAATTCAACATTATCAAAATCGCCTAATTTTAAAATTGAACGAACATCTTCTCTTGCAATATCGTTTGAATAATACTTCCCTTTTTTTAATTTCACAACCGGCAGAACGCGTCTTGCTTTTACATTTTTCAATCCTTCAATTAAAACTTCTGAAATTATATCAGTACTTTTTTTAAGATTTGCGGTGGGATCTGTATTTTCGTTTTTCAGCTTTTTTGAATCATCATCAGCATAAACAAATACAGAAAGAAACATTAAAAGCAGTGCAAAAAGAAAACGCCTCCTCATTAAAACCCTCCGTTATAAATAAAAAAATATATAATAAAAATTTACCAAACCATTAAGATGCTTCACTTAATCCCCCCCCCCCCATTATATAAAAATTATATGAATAATCAAAATACATCTAACTCAGCTGACTATTACAGCAGTAGAATTAAAAATATATCAGTAATATTATTTTAACTAGTAATGTGTAATTTATATATTAACCATCATTTTTATTTAATTTTTACAAAAACTCATCAATTTCCTTCATCAATTTTTCCGTTAAATATAACGCATTTATAATTTTTTGATGAATTTATATCATCAAAAGAAAGATAAAGATTTTTACGATCTTTAAGCCATTGCTGAGCCGGCGGATAATTACCGATACAAAAATTCCAAGCAATTTGAGGAACATTTATATAAATTTTTTCATCTACAAATAAGACTTTCTTTATAGAATTGCCGCCTTTTACAGAATAATTTACTTCCAGCGTCTCCAACTTACCGCTTTCAAGTAAATGTACTTGCCTGAGTTGTTTGTCAAGTTCTGCTAAATTCCAAGACTTTACGGCGTCATCCGGATACGGAATTCTTGGAAAGTCCATTTTTAGAAACTCCTTATATTTTACGATATTTTGGCGAATACAAAACAGCACAAATATAATCTAACACATTGAGAACCGTAAAAGATTTTTCAGTTTGAGTTTTTTCATCCTCAAATTTAACGCCTAATTTTTTTGAAAATCCTGCAATAATTTCCATATTGAAATTCAGCTGTCTGTTATTATCATCTATGTTGGAACTCTGCTGTTTTAAATCATCATGGTGCATATATATCGGAAATGTATAACAAGCACTACCTAACATGTGTTGACCAATAATTTTATTAGTGATAAAAACATCTTTATATTTAATATTTTTGTTTCCAACTACCCTTTCAAGGATAATAGAGAAATTTTCCCTGCCAATAAAATATTTCATTATTTCAAATCTCGGGCGTCTTTGTCTAAATGATATTTTTGTCTTGCCGTTTCTGTCTCAAGAGCAGCAAAATCTTTTAAAATCATTTTCATCTCTTCTTTGCTGAACTGTATAGTCAAACCGTCTCTTGCAGTTACTATCCCTGCAGAACTATGTAAAAATAATTCTTCAATTTTAAAACCCTTAGCATAATTTTCATTTTCGCTAAAATCTTTTGGAACAAAAAAATAATATGGAGCTTTATAGTTAACATTTTTGAAGTTTAATTGCTTAAATTATTCTTATCCTTTTTAAGAAACTCATATTTTGTCTCTCTCAACCCGTACAAATCAGTATGAAAAACTTTTGCCATATCTCCTTTTTTCTTTTTGTTTGTTTTAACGAATATATTTATCGATACGCCCTGCTTAATATCAAAAACATTTTCATCTTTTGTGCTGTCAAGGGCAGATTCCTTTTCTTTATATTGCCGTGTAAATCAATAATATAAATTTTGTCAAAAGTATTGAGCAGGTTCCAACGGCATACCTCTAAAAGTAGGATTGTCTAAAAAACTGTTATTGTTTATATATCCGATTATCCCTGCATTATTTTTCTCAATAGAAAACTGAGCACATCTGATAAATTTTACATAATCGTATTATATACCTTTAGAATTTTTTTCTTGTAATCTCCCGCCTTCAGGCTCTTGTTTATAATCTCTTAAAAGGTCTCTAATCCAGCCCCCCTCCCCTTTTTATTTAAACTTTCCGCTATAAGGCGGATTTCCTATAACAACCATCAGCGGCATATTTTTTTTAATTTCATTTGCTTTTTCTAATTTCCTATTTATCCAGCCTATATTAAATTTTGGCTGAAAGTTAATATCTTCCAAACTATTTGTTAAATAAACTCCCAAGCGCTGCTCAGGATTATTGAATTGATAGACTGTCTCTTTATGAATCATATTTAATTTTAAATGCGCCATCGCATAAGAAGCCATCAAAACTTCAAAACCGTGTATGCGTGGCAACAGATGTTTATCAACGTAATCATTCCATACGCCTTTCATATTTTTATTCTTGTCATAATATTGTTTATGATTTCCGCTAAAAAGGTTCCTGTGCCTGTTGCAGGATCAAGAATTTGAACACGGTGGACTTCTTCTTTATTATTAATTTTTATTTTTGAAATATCTGCAAGCCCTTCTTTTAATTCAAAATCATATTTTAATATATCATCAACTGTTCGAACTATAAAATTTACTATAGGCTGCGGCGTATACCAAACTCCTCTTGACTTTCCAAAATTAGGATCATATTCACTTAAAAAAATCTCATAAAATTAATAATTGGATCTTGGCTTTCAGTTAGTCTGCCGAAATCTTCTGCTATTTTACCAATATTCGTATGGTTGAACATATTTAAAAGGTCGTCAACAATCCATTTTATTCTGGAACCAGTGTTAAGACCTAAAATATTCCCAAAAAAATCTTTAAAAAATGGAGTTGACGGCGGAATTATTGAATATGGTTCCTCTACTGAAAAGTTATCAGTATTTTTCCTATGCAGACAGCCAGCTAACAGACCATAAGTAATTGTTTGAGCATAAATATCTGAAAATTGTTTATTTGTAATATTATTAATTATAGACTGCAAAGCTTTCTTCTGACTAGTTAAATTATAGTCAGTATTTTGATTTGGACTTTCTAAAACTTTGAAAATAATATCGGCAAGTAATTTTGCTTTATCGGCCATCATCTTTGCGAGTTTAGAAGGCGATTCTATCTTTTGCCCTTTATAAGAAATAAATTCATTTATAAGGTTTTCAAAATCCTGAAAACATTCGTCTAAAGGTTTAATTTGTCCTGTAAATAAATCGGCAATTTTTGCAGATAAAATAATTTCTCCTTGCTATAAAGCTCAAAAGTAATATAGTTTATAATAATAAGATTATCGAGAGCAGATTTGTATCCAAATTGTTCTTTAAAGAGTTTGTCATTTAAATTTTTTCAATACTTTAAGCTTCAATGATACTCCTGCGGCTAATCTCATAATCCGGCGCGCCGCAATCTATACGGGACAGTTCATTTGTCACAGTTACTTCGGGATATAATTTTTTAATAAGTTGTTCTAAATAACCCCTGTATGTATGTTCTGTTGCGTTACCTTTTTATGGACATCATTTTTGAGATATTCTTTTATATACTCCTTTATTGACATCAATTAATTTCCTTTTTCTAATATTTTATTTACAATTATTTGTTTTTTATAATTTTTTTCTTTTCTATTTTTTAATAACACCGCTTTCTTTTAACTTTTTAGATAATTAAATGCGTTAACAAAAAACTATTCATAGTTAAGTAAATAAATTGAATATCGTAAATTTTGTCTTTAGAGAAGTTTCGGCTGTTAAAAACAACATTCACTTATAGGTTAAATTATACAGACATTTGCCCATCGCTTATTTTTATTATTGCATCTGCTTTTGAAGCAAGTTCTTCATTATGAGTAACTAATACAAGCGTTGAACCTGTTTCTGAAGAATTTTCAAACAATAACTTTTCTATTTCAATACCTGTAGTCTTGTCTAAATTACCGGTCGGTTCATCAGCAAAAATTATTCTAGGGTTATTTATCAAAGCTCTTGCAAAAGCAGTTCTCTGCTCTTCTCCTCCTGATAATTCGTTTGGGAAATGATTTTGTCTGTGTAAAAGACCAACTTTTTTTAAAATGCTTCGAGCTTGTTTAAGCTTTATGTTTCTTTCACTCCACGCCGGCAGTAAAATATTTTCTAAAACTGTAAAATCCGGCATAAGATAATGAAACTGAAAAATAAATCCTATATTCTTTTTTCTCATATTGCATAAATATTCATCATCACCTGCAAAACAATCAATATCTCCTATATACACCTTGCCAGATGTGGGTCTGTCCATAAGACCTAGAATATGAATTAAAGTACTTTTACCTGCTCCGGACGGTCCTGTAAAAGCCACTTTTTGTCCTGATGTTATTAAAAAATCAATATTTTTTAATACTTCAATATCCGGTGAATTTTTTTTCTTATAGTTTTTACTTAAATTTTCCGCTTTTATGTTCATACGTTTATCCATATCTTACAGCTTCAAGCGGATCTAATTTTGAAACTTGGTAAGCGGGATAAATCCCGGCTAGTACTGTAATAATGAACGCGCTTGCAGCAACTATAACTATATCTGACGGTATTATTGTTGCAGGCAGTTTATTAACGTAATAAACATCTTTTGGCAACTTAAATATATCAAAATATTTCAATGTAAAGCTTACAGCAAGACCCGATATAATCCCCAAAATATTTCCGGTAAAACCTACAACAATTCCTTCGTAAAAAAATATTTTTGAAATCTTAAATTTTGAAAATCCCATTGCAGACATTATGCCTACTTCTTTAGATTTTTGAATGCTTAAAAGCAAAAGATTTGAAATAATATTAAGCGCGGCTACAAGAATTATAAGTCCCAAAATCAGAAACATCATTATTTTTTCAAGTTTAAGCGCAGATAAAAGATTTTTATTCATTTCAATCCATGCTTTTGCTCTGTATGGATAAGATAAATTGTTTTGCAGCTGCAATGCTGTTGTTACTGCTTTATCAAAATTGTTTGTATTTACATCAAACCCCGTAATTTCATCCTGCATTGAAAAAAGTTCCTGGCCTTCTTTAAGGTCAATAAATCCAAGAGAGGAATCAAAATCGTACATTCCAGATTCTATAACAGCCGCAATTACAAACTTATACATTTTAGGAATACTGCCCAAACTGCTTGGAAACATTAAAACAATTTCATCTCCTGCGCTGGAAACAATACTTTTTGCAAGTTCGCTCCCGAGTATTATTGATTTCTCACCTATTTTTTTATTATCAAAATTTATATTTGAAACTTTTATTTGTTTTGAAAGGTTAAGCATAGCATTTTCACTTTCATAATTTACAGCTTTTACTATTATACCGGTTAAAACTGACGAATTGAGACCGCGTATAATACCCTGTTTGTATATAAACGGAGAGGCATTTAAAACAGGTTTGTTTTTTTTTATTTTATCCTCAATAGCAAGATAATTTTTAAATACACCACCGTCAATTCTTGTAACAATTATATGAGGCTGTATACCTAAAATTTTATTTCGTATATCGCTTTGAAAACCGCTCATAACCGCCAACGTCACTATAAGAGACGCAACTCCTAAAGCAGTGCCGCCCACAGCTATAAAAGTAGTAAGCAGAGAGAGAAAACCTTTTTTTCTTGCTTTTAAATATCTAAATGCTATAAAAAGTTCTACAGGCAGCATATTCATAAGTATATATTCAAAATTTTATTCCGGTCTCATTGCAGGAAACATTATTACTTCTCTGATTGATTCTACTCCTGTTAAAATCATAACAAGCCTGTCTATTCCTATGCCTAAACCGCCGGTAGGAGGAAGTCCTTGCTCAAGCGCAAAAATAAAGTCTTCGTCGTAGGGCATAACCTCGTCATCGCCTTGTTTTTTTGACTCCATCTGCTGAATAAATCTTATTTTCTGCAGCTGTGGGTCGTTAAGCTCGGAATAAGCATTCCCTATTTCTATACCGTTTATATAGAGTTCAAATCTTTCAGCTATTTCAGGCTGGTCAAATTTAACTTTTGAAAGCGATGAATAAACCGCGGGATAATCCATAACAAAAGTAGGATTTTTTAAATTGGGCACAACTTTTTCATCAAAAAGCTGGTCTAAAACCTTCTTATCAGTCGCATCTTCAGTCAAATTAAGATTTAAATGTTTTACCTGACCAAACATTTTCCCGCTTGCAACGTACGGCAGCAGTTTAAGACCCGTATATTCTTCTATTAAATCAAACATTTTTGCTTTTTTAAACTCTAAATTAACAGTTGAATTTATTATTACTGCCGCTGATTTAATTAAAATTTCGGTAATACGCATCATATCATTGTAATCGGCGTATGCCTGATAAAGTTCTAACATAGTAAATTCGGGATTGTGGTTTTTATCTATACCTTCATTTCTAAAATTTCTTCCTATTTCAAAAACCCTGTCCATACCGCCAACTACAAGACGTTTTAAAAAAAGTTCCGGGGCAATTCTCAAAAATAAATCTATGCCTAAAGCATTGTGATGCGTTATAAACGGTTTTGCATTTGCTCCTCCCGCAAGAGACTGCAAAATAGGAGTTTCAACTTCAACAAAACCAAGTTCTTCAAGTTTACGCCTTATAGCAGAAACTACTTTGCTTCTCTTTATAAAAACGTCTTTTACTTCATTATTTGCAATCAAATCCAGATATCTCTGTCTATGTCTTGTCTGGGTATCTTTAAGTCCATGCCATTTCTCAGGCAAAGGCCTGAATGCTTTTGTAAGCATAGTCCACTTTTCAACCATTATACTAAGCTCATTTGTTTTAGTTCTAAAAGGTATTCCTTCAACGGCAATAATATCAGACGTATCAACCATATTTTGAAAAAACTTGTACTGTTCCGCTCCCACTTTATCCGCTCTGACATAAATTTGAATTTTTGCATAACCATCTCTTATATCAAGAAATGCCGCTTTACCCATATTCCTGTACGTCATAACCCTGCCTGCAGATTTAACTTTTATATCTGCTACCTGTCCTGTTTCAAGAGAAATAAATGCCTTTTGTATATCGGCATTATTTTCATCTAAAGTATATTTTGCAGGATAAGGATTTATTCCGGAACTTACAAAATCTTTTGCTTTTTGTTTTCTCTGCTTAATTATATGCTCTATAAGAGTTTGTTCTTTATTTTCCATATTTTCCATAAGTTGTATTTTCCTTTATTTATATTGAAGATAAAATCATAATTTTTAACAGCGTAATTTGCCGCAACTGCGAGGATTTCACCATTTTTTTGAAGCTAAAACAAATTATAGTATCTCTTAAAATATTGTACTTTATAACTAGTCAAAAGATAGCACCCTATAAGCCCAGCAATGTATCTGTTTTTATGATATCCATATTTTCTTTATTCCAACACGTTTATTTACTTCAAATTTTTTGTATATTTTTACCGCTTATAAACCCGTAGCGCATATTAATTGCAACTCACACAAATTTTACAAATCAATTATTTTTACTCCCGGCGATAACACTTTTATATCAGCTGTATGTGAAGGTATCTCAAGAACTGAAACAGTGTTTTTGACAGGCTACACTATTCTGGGAGGTTTTAATGATCTTATAACTTTTATAACATTATTTTCTTTGTCTAAATAAACAGTATCTAAATCAAAATACACAAAAAGCCTGCACAGATTTACAATTAATAAATAAAAGAGCATAGTTCGCGCGCTTTTGAACATAAATCCTATAAATCTTCTCCAAAACGTGTCCGCCTTAACCGCTGGTATACTTAATTTTACGCTATTCATTCGTCATCCTGATTTTGTTATCTGACAATTCATAATAATTATGTTATAATTTTGATATGAAAAAAAATATTATATTTCTGTCATTTTTTTCGTTAATAATTATTTGCGGAATTTTTTATCTGTCAACCGAGCTTCTTTCAAAAGACAAAGCCAGAGATTTAGAAATCATGACAGTAGAAAAAACCAAATCTGCCATAAAAGCAATCGTACCCTATATCAATAAATCCATTGAAAGCTCAGATGATATAAATCTTCTAACAAACATTGAATCCATTGTAAAAACAGAAAATATTACAACTTGTTTTATTTTAGATAAAAACAACAGAGTAATTATACATAATAACACGATTGAATGGAATACAGAAAAGAACAATGAATTTTTTAATAAGGCAGTAAAACAAAAGACCGAGCTTTTACAGCAAACATTTGATAAAGATTTACTGCTTTTTTCAAAGCCGCTCATAAAAGATTATACACTGTTTTGCATATTATCCATTCAAAAAGCGAAAGAAACTGCAAGATATTGGAAAATAAAATATTATACTGCTGCTTCCTTTTCTGCAATACTTATTGTAATATCTTTTTATTTTCTAGCAAAATTATTAATACTGCTGCCGTTTAACAGAATAAAAAAAACTTTAGAACACAAGTCTGCAGAAGATATAAAAGAAGACGAATATAATGAAATTACTGATATTTTTCTAACCGAAAGGGAAAATATTGTAAAAAAAATAAAAATACTGGAAGAAGATAGAGAAAGTTTAATTAAAATTCTTGGGTATTTACAGAAAGCTTCAATAAAAGAAGGTTCGGCATTTATAATATTAAATTCGTTTAACGGGGTAGTATTTGCTTATGATGCTACCGGAAATATCCTAAAAAAAGATTTTGAAAAAGACAGCCATATACTTGAAATCTCAAAAAAACCCGAATTAGTTAAGATTGTAGTAAAAGCAAATGAAAATCCCGGCGAAGAAATCAATGAAATTTTTGAGAACTACAAAGTTGCGGCAATTTCTATAAATACAAACAGCAAGATTGACGGAACAATCATTAATATAAAAACTGACGACTAAAAGGACTTTTTATATACAACAAAATTTAAAAAAGCATATATCAGCAAAACATTACGATTAGAATTAAAGTAGAAATTTTTATAGTTATATCCTTCGTAAATTGTTATTGTAAATATAAACGATTATAAATAAATCAAATATAAAACAAAAGATAAGCTGGAGCGATTGTGAATCTGAAGACAAGAGTTCTAGGATACTTTGCGTATTTTAACTATAAAAAGTGCTATGACCAAAAACATAGCAATGCTTGTCATTGTATGTTTTATGTTAAATGCAGTTAATCTGCCTGCTTTTACAAGCAATGAAGAAGGCGCGATAAATACTGAAATAAATACAAACAGACCAGACTACGGTATTATCTCAGGATGAGAAGCTGCATAGTGTAAGCGCAGACACAGGATTTAAAAGATAAAATAAAAATTGGAGAAAATAATGAAAATGGATAATATGAAGTTAAGGGCTACTGGGACCAAAAGGACAGCAAACAAATATTATAAATAAAGACGAGGAATATATTTACGATGAAAGATATACAAAAACTGTAAAAAATAAATTATCTTCTATAAATAAACAAGGAAATCCGCAAATTCCTAAAGCTGTTATTGCAGTGAACAATATACTCCGCCTATGGCAATGAAAGCGCAGTCTGCGGATAAAATTAATTCTCCGGTGTCGTGCCCCCTCAGTCAATAGCGCAAATCAGCACTAAAAACGCTGTTTCAATCCAGTCGCCCGGAGGATAAACAAAGCAAGCCCTCAACTTAAATGAAAATAATAAAATAATAACGCGGATCGGATACAGGAACCAACAAATATTAAACGAGAAAATGAATTGTTGCCAAGCGTATTAGGAACAGAAAAACCATCTGATAATCTGTCTGCAAACATACCTCAAAATCAACGCAATCTGTAGATGGTATTAGCAGCTTATAAAGCCGGTAAAATGGACGTTGTAAGAACTGATAGCGGGGTGTTTTTTACTTTAACGAAATTAAGGGTTTTGAAGCATTTACAAGTAAAGATTTTAGAAATAGTAGCGGCAAAATTGTATCTGCTGTTCGGAGCAGATACAAGGACTTATGATTAATGAAGATGCGGATGACGAATCATTCAACGCCGGACTTAGTAAAGACGATATAAATAATATTAAAAGAAATAAGCGACAAGACTACAGAAAGCGCTAGCTGCAAGAATTCAATGATTAAAACCCTTGAAAATATGTACGAAGGGCTGGAGGTAGTTATTACTGGGGAGCAATCTCCCCCTCACCCTCCGCCGGATGGATATGGAATAGAAGTAAAATTGATGCGGCATTCAGCCAGCTTATAGACAAACTTGCCAGTATGGGTAAAGATGCATTTTATGATTTCTTTGATAAGTTCGCTAAAACCGTTCATCATGAATATAATGTGTATCACCACGGAATAGAAAAAAGTAAATGAATTAAAATCAGAAGCTAAAAAATATGTGTCCGATTTAAAAACTATGAAAGAAGGTAATATAGAGATAAAAAACTCTACAACAAAACAATCATTAGGAAATCAACAAGAAGCTCTTGCAGTTTTAGCCTAAATAGCAAAAGAAATAGCTATTTAGATAAAACAATATCTCTACTGCAGTCAAATAAAGGTTCTAAAGTTTCCGGGCAAAGCGGACAGGTTTTGACTACTGAAAAAGTTGATGTTTCAAGGTATGATAATTTTGTTCTCGGTATCTATTATAAAATGATTACTGTAACCGCAGACTGGTCCGGAAAAGAAAAAATTATAAAAAAACAAAAATTTAATCGAGATACTGGTTTGCTTGTTTATAACGCCGACCAAAATGCAGTTACTGAAGATATAACAATACCTGAATACAGGTTAACAATAGAAGATTCAATAAGCACAGCAAAAGGATGCAAGGTTACGCGCACAGACGGAAGCAAATATACAGTTTTCGGCGTGCAAGGCAAATATGAAGGACAGGATGTCATATGGGAATATATGTACACAATACCCAACGGAAATATATCCTTAAAATCCAGCGCTAATATATACTTAACGAATGAAAGCGAAAGCGTTTATCAAAAAAGAAAGATAAAAAGCAACAACCTCCTCAAAGCGGCAGCTATTCGGAAGGCAGCGCTGCTCCCAGGAGAGACAATTGGAACAGCGGAATAATTACTGAAGATTCAAACGGCTATACGGAACAGGAGCTGGCAGCAAAATTACCGTCAAACAATCTTTTAATGGTAAATGGGAAGCTGAAATTATAGGCTTTGACACGGAAGCTCTTGCAGGATCAACTTTAAAAATTTCTTCTGATAATTCATCTAATAAATCCCCCATCGTTTATATTATATATAAAAACCGGATTTATGACCTACGCTGGAACATACTTGACCGCTTCAAATGGTTTTATTTACGGTTTTGACGCTGTCAAAAACACCCAATTTATCAGCTGGAGATAATAACAAAATAAAATAGGAAATGTAAAACTAGACGGAACGTTTAATTATAAAACGATTATAATGTACGGCAATCCTTCTTCGGTTACCGATATTCTAAGATCCACAGACTGCAAGCGCGCAAGTCGAAGTAAAAGCGGGATACATTCTTGACGGAACGCGGGCAGGGTGACATATATATCAGGCAGACATTAATTTTGGAACCACGTTGACGCTTAAAGGAGAAAATAGAACAAATAAAGGTTTTATTTTATCAGCTTATGCTAGTGAAGATATAAATATAACGATATCTTTACCGGACGGATGGGCATTTAGCGATAAAGAACTGCATTGCAGGAGAAGAAATTTGTCTGGGAAAAGCATTAGATAAAGAAACTATATTATAATTGTAAATACCACAGATGTACAAATAGCCGCAGGTAATGAAATTATAGGACATGACAAAGACGGCAACCCTGTACCCTGTATACGGCACAACTATATACAGTACTATCGCAGCCAGCGCTCTAAAACTAAAAAGTAATAGTCTTGGAGAATATACTTTAGTAAACAATTTATATTTACATCTTACAGATAACGGTTTCAGCATAAATAAAGATCGGACGCACGGAGGAAATAGCGAAGGCGACGGATATTTTAAAGCTGCCGGTTCCGTAGTTAAAATTTTAAGATAAAAAGATAAAAACGACAAGATGACATATACTGCAAGCATAAAAGGGACGTTACATATTGAAAACACGGATATAGATATTCCTAAATCTGACGACATAAGTTCTTCATCATCTGCAAATAAAGATAAAAATAAATCCTGACGATACACATTTTGAAGGCAAGACAAGTTCTTCCCGCGATGGCGCAAATGGCGGGACAATTTACAATGTAACCGGAGACTTCAATAATATCAGCAGCTTGGGTCTCTCAAAGACAGCTTTAGCTGCTTACTTATGGTCGCCGGGTTCTGATTTTGAAAAAGGGTCAGTTTTGCCGGATGGAAATAAAACAAGATATGAAGTAAAAATTAAAGCAGACAACAGCTTAGACTGGATTGGAATGAGTAAATGGGACAAATTCAGAGATTCGGTCCCCGGATTTTATTGCTTTAGGCTCTGCGCTTGCTGCTCTTGTAACGGCAGCTTTTGCAATATATCTGTCTCTAGCTGCAAGCGTTTATCGGAGGGGTTTTATCGGAAATATTAGGAGAATTCAGCAAGTTTGGCAAGCTATTGGGCGACGGCGTTAAAAAGTGGGCAGTTATAGTAAACGGCTATTTGACCCATGAAAGACGTAGATCCTAAAGGTAAAATGCCTCTAAAGTAGCCACACAAATGATAGCGGCAAGCTTTATCAGCGCAGGCACATTTATTTTAGCTATGAGTACGGCATGTTTCGTCATTCATTGACGGACCGTCAGGAGCGGATGCTTCGGTAGCTCTTATAGTAGAAGTTACCGGAGCATTTACAATGGCGAATGCTGTGTTTACACTTACCTCTTCAGCAATAAACGCTTTTGAACAAGCGGCAAAAGAAAAAGATATTGAAAAGAGAAATCAACTAATTCTAGCAGGAACGCTTAACGTATTTTTGCCGTAATCACTACAGCATTAACGATGTGGCAGCGGATCCATTGGAAGCAGCGTTGCTGCCAGGAGTGTTGTTATCTCTTCTATTGCTAATGCAGTCATTACTAAAGGCAAAATGGAGAACAGACGAATGGGAGAATTTTGCGGAAGGTATGTTTACAGGATTGCTGGGCGGTTTCAGTATAGGAATCCAAGCAGAGTTTATAACGAAAAATGTAACAAAAGAGCTTGCCGGAGAAGTAAATGAATTAGTAGAAGAAACATCTAAAGAAACAGCCGGCTTAGCAGCTAAAGATGCGACTTTGGATATAACTGCATTTCTGGGTAATAATTCAAACGTATTAAAAAGTATTTTACAGGTATATTTAATACAGGAAAAATAGCTTTAAATTCGTGGATAACGTTTACAATTGTCAGAAATTTTTATGAAAATGTAAAAAAGGCGACATTGAAGGCGGATTAAATGCGATGTATATCTTTAAATATCATATCGCCGTTAATGGAAGCTGCAAATACTAAAGAATTTGTTATAAAAGATTTTAATATTAAAATTCTGCAAAAAGTATGGGTAATATTTTTTCAAGCGACAGTATTAAAGAAAAGATAGGAGATTTTATAAAGATACAATCAAAGAAAATATTCTCCTATGTTTGGGTTGACCGATTACAGCAGAAGCAGTTTTGATTTAAATATGCTTTTCAAAGTCTGGGAACAGCTTTTGCCGGCGCAGCCGTAGGCGTTTGTATAATAGGCGTTCTAAATACGCTTGGAATAGTTAATACTCCTTTATGGGAAGGCGCTTTATTAGGAGCGGCAATCGGTTTTGGTTTTAGTAATTCTTTAATAAAAGGCGAGTACAGCAGAAAATTCCTTAAATCAAAGTTATCATCAATAATTAATTCGATAAGCCCCTCAAAATTATATGTCAATTCTCTTATCATTATGCAGCAAATGACAATATTCAATACACAAATGATTTATCTCATTGCTTTGCTAGACTATTCCGTAATTGCAGGCAAAAATTCAAACGCTGCAAAAAATCTCTCAAAGATTTTGGATTTTTCAAAGGGCTTGATAACTTATTAGGATTTGCGCATTAGCTAAAAGTAAATTTGGATATCAAGGAAAAGATTCTACAATTACAGTTAAAGATGAGAATGGAAATGAAATAACAGAATCTTACGGCATAAAATATACTCAGCGGTAATATTTCATCAATTGAGAATCCCCGTTTTGGTACGATAGTGGAAAGACTTAACGCATTTGGCGAGGCAGCGTTAAACCAAACTCCGATATTGAAAAGTTTATACGAATCATTTGTCGGAGACAGTTTAACTGCATCAATCAGAAATGTATTGTTTGGGATTCTCAGACAGGTTTTATTTTCCAGGGGCTATTTAACGGTAAGAACTTTCAAGAATCTGAAATTGATACAACGCAGGAAAAAGCTGATGAAGAATTTAGAGACAATTATATGAAACTAATAGACAAGATTATAAAAAATATAGAACGGATTCAAGAACTTACTCGTAAATCTAATGAATCAGAGAAATTGTCTGATGAGGAAACTATTGAACTTGACAGCATGCAAGAACTATATCCGCAGGCAGATATTGAGTTCGTCAAATACCTTAATGCGTTATCCTCAAATACAAATTTAAGCGCAAGAGATTTCAGGCTTATATTCAATACAAACGGAGTTGATTACTTGTTGCAAACAAGATTTTGCCACAAGAAGAAAAATTAACGACTTGCACAATACAATTACTCCGGAAATTGCCAAAGGAATGAAAGCGGAAATAAAAGAAAGCGTTCCAGGATTTATAAGAACACTCTGGACTAACACCCTTGATATTTTTGATTCAAAAAGAACTCTTGCCCAGTCTTTGAATACTATACAAAATGTACACGACCGTATATCTGCTATCACTAACATTACAATTCAAAATTCTGACGGCAAGGAATTAATATTAAACAGCCGTCATTTTGTAATAACGGATGTTTCTGGAAATATTAATTCTATGCAGCTTACACTTAAAATAAAAGATGCCATATATGATAACGTAACGTTAAAAGGCGATCTGAACTCTATATCATTGAATAGGGTTTACCTAATCAGATTTTAACTGCTGTACAACAGAATCTAAATGTTTTTATAGCAGAAGAAACCGCAGGCACAATGATGCGATTGTTAAACTATAACGATTATATCCTATCAAAGATCAATAGAATAACAGAAAAATCTAAACAGGCTATTAGAGAACTTATTGGAAATTATAAAGCAGAACAGCTTATCCAAAATATTGAAAGAAGCATAGATATTAGAAGGCTGGAAGCAATAATGAACGATTATTCTAATAATCCTATTAAGCTGATAAGACTTTTTTCAGCTGAAGCAAACAGGAATAGGAGCTTATCATTGTTTAAGCATCTTAAAGCTAGTCATTTTTCTCAAAACAGTTCTGGAACACCAATAGAAATGTCCGATGCCGACTTGTATATTTTATTAGAAAATATCGCCGCCGTTGAAAATGTCGAATTTAAACTTAATGAAAATAAATATAAAGACGCTTTAGACGCCGCGGTAAGCTATATAGAAAAAGCTGTGAAAAGGGGTTTAAATAATGGGATAGTTAACGAAGACGCCCTTTCTAATAACCCTAGAATTAAACAATATTTAGATATATCGGGATATCCGGATATAGAATCTCTGCTCCCAAGATTAAAATTATTACAAAATAAGTTCAGTGTTATGCGCAATAATTTCTATGGAGAATACGGAGCTGCGACTTTAGTTTTTGATTTTATTAAAAAAATACCGTTTCAGAAACACAATTGTTGACGATAAAGACAGAAGAGCAACAGCAGCAAAACTAAATGATAACGTTTTAGATAATTTAAGAACTTTAATTAACGGCATAGAAGGAGAGCAAGGCGTAAACGTGTTAAGAATATTTATGAATGAAGTGGTAAAACTATTGGGTGTTTTCGGCGGTTCGGGCATACGCGTTGCACAGTCGGAAATAGCAACAACTCTACAAAATGATACTAATACAGCTCTCGAAATGGGAGAAGGCAAAACTATAGCACTGGCAATAGACACTGCAATAGCCAGAGTTTTATTAGGCAGCGCTGCAAATTTAGAAATACTTGTGGGTAACGGCGATTTATCAATTTATACAAGTTTCGAAAAACCAGTAAGTAAATTTCTGGATTTTGTCGGAATGAAAGTTGTAAGCATTCAAGAATTTAAAGAAGATGGTCAAAAAAACCAATATAGAAAAACTTGCAGCCGCATAATAACGACCCCCAATACGGTCGTTATTATGTTATGGATCTACGATAAGAGGTCATTTAAAAAATGAACTGTAAGCGTGATGGAATTTTGGTTCCGTTCTTAATGCATCTCTCAACAGTGTAAGCAGAGTTATTGCTGACAAGGTACATCTATGAGCTTTACGCGCGCGGCTGCCGTAATGGAGAAAATAACAATTCGCCTTCAGCAGAAATTGTCGGCAAAGCTATGAAAATAGCAGAAGTTATTAACGCCGAAGCAATATATAATAAAATGATTGCTGCAAATGTCGCCGAAACTGTAATTACAATACAAGGCGAACAGGTTGCCGTGAAACATTTTAATACAATGGATCAACTTATAAAAAAATCCCAGGCGGAGAATATATAGCAGTTATAGGAGAACAAAGTTCTTCCATAGAAATAAAAATGTCAAACAGCATTAAAAACGCTTTGCTTAAAAGCATTAATAAAAGCGCTTTTGCAAAAATATTTGAAGAAAGCAACAAATATAATGACGCAGAGCAGTAAAAACTGAATTAAACGCAGTGCTGCAGCCACGCGGCGCTTTTGACAGCGAAGATTTTAATACAAATCAAAATATTAATAACACCGAAAGTGTAGAATATATTATGAGGAAAGCATTTGATAAGAGCGCCGATGAGGCAAAAGGCAGATTTGGCAGATTACGAGACATTCTTAGCGGGAATGCTTTAGACATAATAAAAAATCATCTAATATCCATTGAACTGGCTATAAATGAAAACTATTACTATGGCAGTCAAAAAATTACAAATAAAGGACTTTCTTCTGCAATAGATATGGTAGAATTTGTACAAATAATGCTTTCTTTTGAAGATTACATACTGCCTATAACAATTGATTTCTCTGATGGTCTGACAATTATTACAGGAGAAACAGGATCAGGCAAATCCATTTTAATTAAATCAATTGAATTGCTTGCCGGCACAAAAGCAGATTTGTCATCTATACGTTCAGGGGGCTCCAATGTGTACAATAACTGCTTCATTTAAATATGCTAGTTCTAAAATTATTGATTTTTTAAATCATTTTTCAATCCCTTCAGATGATAATATTGTTTTAATACGCAGAACCATAGAAAATACCGGAAAAAGCAAAAGTTTTATAAATGATTCTCTTGTAAGTTTATCGGTGTTAGAAGCTCTCGCAGAACTGCTCATAGATTTTCACGGTCAGGATGCAAAACATTCGCTTCTAAATTTAGAAGCGCGGCTTGAAATTTTAGACAATGAAATTAAAGATATCAAACCGTTGTTTGAAAAAGCATCAGCTTTGCATAAATACATAAAAACTTAAAATCAAAACTTGAAGCAGAGCTTACTAAACTAAAAAATGCAGAAAAAATAAGTTTTTTGTCGCAGGAAGTTATTGAAAGATTATATTCTTGTGAAGATGCGGTTTTAGACGATATTTCGAAAGCAAAAAAATATTGGAACAATCAACTCTTACGGAGCGGATGCTTCAGAAATATTATCTCTGATAGAACAAGCATACCATGACGTTGAAGAAGCCTACAAAGGAATTGAATATATTTCTTCAAAAAACGCCTGGATCCGTAAAAATTAAATGATTATATTGAAAGAGAATAGACCTTATAAAAAAACTGAAAAAATACGGAGACAATATTGAAGCAATTATTGAATATAAAAATAAAATTGTTGATGAACTGAATTCTTTAAGCAATTATAAAAACGATTTGGAAAAACTTAAACAAGAACTTGAATCCAAAACAAAAAGCTTATCTGGTATATGTGAAAAATAAGCATAAAAAGACAGAAAGCTGCTAAAATATTTACAAAATCAGTACAAGAAAACTTTTTGATTTAGATATAAATGCTGTATTTAATGTTAAATTTGAAAAAAGCATTGTCTGCAAACGGCTGTGATTCAGCAGAATTTATGTTTTGTGCCGATAAAGGTAAAAGAATAGGGGAAAAACTCATTGAGCTTTCAAAAAGTAAGCAAGTATTTTCTATAACACACCTTGCACAAGTTGCAGCATTTGCAAAAACTCATATAAAAATTTATAAGGAAAACAAAAATTCAAGAACTTATACAAAAGCAAAGATGCTCACAAAAACAGAACATATTGAAGAAATTGCAAGAATGATACCCGGCGAAAAGATAACACAACCTGCGCTAGAACACGCGAAAAATTTAGTCGCAGCTTCTACTTCTAACATATAACAACTTATTATGTTAAATATTTCATAAAAACGTTAAGTCACAATAATTATTTTTAAGCCTTTTCATTGTTTTAATTTTTATAAATTTTATATACTCTGACGTAAAAATTTTTCATTTATTTACTTTTATAATAATTAATTCATAAATTGTTTTGTTACTTCTCTATTTCTGAAAAGAACGTTCCCATAAGTGTATGCTAACCCGAAAGAATACAATAAAGGAACCAATGAAATTAATGCAACCCTTTACGTATTTTATCTGTAGACAAATTAAAAAGTGTAAAAGTAAGAGGGAATAAAAAAACCGGTAAATGCTATTGATGTCCTAGGGACAAGTATAGGTTGAGGCGGTATTGCACTTACTCTCTAATGAACCTAAAAATACAGACACTAAAGGCGATACCGCTATAATAAACGACACTGTATAGGTTTATTACATCTTTTAATTAAATATTTTACAGCAAGCCTGGTGGGGGTAACAATCAGTTAAATATGTGTGTTTTATCAAGATTAATTATTTATTTAATATCATATATACAACAATACCTTTGAACAAAAACTCCGGGACTAGGATTCGAACCTAGACAAAGGGATCCAAAATCCCTTGTGCTACCATTACACAATCCCGGAATTCTTTAATAATTATACAGTAAAAATGAAGAATGAAAAGAGGTATCTACCGCAGTAACAAACCAAATTTTACAGCTGTATTTACTCAATTTACATTGCAGTTGTTTGGTTTTAATAATAGAATTGAATATTCCAAAAACTGTTGAACCAGAACCGGACATAAGACTTACGCAGCCTAATTTATTTAAAACTTTTTTAATTTCTGCTATTTTAGGATAATCAGGAAAAACAAATTCCTCAAGTCTATTAAAACAACTTTTAAAAGCTTCTTTGGTATTAAATAAATTATTGCAAATAAGATTTTTGATTGTATGGATCTTTACTTGATTTGTCAATGGACATTTAATTTTTCTATAAACGCTTGAAGTAGAAACGCTAAAGCTTGGATTTACAATAATAATATTTAACTTATCAATACTTTTCAGTGGAGTAATTATTTCGCCTATGCCCTCACATAAAGCCGTTCCCCCTGTTAAAAAAAAAGGAACATCGGCGCCAAGCTCCACCGCAATTTGTTCTAACTCATATTTTGTTGTTTTTATATTCCACAATTTAATTAAGGCTTTAATCACTGCAGCGGCATCAGAAGATCCACCGCCAAGTCCCGCTCCCGCGGGAATTTCTTTTTTTAAATATACTTTCACTCCTTTATTTATATCATAATACTGTTTTACCGCTTTTACCGCCTTACAAACAATATTCGCATCGCCTGCAGGCAAAAATTTATCGCTGCATTCAAAAGAAATCTCTTTTCTAGCAGGCTCAAAATAAAGCTCGTCATACAAACTTACAGTTTGCATAATACTTGTTAAGTTATGGTATCCGTCTGTCCTTTTATTTTTAATTTCAAGGAAAAGATTAATTTTCGCCGGCGCTTTGAGAATTATTTTCATTTTTTTTCGTAGAAGAAGACTCTGATATATAAAAAATTTTAGTAGCTTCTAATATCCCTGTAATTTTCATATCTGAAAAATTAAATCTAATTTTTGAAGGAATCTTTGAGATAAAAAAATTGTCATACTTTATAACGTTAACAGTTGTATTATTCTGTGAAAATTCTTCTATTAATGCCGTATCTATATTTAAAGTAAGTTTAGCTTCGTCTTTTGAATATGTAATATGCTTTCCCTCTACGCTTACTTCAGCATCATCAAAGTATTTATAAAAATTGCCCTTAAAAACTTCACATAGCTGCAAGATAACATCAAACAGTTCTTTTGAAATAATCTGATTAACAGCCTTAGGAGAAATTTTATTCTGCTCGTCTGATATGGAAATATGTATGCCTCCGGGAATAATTACATTTGGAAAATCTATTTTAATATTGCTACCTTTTGTATAAAAAAAATTAGTATAGATATTTTTACTTAAAAAACCGGAATTTAATCTTATCTTATACCCTGTTCTAAAGGAAAGTACTCTAAGATAATTACTTTCGCTTCGCAAAAGCATATGCTTATATAATTCTTCCTTTGGAATCTTGGCTTGTACAAAATCTAATTTCCTTTTAATTGCCTTGTCTTGTTTAAAATCGTAAGACAACGCATAAGCCATCCAAGCTTCCTTAGTCTTTCCAAGTGCAAAATAAGTATCGCCTAAATGGTCATAAATAATCGGATCTCTTGTAACATTTACTGCTGAAAACAAAAGTTTTTCTGCATCTTCAAATTTACCCTGTCTATAGTAAAGCCAACCTAAAGAATCAAGATACGCGCCGTTTTTAGGTTCCAAAGTTACAGCTCTTATAAGAAATGTCTCCGATTCGTTAAATTTTATTCCTTTATCGGCATAAGTATAGCCTAAATAATTCATAGCTTTTGAATTATCCGGGTTTAGTTGTATTGCTTTTAAAAGAACTTTCTCGGCATTTACAAAATCTTTATTTTTATTGTATGTCAATCCTAAATAAAAATAAGCTTCTGGAAAATTAGGCATAAGTTCTATAGTTTTATTAAAATATTCTACAGCTTTATCATATTTTCCCCAATCCATATAATTCAAAGCCATTGAATAAAGAATTTCATTATTGGAAGGTTCCATATACAATACTTTTAAGAATTGCTTTTCGGCTCTTGTGTAATCTCTCAGCATTAAATAGTAATATCCTAATTTTGAAAGCAGGATAATATTCTTATCTTCTTGTAAAATAAGACGTTCAAATTCGGCTACTGCTTTATTTATTTGTCCGGTTTTTTCATAAATTATTCCAAGGCAGTAAATAGCCATAATATTATTAGGAAAACTTTTTTCTACTTTTAAAAAAATATCTTTTGCTTTTGCATAATTTTGAATTTCATAATAACATTTTCCAAGACAAATGAGTACATCAGTATTATTGGGAAAAATAGAAATATATTTTTCATATTCTTTTATCGCTAAATCAAATTTACCTAATGTCTCGTAAATGCGAGCTTTTGAAATATAAGCGTCTCCGATTTCAGGATTTAACTGTATAACCTTATTATAAGAAGCCAAAGCTTCGTTATTCATGTCAAGTTTTTCTTGAGCCATTCCAATGTAAAAATATCCTATAGAATTATTTGGCTGTTGGTCTAAGAATTTCTGCCAATATTTAGCGGATTCTTTAAATTTATTATCATAGTAATAATAAGACGCAATAGAAGCTGTCGCCATTTCATTCTCAGGATCCAGCTTAATTGTTCTTTCCCAAAATTGTTTTGCTATGTCAGGCTTGTTTCCAACAAGATAAAACGTGGTTAAAAAAGTTGTTGTTTGAGGATTGTTTTTGTCAATTTCATTTATTTTGTCAGCTGCCTGGAACGCTTTTTCTGCATCGCCTAACTGCCAGTAAAGATAAACTAAATCTTTATATACTACAAAAGCATTTTTATCTAAACTTATAACCTTTTCATAATTTTTAATTCCAGCATCTATACGTTTTGCTTTTAAATTAAAAACACCTTGTAAGAAAATTTTATAGGCTTCATAATTTACAGCAAATAAACTTTTTGCACTGACCAAAAACATACAACATAAAATAAAAATAGCTAATATTCTTTTCATAGTACAGCTCTTAATACTGAGGCATTTTCATTCCCACAATATTTTTTTCTTATACCTATTTCTTCAAACCCAAAAGACTTATATAAATTTAACCCGTTCATTAACTGCTTCTTTTTTTATATCTGTAGAATAGCCTTGCCGAAAGTACGTCTTCTAAATGCCAGTTCAACAGCTATACCAAGTATTTCCATTTCATCTGCAGTTGTATTTATTATGTAATATCCTGCAACCATTTTGCATTCGGTTAAAACCCTAAATTTTACAGAACTATTCCCCGCAAAACCTAAAAACATTTCTTTGGTCCAAGATTTAGAAAAGATTGTTTTGCGATTTTAGCTATATCATTTAAAAATTTCTCAGAAAAATTTATTATTTCCATTAATCTATATCCATAAAATATCATTCCGAATACTTACGGACTCTTTAAGCTATTGTTTTATCATTAAGCAAAAGAGTATGATAGGTAGTACGAGATTTTATTAAAATTCAGTCTTTATTTTACAGTTTACACATAACGTGCGGCACATATTATTGCTTCTATCATCGCGCTTGCATCAGCCTTGTTTTCACCCGCAATATCAAATGCCGTACCATGACCTGGAGACGTTCTTACAAAAGGAAGTCCTGCCGTAATATTTACTATTTTTGCAGCATCGATGCACTTTAAAGCTATCATTACCTGATCGTGATACATTGTGCATACTAAATCGTATTGTCCATTTTTGGTTTTCAACCAAGCAGAATCCACAGGTAAAGGTCTTGTGATATTAACTCCTGATTTTGTTAATATTCTATACGCAGGCAGTATAATTTTTTTTTCTTCGAAACCTAAAATTGAATTATCGCCGGCATGTGGGTTTAAACCGCACAAAACAACCCTTACATTATTTCTGCCTGCTTTTTTAAGAAAATCTACGCTTAAATTTACAGCTTCAACTATATCTTTTACTTTTATATTTTCGGATATTTTAGAAATTGGAATATGTCTTGTAACCGTAACACTGTATATATTACCGCAAGTCATAATCATAGCAATTTTTAGACTTTTAGTAAGGGCAGCAAGCAATTCCGTATGTCCGGGATATTTTACTCCTGCCATCTTCAACGACTCTTTTGAAACCGGAGCAGTAACAAGCGCAACAGTCCTTCCACCTAAACAATACCTTGTACCTTCGGAAATCGCAGATACAGCAATTATTCCTGCTTTTTTTGACGGCTCTCCAGTCTTTAAATATCCTTTAATATTAGAAGACGCAATGAATTCTATATTTTTAAAATAACCCGCAAAACTTATATTACCAAACACAACAGGACTGCAAACTCTTCTCACTGCTAAAGAATTCACAGCCCTATGAACTATTTCAAATCCTATACCTGCAGGATCTCCTAGAGTAATCGCTAAACGGGGCTTAATCACAATTATTACACTTGCTACCAAATCTTATTTATTTTAATATTTGCTTTTGATTTTAAATCATTAATATACTCAGCATAAGCTTTTCTTGCCTTATTTTGGTATAAAACTCCGGCGATGTCATTTTTAACGTCATCGAAAGTTATATCTCTGCTTGCATGCTTCTCTTCAACTTTGAAGAAATGATACCCAGCCTCTGTTTTTATAGGTTCTCTATTGTAATCTCCGACTTTCATAGCAAAAACAGCATTATTTATAATCGGAAATAAATCTCCTTTTGCAATCACTCCTAGATCACCTTTTCTCTGTTTTGAATCAGAATCCTCTGAATATTGTCCGGCAACTTCTGCAAAGCTTTTTTTCTGAAGTTCTTTTTTTACAGCTACAATTTTTTCCTGCGCTGATTTTACTTGGACAGCTGTCGCACCCTTAGGGCAGCTAATAAAAATTTGTCTTAGTCTTACATGCTCTCCGCATGCTCTCTTCAACGCATTGGCAAAATTAGCGATTATTAAATCATCCTCAGACGAAATATCTGTTTTCTTAACTTTAACTCTTGCCGCAGCCTTATCGTAAATATCTTTTACTTCAATTTCTGTCGGCGGTTTTACATTAGCTTCCACGGACTGTTTAATGAGTTTTACATTTGCAAGCTGGTCAGTAAGTTTTTTTTCAAATTCAGCAATTGTTATATTTTCTTTTTTAAGTTCGGCTTTAAACTCAGCTTCACTTTTAAATTTCTTTTTTACATCATCGACAGCATCTTGCATTTCTTTCTTTAAAACTTTAATTCTCTGTTTTTTTACTTCTTGCTTTAAAATAATCTCCTCGATTTTCTGATTCAAAATTTCATCTTTTAATTTACCAACTTTCTCTTCTGTCTGTTCTGTAATAGGAACATTTTGTTTGTACTGTTCAAGAATAGGAAGAAAAACACTATTAAATTCTGAAACAAAAATAGGCGTACCGTTTACTGCTGCCAGAGTTTGATCCAAAACCTCTGATGTCGCAAGAATATTACCAATCATAAAAAACATAGCTAACAACACTGCACAAAATCTTTTCATATCTTACTCCTGTTTTAAATTCAAATATTATCATTGTACATCGTTGTCTTATTTATACATAATATCAATAATTTGGGATATCATAATTTATTTTCACCCCAAGGTTTTGTTTTTCTTGCGTAAACCAATTATTAAACTTTTCTCTTTCCAATGTCCCTTTTATTATTTCCCTTGCTTTATCAAAAGATATAGGAGGCAGCCTATTCTCGGAAATCTTAAATATTATGTGATATCCGTAAGGCGTTTCAAAAATACCTGACATTTCATTATTTTTAAGGCTTAAAACTACTTGTTCAACTTCAGGAACAAGTTCTCCTCTTTTTAACGATCCTATAAGTCCGCCGTTTAGGGCAGAAGTATCATCTTTGGAAACTTCTTTAGCCACTTTTGCAAAATTTTCGCCTTTTTGAAGCCGTTCATAAGCATTCTTAGCCGTTTGTAAATCGGAAACAAGAATATGTCTTATAGTGTATCCCATAGGCTTATCAAATAACTCTATGTTTTTATTATAGTATGCTTTAATATCTTCGTCGGCAAAATGAATACTTTTATGGACTTCTTTTATATATGTACCTATAAGCAGACTCTTTTTATATTCTATAAATTGTTTTTTCTGCTCTGATGCAAATTCCTTTACAGCATTTTTATATTCAACTCTCTTATCAACACCTGATTTCTTTGCAGATTCCACTACAACAGCTTCTCTAACAAGAGCATCAATAAGTTGTTTTCTGCCTGAAGGTTTATTTATATAATTCTGATATTCAGGAGGCATTGAAGCTAATTTTTCATTTAACACAGTTTCTGTAATTTTTACACCGCCAATTTTTGCAACAATACGGGAATCTTTATTACAAGAACTTAAATTAAATGCAGTTATTGATACTACAATTGCAAAAAACACTTTATTCATAACTACAATCTCCTTTAAACTGCCTTTCAACTTACAATATATGCCGAAGATTCTACAAATTTACAAGCTATTAGTCAAACTCAGCTTACTTAACATGCAAAGTTTTTGTATGTATATAAGAAATAATTATTGACAAAGTAAGTATTGCAGCTACAATCAATAAAGAAATAATCGTTGATATATTAATATAATAAGATAATATCATTTTTAAACCTACAAAAATAAGTATTACTGCAGCTCCAAACTGTAAAAATTTAAATTTTTTTGAAAAGCATTCAATAGGAAAATATAAAGATCTCAAACCTATTACAGCAAAAATATTAGAAGTATAAATAATAAAAGTATCTCTTGAAACCGCAAGCACTGCAGATATTGAATCTATTGCAAAGACTATATCGCTCATTTCTATAATAACGGCAACAGCAAACATAGGCGTAGCATATAATACGTTGTTTTCTCTGACAAAAAATTTGTTTATTTTTGTATCATACTTAAAGCGGAACAGTTTTTTCAAAATTCTGTACACAATGTTGTTATAAGGGTGAACTTTCTCATTTTTCTTAAATATCATTTTAACTGCAGTATAAATTAATACTGTTCCTAAAATATATGTTATCCATGAGAAAGAGTTTATAAGTTTAACTCCGCCAGCAACAAATAAAAATCTGAATGCCACAGCTCCCGTAATACCGCAAACCAAAATTTTAGACTGATTAGGTTTAGGTATCGCAAAGCACGTAAAAAATATTAAAAACACAAACATATTATCAACAGAAAGAGAATATTCAATAATATATCCGACGATATATTCTAAGGCTTTTTCATAACCAAATATATAATAAACAATCAAACCAAAAAACACAGCAAGTCCTGTCCATACTAACACCATTGCAACGGCTTCCTGCGTTTTAACATTACCTTTATGTTTGTTTAAGACTGCCAAATCAAAATACAAAGCAGCTGCGACAATAATCCAAAATAAACTCCACATTATAAGCTGAATATCCATAATTCCTCGAAAACCGCATTAATTTGAAAATTAATGAAAACTGCTTATATAAACAAAATAGGCAAATAAAAGATACATAGATATTTAAATCTTAAAAAAAATATTTTTTTATTTATTTTATTTTTACAATATTATCATTTTCTTTTTTAGATTGAACAGTTTTTGCATTATCTCAAAGTTTTTCAAGTTTATACAACTCTCTTATTGAATGGCGATATAATGTGTATTACAAGACCGCCGTAACCTATCACCTGCCATGAAGTTGAATACGTCCCCCTCTTTCCTTAGCTGTAAAATATCCATTCATTAAAAGCTTTTTCAATTTCGCAGGATATGGCGTTTATTTGTGGAGTTGAACCAACAGTTGTTATAACAAAGTAATTAACAACAGCGGTTATATCGCGCACATCTAAAACAATTTTATCATCAGCTATTTCTGCGGTTTTAACACCCAGCTTAAGAAAATTAATTTGACATTCAACCCACCCCTTCTGCCAAGATTATCATATATTATGTAATCTCTGCCTGCAAATACACTTATATTATAATAAAATTTTGTTATATGACATTATCCCTCCAGTTTTTAAAATTTCAGCAATATTTAAAGCCTGCGTAAAATTACCTTTATAATCTTTTATTAAAGTCTTATCATAAGCAACAGAAAAATTGCCCCAATCCCAAATATCAAATTTATTTGCTCTTAAAACCCACGTCATTTTTCAGCTATACGAGGTTTTTTTGAAGCGTTTTTAATATCAATTCTAATATTTTTGGAATCTATATGCCCAGACGGGCTGCTGTAGTATATTTTATTTAAAAAATCTTTAATGTTTTGTTTGTCAGGTTTAACTCTTCCTCTTGCATATTTTACGGGCATTACACAAAATAAAAGCGTAGGCTTAGAAAATTTTAATTTTAAAACTGATGAAATAAAAGATGCTCTTGAAATGTTTGTATCAAGAAAATTATAGTTTTTGCAGATCTTTATCACGGCATACGGCATTAAATGCATAAGATATTCAACTGTTTCAAGATGATTTAAAAATTCTAGATCTTCATTTTTAAAACCCTTTTCAGAAAGAATAAATTTAAGATGCCATTTTTCCATGTTATATTTTCAAGCATTTCAAAACTTACATTAACGTAAAAATCAGACAAAAGCGCATTTTTCACAGTTTCTTGTAAATTGAAATAAAAATTTTCTGCTGCTGTATTTACGTCTTTTTTATATTTTCATTAAACAAAGCTCATAAACTTCTTGCTTTTTCTTTTTTCTTTAAAACAATAGATTCAGTATTTATAGACAAAACTTTTACAACATTAGATTTCTTGTTATATAAAACAGTACATGCATCTATACAGCCTGGAAATAATCTCTCAGTACCGTATAACAAAATAGTACAACTGGCATAACCTTTATCTTTAAGTTTTTTTTGCAACATCATCGTGGCTGTCAACATAAATATAAACAAACGTAACCGCAGTCGGCAATATAATAAAACAAATTATTAATATTTTATTTTTGATTATCTTTTTTATTGTTTGAAACATACCAATTCCATGTACCCACAATCTGAGGCAGCAACGGCATATTCCACTTAACAATAAATTCTATCTTTTGTAAGCACTTCAAAAAAGCTTCGTTTAGATTTTCCCTTGCCATCTTCCGCAAATTTTTAACATACTTCCATTTTCTGTCGTCTGAAATGGAGTCTGCAACAAAAATTATTTTTCAAGAACGCTCATATTTTCCCTGCCTTGAGTATGATTTTTAATCGCATTTAAAATATCGCAGTCTTTTATCTTCAAATTTTCTTTTGCAATAATTTCTCCAGCAAAAGAATGCAAAAGATGCGGTGAAAATCTAATTATCGCCTGATAATATTTAAACCCTTTATGACGTCTTTTAAAAAAGTTAATCAATTCCTTATCCGTCATACCTTTTGCGCAATCATGTAAAATACCATCCGACCTGGCTTTTAATATATCTATACTGTATCTTAATGCAAGTTCTCCGGCAAGAACTGCCACATTGTAAGAATGTTTAAATATTTTAGGACTTAAATGTATAGATAAATAACCAAATATTTTTTCAATATTTCTATTCATATTCCCTTCATTTATAATAAAAGTTAACCCCAGACCGGGCGTTGTTGAAGCATCTTGCTAAGAATAATAAAGAAAAGATATTTCATCCGTATAATTTATTTTGAATTATGTAGTCATAAACCTTTTTATCAAGCAACGAAACTGCCGTTTTATCATCTTCTTTTATTAGTTTTCTTATTCCGGTAGAAGAAATATCTGCTGCATCTTTATTTATAAAAATACATTTATCTAAATATTTCGTATTTTTATTTATTATTATTCCAGGTCTTTTTGCTACTATAAATTTATAGCTATGCGACAGATAATTTATGTTTTTCCATTCCGATAAATTCACCAGAGAATCTGAACCTATAATCATATATATTTCATCATCAGGATATAAGTTTTGAAAATGATCCAGCGTCTGGTATGAATATACTACTTGCGATTTTTGAAATTCGTAAAAATTGATTTCAGTCTTTTTAATATTGCCCGAGGCAAGCTGCAGCATAGAAATTCTATGTTCAATGCCTGCGTACTGCTTCGCTTTATGTGGCGGAGCATAAGCTATAACAAAAATTAATTTTTTTAAATCAAAAGACTGCAGCGCAAGCTTTGCTATTTGAGTATGCGCTTTATGAACAGGGTCAAAAGTTCCGCCGAAAATCGCTATTTTACTCATTGATATTTCTTACCATATTATTTTCAACCCAGCCTGTAAAATTTTCATTTTCAGATTTAACTTTTATGTTAATCCAGCCGCCGCTTTCAGATGTTACCGACACAATTTTACCTTCTGGAACTGTAAAAATTTCAGTATTATTGTCCCCTGGGGCCGCTTCTGGCATTCAAAGCAGATACAGCAGCGCCTTCTTTTAATAAAATTCATTGCAGGGTTTTAAAATAAAAAGCGACATACATATAACTAACAGAGTAATCAAAACCGTTATGGTTTTTTTAAATATTAATTTTCTTTTTATAATAAATAACGATAATACTATTAAAAGTAAAATTACAGAAAATAACGCCGTTATGTCATTTAACGAAAAAACTGTAAAAAAATATCAGAAAAATCTTTTTGATCCCACCTGTCCTGCAACATCAAGCGACTTTTTATTATTTTTTATTTCTTTGTCGCGCGGAGCAAGCCTTGACGCTTTTTCTATATTAAAACTGCCTGACCAATATTTCCGTTCCTGTAGTGTGCATTTGCAAGATTATAATAAATATACGGATTATTTATTTTTTCTATTTGTATAAGACTTTCATATATCTCAATAGTTTTGGAAAAATTTTCTTTTTTGAAATTCTCTTCAGCATTATCTATCTGTGATTACAAACTACTGACAATTATTATCATTTTACAGCAAAATATCAATGATTATACTTTTATATCTGCTGTATCTGGAGTATTTCAATTATTTATAGTATCATAGTATTTTACTTTTTTGTAATATAATCAGAATAAATAAAAGCGCATGCTTGTAATTTGAAGTAAAGATTGTTATTAGTCTACCTATGAAAAAGCTGAGGTGGTGGAATGGCAGACACGCAGGTCTCAGGAGCCTGTCCCCGCAAGGGCGGTATGGGTTCAAATCCCATCCTCAGCATTAAAAAATTTAATTTATTAATTACTTATAACTATATAATTTAGAAAGGATGGGAGTTATTAAACAGTTAATTCTAAAAATAACTTTATCCTTGAATGATATATTAATTAATTGTTTATTAGTAGATTGAATAATATAAAAATTAAAAATTTATATTTAAATAAAAAATGTATCTTAAAGGGTATTCAAAAGATTTAATTAGTTTCCAAAAGACTGAAATTCTAAACAAATATCTTTACAAGATTTATAAAATATTATACAGGGTTTACATTTGAGAATTTGTTAAAATAATTACAAATATAAAGTTTACTAAATACTTTGCATTATATTTTAATTTATTTATGTTTATACTCTTGAAGGTTTAAGATATTAATAAAATTTTGGATGCACCGGGTGTAACATTACCTTTTAAATGTTGCTTTGCAATAGAAGACGATGACTATGAAAAAAGAAAAGGATACTCGCAATGCTTTTTCTGACCGGCAACTTCGCTCAAAAAGAGAATTTCTTGAGTTAGCACCTGAAAACCTGAAAAAGTTATTTCAAGTCCGAAAATACTTAGAGGAACAGAGATTAATCCTGATAATTCAATGATTGAGGAGGAATCTAAAATAAAAGAAGACAATAAGATTAAATAATGGCAGCAGCATTTTCTTTTTCATTTTTAGACATTCCAGAAGCCGCAGAACTTATATTTACAGAAATGAGAATAAAAAATGGAAAGTAATAAGTGATAGAAAAGTTGAATACAATGGTGATTACTATTTCTTAAGTGCTTTAGAATTCAATTTACTAAAAAAATTAGAATACAATAATCCGCGAGTCCAGTGACCAAAGTACTTTAAATTTGAGGGTGAAGTTTTAACAAACAGAAAAATTTGACTTGAAGAGCAAAGAAATGATAATTAATCAAAACTTGATATTGATATATAGATCTACATAATAATTAATTAGGCCATCATTGAAGTTGATTTACAAATACAATAAATGATTATAAGTATCGAATTTATTAGCAGCTTTCCTACTGTAATTAATTTGAGATATTGCAGTAGTTTGATAAATTCATTAAAAAATAAAAACTCATAATATTTTACTAAATATGAATTATCCTCTTTAGAGTGTATGCGAAGTACTAAAAGTATAATAAGGCATGGATTATTAAATATTTTATATTTTTATAAAGATCTACTACCAACTTTTGATTATTTCTGACAAAAATCAATAATATTATAATGAAAATTTATTTAGAGTCCTTTCTATTCCCCAAAATGATGGACCGCTTACGTTATTATGGCCTGCAATTTTGAGCAACAGATGTAAATTCTTTATTGTCAAAAATCACTGTTCCATTTTCTAGTTGCAATATATTTTTAATACTATGATTGTTCATAGTTTTCTTTTCGCTTTTATCAAAGGTTCTATCTAAATCTTCTTTTTGGAATTTGGCGATTTCATTTTTAAGTTCATTTCGATTCCTTTTGTCTTCTCTCTTATAACGTACACTTTTTATTAATGAAGAGAATGAGGATAACAAAAATAGAAAAGATAATCAATTTCTAAATTAAGACATATAATTTTATTATCAATTTAAAGATACACTGTAAAAATTTAATTTCAACTAATTCTATTTTCAAAGTATTTTCAGTAATTTATTATTATAATCTTATATAAATGAAGCATATTCCCACAAATAAAATAGTAAAAACAAATGTTTTGTTACCTTTTAACTGTCTTAATAAATTATTTATTTAGTTCTATACTACTATCATGACCACCATTACGGAAATAATTAGTCTATTATTAAAAAGCTTTTTTGGGAGGAGGTAAAATTATCGAAAAAAATCTTCATTTATAATCAAGGCTTTCTATTAAAATAGTAAAATTGCTTTATATTAAATTATCTTTTAAAATTATTTTATCATAAAAGTACTTAAAAATATTACAAATAATTTAGGTTATGTTTAATTAAGTATGATAAATTATATTTTAGTTAATTACGATTATTTTTTGATAGAAAAGTCTAAATATTTACGCAGATCTTTAGATAATAATCAAGGTAATATCTTAAAATCTATATTTTACCATTATTGCAAATTGATTTAGCCTTGATAATATAGTTTAAAAAGTAATTCAAGTTAAAAACAATAATGCTTATCCTTATTACTTCAACAATTTTAATTTTTCTGTGTTTCGTAATCAAAGAATTATTTATTATATTGCTTAAAATAACTGTCGATTTTCATCTCTTAGTTCAATACCAATTTTTTCAAAGCAATTTTTAGATCTTTATAAGTACCTCTATCTCCTAAAAAATCCCGAAACTCATCAGCTACTTTTAGTTCTTTTTTCACATCTAACATACCGACCATAGTCCATCTGGCATACAGTTTTGGGTCATATGGATTATATGGAATTGCTATTAGCGTATTTACTCTAGCTTTTGGATCTTCTGCAAGTATTGTTGCGACACATTCTAATAATGTTCTTTTAAATTCTTTAAAGTTACCTTTATTTGGTTTTGCTGTTTTAATATCAAACAATAATTTTTCACCGTCTGCTTTTTCAAGAAAAATATCCACTTTTGTAAGTCTAACTTTATGCATTTTGCCGGTTTTACATACTTTTCTTATTTTTTCTATTTTCATCATATTTATTTGGTTTAATGTTTGCTGTAGAAATCTTATCGATAATATTTTGAATTTCTCTTTGAGATTCATCACTTATACACAATCCGACATTTACTTGTTTTAAAACTGTTTTAAATTTAGATCTTGCTAGTTCAAGAGCGATTGGTTCAAATGTTGTAGTTCCAAAATTAGTATTTGATGAATGTATAAAAGAAAACAGTGCTAATTTATCTTTGCCAAGCAGTCTTATATGAAACAGCATTGAGGACGATTCAGGTACATAATGCTTAAATTTATTTCTTAAACTTTTTTTAAGAATTTTTTCTATATTATTTTTTATTTCATCTTTCATCATCGGTGGTATCCAGAATATCTTAGCAGTTTTATCAGACACTGTATTAAAATCTGCAAAAATCGGCGGAGTTCTTGTTCTCTTCAATTTTTCCACAGGTTTGTATGATATTCTTTCGTCAGATTTCGTCTTTAAATTCAACAAATTTGGATAACTAGTTTTTATTTTATCAATAATATACTGCAACACTTTTTAAAATCATCATATTTTTAACTAGTTCTTTTGTTGTTGAATATATTTCTTTTATCAGCTTACTTTGAATATTAAATTCTTCTTCTATAGAATCATCTATTGTTTCTCTAAAATATTCTTCAAATAAATTAATATTTCTGTCGTTATTAACAAATTTAAACATAGAATACAGTAAATGATATTTTAAACGATTGTAATATTATAGTTTTCTTCAACTTCTGTTTCTATAAATTTTAATAATATGGTTAAAATGTAATACAGCTTTACAAATCTTTCGTCAAAAATTTTATCTACATATTTTAACGTTATAATGTCAAAATAACCTGATACTTTATTAGGAATTAGCATAAGCGTTGAAAAGACTGCCCATAAATATCATCAATATGCACTATATAATCCACATCAGGCATATTTCCTGTTTCAACGCAGGACTTTTGTCTTTATAATAAAACTCTTGTTAGCTATTTTTATTATTGCCGAAAAGCTCTTGAAGTTCTTTTTGTATAGTTGTGATTGAAATTAAATCTTTTGCTTCTAAACCGTTTTGAGTGTTGGTACGAATTGTAATATTCTGATATTCTTGGTCATCCGCAACAATGATTCTTACAGGTATTTTTACATAGTCTTCTTTAAATGTATTTGTTTTAAAGATACATTGTAAATACTATTGGCAGTTTGACAGCCGTTTACAATATTGACCGGGCTAACAGTATAGTTTTTAGAATTTAAAAATTTAATTTCTTTAATAGTTATTGTAATACCGTTATTATATAAATGAAATTATCAGGGGCTTCTATAAGAGTTTTTTCTATTTTTGTATTGATATCATTATTGATATCATTTCTGCCTAAATACAGTCTGATATTATTTTTTTGAAAACATCAGGATACAGTGAACGCATGTCATTGATTTTAGGAGCGATGCTGTCTAAGGGTTCTCTTGCAGTCAAATATCCTATTAAATACTTCTTATCCTCTGCAATATCTATAATTTCATTTTTACCTATGCTCAAAGAATATGTATTTGAATTCATTGTTTCATATACGGCATTTAAAATTCTCAGCCCCTAAAAATAAATTCGATATTTGCTCCAGAGAAAAATTCAGAGAATCCACTTCTTTTATTATCTATATCGTTTTTCCAGTTTTTTTCAATCTTATGCTCTAATTTACATAATACAGAATCAGTATCATCTGTAAGAATATTGATAAGTTTCTTTATATCGCGCAGATTTTTGTTTTCCCTTTGAAAGATTCTCCCCTCCATATTTTTAAAGGAATATCTACTGATGCTAAAAAATCATTCCATTGTATATGCGCCGATTTCTTTGTTTATATAAAATGAAAAGTAATAAACTTTGCATTAGATTTAACGGATTCTATATTTTTTTCTATTAATGGTTTTTTAGAAGCCGGCATTTTGTTTTTCCTTTAAATGAAAAATTATTTCAGAATATGCGTTTTTATTTTTTCCGTACGGTTTAAAACCGGTCTTTAAAAGTATTTACTATCTGCGTTTTTGATTTTTTCAGAAATTAAAGAATATAAATTATATTTATCGTTGACAACTAAAAAAAACATTATAATTATTTTTTAGAGACTTTCTACAGTTATTTAAAACATTTGAAATGTCTTCGATATAATTTTTCTGCGCTTCTTTTCTGTTGCCTTTAAACAGCGAACCTATTTTAAGCTCATCTTTTCTTTCAAATTCAAATAAATCATAGGCATGGGCATGTTGTTCATGATAGTCTATAAGCCCGACATAAGGAGGACTTGAAAAAATACCTGCAATTTTTTGTTTTTGCAGTAATTTTACAAGATTATTTTGTCTTTTTTGAAAGTTCATATTTAATATCCATTGTTCTGCTGTCGCCGGTTAAACAGTACTGATATGCGCTTGTTTTTAAATCTTTAAATTTTTTCAACCTTTCAATTGTATCTTTGAATATACCTGCCACCATTTCATAATAGAAAATACAGGTTTACAAATCTTACCGTGTTTTGAACAATAATAAGCTGCAGATACAGACTTTATAAGCGTCGTTAAATCCGAATGCGTAGTCGCTCTGCATGAACGCATTGTGCGACTTAGAATTAAAGTAAGATTTGTATCCCAACTTTTTTTATCTCATTAAAAACCAAGTCTAATTAATTTCTTATGTTTTTAACCATTTTTCCAAAAAATGTTTTAGCATTTTTATTAAGCAGTTCTATTTTATATTTTTCAATTTTTTGTAAACCGGCAGGAATTGTTTTTCTTTTTCTATTCCGTAAGTATATTCATCTATAAACTTTTATCTTACCTTATATTTAAATTCAGGAAGTGGAAAATAATTGTCATTAAAGCACTTTAATTCCTCTGCAAGAGATTTTCAAAATCTGTAACTTTTGATAATATAAGTTTGGAGTACAATTTTATTGTTATTTGTTTTACTGCTTTATATAAAATTTCAATATCATATTCGGAAATCTTACAGTTTGAAATAAAGCATTGAAAGATGACGCATCTATTCCTACGGCGTGTAAACCAAGTTCATTCGCCTGGACAAGAGTTGTTCCGTTGCCGCAAAAAAGGATCTAATACTATGTCGTTTTTATGGAAGTAACTTTCTGTTTTAAATACGTCAGTATGCGCGTCTAAAAAATATTTGCAAGCTGCGGTATAAACTTACCCTTATAAGGATGGAGCCTGTGAATATGCTTAGTTGTATCTGATTCTTTTAAATTGCCAAAAGATAATTTCCAGTTTAAATCTTTGCCAAGTTTCTCCGTCCATGGATTTTCTCTGTATATATTTAAAGTTTGATAATATTTTATAAGTTCTGATTTTGAAACTTGCGTAGAATCATTCTGTATTATTTTAGCAATACGCCCATAATTAATAAGATAAGAAATATTTGAAGTTGTAATCTCTTTTCCTAAATAATTTGTAGCCCAAAGACTTGCTTCTTTGATAGTTAAATATTATTTGTTTCCTTCCATATTAAGTATTATACAAAACATAAAAATAACACGCCAATAAATAATTTTAAAATGAAAAAAGAAACAAAAATACGTTCATTTTACTGAAGCAGCATTACACAATATAAGAATACTACAATATATAATTTAAGAATAACCATATGATAAACTTTTAAATAAACCTAGATTTATTGATTAATGGTAAAAAGGTTGGATAATTTTTATCTGACTTTTCGTTTTATTTTGAATTCAGTTTCCACATTGCACAAGTAAACACTATTGTAAAGATAGACGAGGGGTGTCCTTTTGTACAAGTTTTTTTAAGATGAGAATACTAGCTTTATCAATGTGATAATACTACTTTTGTATATATTCTGACACAAACATATCAGCTTCTTTCACTCTTTTGATTATTAGTTCTTTTTCTTCTTTCATATTAGGAAGCATTATAACACGTCTTGTTCTCATACTAGCTTCCAACTTTGTTCTTTACATTTATCGCTCCCTATTTTATTCCATTGCATCAATCATTCTCTTGGCAGGACATTGCATATGTGTTTGCTTCTAACTTTTCTGCTTATTCCTCTTTATTTGATGCATCCAATATTGCATGGTATGTTTTTGAGGCTTTACTACAACCTGCAACAACTACCATAATTAAAAATAATAATACCATCTTTATTCATTTTTCCGATCCTTTCATTTTCGTTATATATATTACCATATTTGTCAAGCATTAAATTGCTGTGCGGTAACAACAATGTGAAATGTCTTTTAGAGATATGCTGACAAACAAAAAGAGGCATTGGAACTGCTGCGCTGCGACGCACGGAATATACTGCTTCACACACAATCCGCTAAGACGTTTTATTTTGTTGCGGCACCATTGTGAATACGTGCGTTAAAATGCGATTACAGCAGGTATCTTTAGGATGAAAAGGGTGTCTGTTGGTTTAACACTTATCCTGACATTCTACATCTTATTCTGCATATAAATTCTTTAGAGTGTTGGATTTGAATATAGAAAACAAAAAATTGGAAGAATCAGAAAAAATAAAAGCATATAATAAAACTAACATTTCTAAAAATCCGAAGCTTTCTTTATTAAATTTTGAAATTAATACCCCCTACACTTACAACTGCAGATTAATTTATCTATAAGGTAAACTATTGCTAGACAAATTTACAGTTTCTAAGATAACAAAGAAAAATGTATTTCGGAGAAGGGGGGATTCGAACCCCCGATACGGTTGCCCGTATATTAGTTTTCGAGACTAACGCCTTCAACCAGCTCGGCCACCTCTCCAAATAACTTTTCAATTTATATCAAATACATTGCTGAACTCGCGGCGTTATATAAATTACTTTTATATAATAACAGGATTGTCGCTCCAAGGATAGAGGATTTTTTCGTCGTCATTATCATTTTTGTTATCTTTTTTCTTGTCAAAAGGCATATTTGTTTTAATATCAAATTTAAAGAACCCTTCATATTCTTTACCAATTATTCTACACCTTACACCTAGATTATAGCAATGTCCGTCTCTGTATAGTCTCATATCTTGTTCATTCACTCTTATTTTAGAATAATCCGAATTTATCCTTATATTGTAATCAAATCTCCATTTAGGAGTAAGCCATAAACCAAAACCTAAAATATTATCTGCCCTCCAGTCTTTATATTCTTGATAAAAAACTCCAAACTTTAAATAAGCTTTTTCGATATCTCCTATTTTTAAATCTAAATTTAAAGATTGACATTTAAAAGGATTCAAAAATTGTGATTGTGTTATATATGCTGTAATACAATGTTTCGGAGTCCACACTATTTCAGATACAAGCGGCGACCATATTTTTAAATTATTTTGCTCATTCCGGCATAAATTATACGAAATAACATTTCTTGCCGTAATCCTATTTCCAATATACATAGAATTAGTAAAAAAGACTTTATTTGTCCCAATTCCAGAATCTTTTGTAAAAATATCATATTTTCTTTCTTTCTTTGTTGTTAAAGAATATTTTACATTCCAATCCATCCAGCCCGTGGCCCTGTATCTTGAATTCAAATAACCTGAATATTCCGTTATAAACCTATCGCACCAATCTTCTGTTATTATAAAAGCAGGCTTTAATGTAAGTCTTCTGCTTAGTTTAAAAGCTTTTGTTAAAGTATAATTTAAGGAACTTATATTTTTATAAGTATACTGCTTATAATCGCGACTGTAGATAAAAGCGAAGTCGTGAGTTATACCAAGAAAAATAGTTTTAGGAAAATATGTAAGTTTTACAGCAGGCAGAGTTAAAGATGATATTTTATAATTGCCCTTATCTATATCATAGTTATCATAACGCTGGGTAAATATTTCTAAACTTGTATTTTGTCCATGTCTTGTTAAAGAAGCATAAGATTTTAAATTATTATTGACCCTGTTCCAATTGTCTTGATGATTATAGCTATAATCAAAATTTTCATCACTCATAAATTCTCCTTGAGATTTTATATCCCATTCATTTATTCTTTGTTCATAATAAGGTATTAATGCCCATCTTTTTTTCCCCTCAGTTAAATCTTTTGTAGTATAAATATAAATATTTCCTTTTTTATTTTTATTTGAGTACTTAACATTTCCGCCATATCCATGCCCTTTAGCTCCTAAGTAGTCATATATAGCTTCAGCTGTTGAATTTTCGCTTAACGGACAAGAAATTCTAGTCTTCAAAGATATGCCCGCACTTGTATGACCCGGTTCAATTGTAACTTTAAATTCAGAAGCAAAAGATCTTCCACCTTCAAGGGATTTTGTAACCACAGGAGAAAAAAATATTGGGATTTTTTCAATATAAAAAAATGGGAAATATAACGTTACTCGCTTATTCATAACAAGTTTACCACGTTTTGCTTTCAAGTATGTATGAGGGTTATTTGAATCGCAGTTTGAAAGTTTTATGTCGTTTATTAAGTATGTATCTTTATTTAGTCTTTCCATGGAATTTGTACGTATAAATACAGAAGAAAAATTAGAAAAAGTCTCTTTTATGTCAGCGCTTTCATTATCATAATTATATGTAATGCTGCCTGCATAAATTGTATTGCCAGATTCTTCAAACTTGATATTGCCGCAAGCATTAAGGGTTTTTTTATCTATAAGAAGCTCAATATAATCGGCATATAATTTCTTATCTTCCCAATAAAGAATAACATTTCCTTTTGCATTAAGCTTACTGCGCAGACCGTCATACTCCAGATTATCCGCAGCTATATCAACTTCATAAGCAAAAGCTTTAAAAGTCGATAATAATACAAAAATAAAAATGACAATTTTATTAAATAAGGATTTGTTCATCGAAAAACTAGACATTATGAAGCATTTGCAGCACCAATAATACAAGGATTATTTTTGCAGGCTTTAGCTACTGCTGAGCGGAATGTGCTTTTTCTAATTTTACGCAATGAAGAGTTCGTAAAATATTTACCCACATACGTTATCCCTCCGCAAAGAATAATAGTATCCGGATTTATAAAATTTACAATACCATAAATAAAAATATTCAATTTTCACTCATAATTTTCTGCAGTTCTTTTGCAGTTTTATACCTGTCTGCGGCAGCTTTAATAATAACCGCAAGGCTGTCAATAAATAATTTTTATGCAAGCTTATTAAAATACGGCAGATTTATTTTCTTTCAAATACTCAACATCCCGTTTTAAAAAGTACTTTACTCCAATAAATGTTTCTGTACAGCCATTATTGCCTCATTTATATTTGCACATAGGTTGACATAATTTTACCAGCCGTTCCACTTATATCTCTGTAAAATTTTTTATTTAAAATAAGTACATTGTCGACCTGTGTTTCAACCATAACACATATTAAGTTAGGAGCCTGACTTTTTGTATCAATAAAAACGGCTTCCATTGAAACAGCATCTGCATTATTATAAAAATAATTATTTTTATCTGTAATTTTAACAAATATATCTTTAAGCAGAACTCCTTTTCATTTATGCCGATTATGTAAAAACGTACAATACGATGCCGGCAATAAAATCAACATCTCATGCTAATCAATACCTATACCTTTAATTTTATAATAATTCTTAAAATTATAAACCGTTTTGACTTCTGATTTCACAATAGTTAAAGGTTTTGCATTTATATAAGAATAGACCTGCCCATATTCCGTTATCATACTCTTTGGAATTAACAACAGTTATTTTTATAATCGTTCTCTTATATCTTATACTCAAATATTTACTGGACATCATTTTTGCTTTACTGTTTTATTGATATATTTTAAAATTTCACCCACAAGATAAAGGGAACCTATTGCTGTTACCGTTTCACCGTCTTTTATTGCATTAAAAGCATTTGTTATTGAGTCCGCAGTATAAATTTTACTTTTGGCAATATATCTTGAAAATTCTAATTTTAAAACTTCAGGATTTACAGCTCTTTCATTGTTTATTTCAGGCAATATTATTTTTTTTGCAAATGGAGCTATCTTTTTTACCATATGTTTATATTTTTTTTCTTTCATAACGGTAAAAACAAAAATTCGTTTCTTTTTTGAAAAATCGAGCTGTTTAAATGTCTTAAAAAATGCATTTAATCCGTGCATATTATGCGCACCGTCTAAAACTAATTCAAAATTTTGGGAATTATTAATAATTTTTCGTATATCAAACCGTCCATGCCAAATCGTATTTTTTAAACCTTCCTTTATATGAGTTTGACTTGGACAATATCCTTTTTTATTTAAAAGATTTACAACAAAAACAGCAATAGAAGCATTGACAAACTGGTGTCCGCCTAAAAGATGTATTTTAATATTATGCAGCTTTGTATTTGCGCTTATATAATCAAATTCCTGGCCGGTTTTTCCAAATTTATTGTTTACTGTTTTAAAATCTTTTCCATAAATATACGGATTTGATTTGCTTTTAACTATGTTAACTGCTTTTTGGGGCAGCTGTCCGCAAACAACATAAGCGCCTTTTTTTATTATCCCCGCCTTTTCAAAAGCTATTTTTACAATATCGTTGCCTAGTATTTCTTGATGTTCCTTTGCAATTGAGGTAATTACACAAACTAACGGGTTTTTTATAATATTTGTCGCATCAAAACGTCCGCCAAGTCCCGCTTCAATTACTGCAATATCAACTTTCTGTTGTGCAAAATATATAAAAGCCAAAGCAGTTAAATATTCAAAATATGAAAGTTTATATTTTACAGCTTTATTTAAATATTTTTTTGATAAGCCGTTAAAATTTTTTACAGATATACTTTTACCATTAATTCTGATTCTTTCAGTAATATCAACTAAATGCGGGGAAGTATATAAAGCGGTTTTATATCCGCTGGTTTTTAAAATTTCAGATATAAAAACTGCTGTTGACCCTTTACCATTAGTGCCTGCTATATGTATTGTTTTTAAGTTATTTTGAGGATTATCCACGCTTTTAAGGAATTTTCTTATCCTTAAAAGTCCTGGTTTTATTCCTCTATATTCTTGTAAAATTTTATAAAACATCATTATTTATTAAAAAATCTTAACACTTTAGTTAGAACATCTTTCATATCTTTTCTCTCCGCAACAATGTCAAGCATTCCGTGTTTCTCTAAAAATTCAGAAAGTTGAAACCCTTCCGGAAGCTGTTGTCTTATAGTTTGTTCAATAACTCTAGGACCGGCAAAACCTATTAAAGCTTTAGGCTCTGCAATATTTATATCACCAAGCATAGCATAACTTGCCGCAACGCCGCCTGTTGTAGGATCTGTTAAAATTGAAATATAAGCAAGCCTGCTATCTGCAAGTTTTGCAAGTGCGGCGGCTGTTTTAGCCATTTGCATAAGAGATATTATTCCTTCCTGCATCCTAGCGCCGCCCGAAGCTGAAATAATAATCAAATGATATTTCTTTCTTATAGCTTTTTCTATAGCTCTTACTATTTTCTCGCCTACGACAGATCCCATGCTGCCACCCATAAACTCAAAATCCATAACCGCTATTACAACATTATATCCGTTAATTTTTGCTTCGCCTGTAACAACAGCATCATTTATTTTAAACTCTTTAATCTTATCAGAATATCCAGGAAAATTTAAGAAATCAATGGTATTAATATCTGCGTTTATTTCTTTAAAACTTCCCTTATCCACCGTAAATTCAATTCTTTTATGCGCGCGAAGTCTTGTATAATATCCGCATTTAGGGCATACCATAAAATTTTCTTCGAAATCTTTCTGTAGAAGAACTTGATCGCATTTTTTGCATTTCACCCAAATGCCCGCAGGAAGACCTTTTTTTTCAGACGTACTTTCAACTGTCGTTTCCATTACTATTTTCCCTCCAATCTATTGTTACGTTTATTTTTAATTTTTATGAAATCCCTTCAGCTAATAAATCTCCTTGATCTAAAATACCTAAAAGTTTTCGTTCTTTATCTACAACTGGAATATTATCTATATTATACTTTTTTAGAATTTTAGCAGCTTCTACAGCCATAATTTCAGGTTTTATTATTCTAGGGCGCTTCGTCATAACATCCGTTATATTTTCATTTAGTATTTGATTGTTCATTTGAAGATGTCTGCGTAAATCTCCATCTGTAAAAAATCCTACAATTTTACATTCATCGTCAATAATGCTTGTCGCTCCGATTTTTGTATTTGTCATAACAAAAAGAGCGTCTTTAACTGTAGCAGTATGTTTTACAACTGGATTTTGCTTTCCTTTTCTCATAATATCACTTACTTTCATAATGAGCTGTTTGCCTATTGCTCCCAAGGGATGCAGCACTGCTAAATCTTCTTTTGTAAAACCTTTCAAGTTTGAAACGGTAAGAGCCAAAGCATCACCCATTGCAAGCATTGCGGTAGTTGACGAAGTAGGAGAAAGATTATAAGGACAGGCTTCCTTTTCAATACTGCAGTCAATAATACAATCGCAGTTTTGCCATATTTGAGCTTTAATTTTACCAGTCATTACTATAACTTTAATTTGCATTTTTTTTAAAACCGAAAGAATTTTTTTTATTTCTTCCGTTCCACCTGAATAAGAAAGCATTATTACAATATCATCTTTTATAAGCATGCCTATATCGCCGTGCAACCCGTCTGACGAATGCAAAAATGTAGACGCTACGCCCACAGAAGACATAGTCGCGGAAATCTTTCTGCCTATTAATCCGGATTTGCCAAGCCCCACAACTACAATATGTCCTGCACAGTTTTGAATAAAAGAAACTGCTTTTTCAAAATTTGAATCCAAATGTTTGATTTGATTACTTACGGCCTTAGCTTCTATTTCAAGAGTTTGTTTTGCAACTATAAACTTTCGCATTTTTAATTCCTAAATTATAAATACTTTTAATATATAATCTTTTGCTTTTAAATACTCATTTACTATTATCAAAAATAATAAAAACAAAAAATATTGTAACTAAATCCAAATATATAACACAAACTATAACTGCATAACTTATAATAATAAATTTGAAAGTTATTTTGCATTAAAAACAACTTTTTACCGCATTAACATTATTTATATACTATATACTGTTTTCCTATATTTTTAATTAAATATTCAGAAATTGCTATTGACGACAAATAATGTTTAATCAATTTTTTATGTCTATCTGCTGCTGCAGGAGATTTTATTTTTCTGTTTTTATCTTTATTCCAAATATAATACAAAGATTCGCTGTTATAAAAATTATATTTAACAACAAAATTTTTATCCATAACAATTCCAGGGTCCATAAAAATAACATTGTCTTCTGCCCTTTTAGATAAAAGATTTTGTCCCATAGCTGTATATTGAGAACTTGAAAGAGATACATTATAAAGAGTCGCATAATACCTAAATGCGAACCAAAGACAGAAGTATCAATATTTTTAGGCTTTAATGAATATAGAATATACAAATATAAAGGAACGCTTAAAAAAATATGTTGTTGTATTTAAATATTCTTATTGGTTTTTAACTCATATTGTTTAATTTTTATAATTATTGCTATTTTTCATAATTATATATTAGATTTTATCTTGTGGCATACACTGCTTTTTAAGATAAGGGGGGGTTCTTTTGAAATATTTTATTAGTATTTAAAGTTTTGTATAATTTTGAATTGTAAAATTTAGAAGAATCATAATTTATCCTTCCATTAGTTCCAAAGGAAATTGTTTTTGTACTTTCTACTTTGAATTGCTGCATTATAATCCTCTTATTAGTTTTAAAAATTTATCTGCCTTTGGTTCATTAGAGTTTTCTTGATTAGTTATGAAAATATATTCTCCTAATTTTGATATTGGAATCATTGAGGAGAAATAATTTAATTCTTGCTTAAGACTTCATTAATCTGTTCTTGTAACATAACAAGATTTATAATTGTTTGAAACCCCTTATTTTCTGTTACTTCAATATGATCAGTATCTGTAGGCATATTATTTAATGACCAAAAACCTTGCATAACACCGGAATTTTTAAGAAAATCTACTTTATTCAAATAATTACTAGTTATTAGACTAATACCAAGAACAATAATTGGTATTTTAGTATCCAATACCTGAAACTCTTATATTAATTGATTTTTCGATAGCTTTTAACATAGAATTGGAACGTAAGAGAGAGATTCCCTCCGTGAGTCTCATAATCTCCAATAAACCCTATATTCTTAGATTGTGTATATCTATAATTAGAAATCATACTCATTTTAATTTCAAAAATAAGTTTTATATTCTCAGATTTTTGTTTATTTGAGTTGGCAGTACAGCTTCAGATCTTTTAATAAGGCATATTTCTTTGCATTCTACATTGTTTACTATAATCCAAACTTTTCAGCTATAGGGTAAATATATCTTTGGTCCATTTTTCAGTATATTTTCCAATTGAAGAATTTCTAGACTGTAAAGTTTGTCCTTCGGTATCATATTTTTTAAGAACATAAGCATAATAACCTGATTTTAACTTATAAAATAATTCTTTAGAAGAACCACCACGTTCTAGTTTATCTTTAAAAAACTTTAATTCAGTTTCATTTTTCCATAAATTCATATACTATTTCTGAAATATAATAATTGCTTATCAGGGTATAATAACTACTTTTTATAAACTTTATCAGGGTCAAATAATTTTTTACCTATAGTTTCTGTATCACCAGATACCGCAATTTTTGTAAAAAAACAGGTTCTATGCCCGGTGTGGCATGCAGAACCGCCGATTTGATTTACTTTTAAAAGAATGCAATCACCATCACAATCATAATAAAATTCTTTTACTTCTTGTATATTCCCGGAACTTTCACCTTTAACCCAAAAAGATTGTCTCGAACGGCTCCAAAAAGTAGCTTTTCTCGTTTCAAGAGTTCTTTCAACAGCTTTTTTATTCATATAAGCCACCATTAAAATCGCATTATCTTTATAATCCTGAACTACAGCCGGAATAAGTCCTTTGTCATCAAATTTTAAACTTTTAATAATTTTATACATAAAAAACTCCTTTACTTTTTTTAAGGCTTGGATAAATCATACTATTCGCTCTACTATAAATTATTAATTTGCATGCAGTTCAAATACTAATTAAAACGCTGGAGTTTACAGCTTACTCTTATTCTCTTAGCAGTCTCGTCCAACACCGTACCGCTAAACTTATATTTACAAACAGGCGCAGAAAACTTTTAATTCTTATTTTATCTGCAGACTTATCCGCCTATACAGCAGGTTTTAAAGGACTATTTCATTTCATTGCTAATTTTAATGTTCATATTTTAATTTGTTGTCCTAACTGGTATATTTTTAAATTTTAAATGTTCTTTAACTTCCTTTATCGTCAACTCTTTATAATGAAACAAAGAAGCTGCCAGTACTGCCGAAGCGCCGTATTCATAAGCTTGAGAAAAATGTTCAACTTTCCCAGCTCCGCCGGATGCAATTACCGGTATTTGAACGGAATTTGAAATAATTCTTAAAAGCTCTGTGTCATAACCGTCTTTTGTGCCGTCTTTATCCATACTTGTTAATAAAATTTCGCCGGCGCCGAGTTTTGCAACTTTTTTAGCCCAAAGAACAGCATCGAGCCCGGTATCAATTCTACCGCCGTGCACAAACACATTCCATTTATTTTCCCCGACTTTTTTTGCATCTATCGCAATAACTATACACTGTATCCCAAATTTATAACCCGCTTTTCTTATAATCTCGGGGTCTTTAACTGCAGAAGAATTCAGCGAAACTTTGTCAGCTCCTGCATTTAAAAGATTTCTAATATCTTCCATAGTTCTTATGCCACCGCCGACTGTAAGAGGAATAAAAACTTTTTCGGCGGTCCTTCTAATCAAGTCAATAGTAGTATTACGTCCTTCGTGAGTTGCCGTAATATCTAAAAATACTATTTCATCAGCACCGTCTGAATTATAATGCTCTGCAACTTCAATCGGATCGCCGGCATCTTTCAAATTGACAAAATTTGTCCCTTTAACAACACGTCCGGCTGTAACGTCTAAACATGGAATTACTCTTATTCCTAGCATTTTATTTATTTTCCAAATCTTCTAATGCTCTTATCGCATCTTCAAGTTTAAAATCATCTGTATATAATGCGCTGCCGACCACAGTGGCAAATAATCCGTTTTCCTCATACTTTGTAAGCTTAATTATATCGTCAATCGTTTTTACTCCGCCTGAAGCAATTATCCTCATTCCGCTTTCAGATAATTTTTTAAGTCCTGCAAAATCAGGCCCGGTAAACATTCCATCTCTTAATATATCGGTATATAAAATTTTCTGAACACCTATTTCTTTTAGCCTATTTACAAGTTCCAAAATATCAACCGGAGTTATGTCTTTCCAGCCTTCTATTGCAACTTTTCCATCTTTTGCATCAACCGCAACAATAATTTTCTGGGGACCGTATTTATTTATTGCTTTTCTTACAATTTCAGGATTGTAAACTGCTACTGTACCTAAAATTGCATATGATGCGCCTAGTTCAAAAACTTCCCTTACTTTTTCCATACTTCTTATGCCACCGCCGACTTCAACAGGAACATCAACTGAGGCACATATATTTTTTATAATATCTTCATTTATATTTACTCCGCTTAAAGCGCCGTCTAAATCTACAACGTGTATGCGGCGGGCGCCTTTTGCTTTCCAAAGCTTTGCAATAAACACCGGATCTGTAGAATAAACCGTTTCCGCATCAATTTTGCCTTGTTTTAATCGTACCGAATTCCCTTGTCTTATATCAATAGCCGGTATTACAATCATTTATTTACCTCATTTATAAAATTAGCTAGTATTTTCAATCCTTTCTCTCCGCTTTTTTCAGGATGAAATTGGCTGCCCCATACATTTTTATATGCCACAGAAGAACAAAATTTTATACCGTAATCGCAAAAACTTGAAGCATGCGGTAAATTTTTCGGCATTCCGTAATACGAATGAACAAAATAAAACGTTTCTTTATTATCTATTAAATTAAACATATTGTCTGCGTATTTAGTGTTTGCAATTTCTATATTATTCCAACCCATATGCGGAATTTTTAAATTTTTATCTTCAAACTCAAACTTTCTTACTTCTCCCGGGATAAGATTTAATCCCTCATATTCTCCGTTTTCATATCCTTTAGTAAAAAAAAGCTGAAATCCAAGACATATCCCGTAAAGCATTTTTCCTGAATTTACATAATTATGTATAGCTTTATCAAAATCTTTTAATTTGAGAAAATCCGCAGCAGGGCCGAAAGCTCCAACACCCGGTAGTATAGCGCCGTAAAAATCTGAAATCTCTAAAGGAGAATCGATAACGCACGCCTGCGCATTGCAGTAGCGTAAAGCATTCACAACGCTTTTAATATTTCCAAATCCATAATCTATAACGGCAATCTTTGTCTGCATTATTTTTAAAGAATTCCTTTAGTCGAAGGAACAGTTTTTTTACTCTTAGAATATGCTATCGCTTGTCCCAAAGCGCGCCCAAAAGCCTTAAAAATAGACTCTGCTATATGATGGTTATCTCTTCCTTTTATCATTTTAATATGAAGCGTAATACCCGCATTACTTGCAAGAGCATAAAAGAACTCTTGTATTAAATCGTAATTGAATTCTTTTTTCCTAAATGTTATGTCTGCTTCATAACTCAAATAAAACCTGCCTGAAAAATCCAAAGCCACATAACTCAAAGACTCATCCATGGGTAAAAGAAAATGCCCGTATCTTGCAATACCTCTTTTATCGCTGACAGCTTCTTTCAAAGCCTGTCCTATAGCAATCCCTGAATCTTCTACCAAATGGTGATCATCTATATGCGTATCTCCAGAAGCTTTAATTTTAAAACCTATTCCTGAATGCACAGCAAAAAGTTCAAGCATATGATCTAAAAAACCTATGCTTGTAGACACTGACGGAGCTGAAGATTTATCAAGGTTAACTTCAACGGTAATATCAGTTTCTTTGGTTTTTCTTACAACTTTTGATTTTCTCTGCTTCATATCCTTACCTCTGCAGATCTTTTATGATACTGCATGCCTTCGGCTCCGGCAAAATCAGCAATGGTTTTATATGCTTTTTTATTATTTTTATTCATTTTTATATAAGTAGATCTTTTTAAAAAAGTAATTGTCGAAAGACCGCTTGAAAATTTAGCAGATCCGTTTGTGGGCAAAACATGCGACGGACCTGCCCAGTAATCGCCGGAGGAAGTAGGAGTCTGATAACCTGCGAAAACAGCTCCTGCATTTTTAATACCTTTTAATAATTTTTGATAATTATTTACCAATAATTCCAAATGCTCAGGCGCTATATCGTTTACTTTATCAACAGCCTTATCTAAAGAACAAAACTCTATTTTTAACTGTTTAAAAGCTTCTTTTGGCAGCATTTTCTTAATTTCAGATATTTTACTTGCAGAATCGCATAAAAAGTAGGCTTTCGCCATAGGGTCATGCTCTACTTGAGCCATTATATCAGCAACAGCATAATCTGTAGGAACATTTTTATCTGCAATTATTGCTACTTCGCTAGGTCCGGCAAGAGAGTCTATGCCAGCATCTCCAAAAATTTGTCTTTTAGCTTCATTTACATAAGCATTTCCCGGCCCTACAATCATATTAACTTTCTTTAACGTTTTTGTTCCGTATGCAAGAGCTGCTACAGCCGTTATACCGCCGACAGAATATATTTCTTCTATTCCGCAGAGTTTTGCGGCGAACAAAACACCGTCGTTCATATTCTTAGGTGGAGTAACCATAACTATTCTTTTTACTCCTGCGGCAATGGCAGGAACTGCAGTCATAATAACTGTTGACGGATAAGCAAAACGACCGCCGGGAACATAAATGCCGGCAGATTCCACAGGCGTGTAAAACTGGCCTACTGTTAAGTCGTTTTTAGCGTAACTCCATTTTTTTGTAATTTTAGAATATTCATACTTATGATATGTTAAAACATTTGAGTAAGAAGACTTTATTGCATTTTTTAATGATTTTGGAATACGATAAGCAGCAGCATCTGTTGTTGTTTGTGAAACTCTATAGCCTTTTTTAGATAAATCTACACCATCGAACTTTTTAAGATATTTTAAAACAACTTTATCCCCGTTCTTTTTAATATCTTCAATTATACTTGAAACGTAAGGTCTTATTTGTTTAATATCCATCTATAGATATTATATAAAATAAAAGGTATTTAAGCAACAAATAAATTATAGCGTAATTAAATACAACAACACATAAGAAACATTCTTTATTATTATAAATTTCACGACTAAAACAATTAAAATACTGCTTGCTTGCCGCTGGAGCATAATGAAATATGTGCAAAGTTATTATAGAAAAGCTATAATATTAGTTTCTATATCGTTTTCTTGTCTTATATGTTTTTCTGCCTGCGAATTATACAAAAGCGAAAATATAGTAACTGCAAATATAAATAATCAAGATTTAAAATTACTTGTTGCAAGCAGCAGTAAAGAACAGAATAAAGGACTTTCCAACAGAAAAGAAATCTCTTACGACGGAAAGATATGTATTTTCCTATAGATATTTTGTGGATTGCAGACAATAAAGTTGTCAGTGTTTTAAAAAATGTAAAACCTGAACTAAATGTTTCAGATTATTTTTTGAAAAAGTATTTATCCCCTAAAAAAATTGATACAGTCATAGAACTAAAAGCGGGCAGGACAAAACAATTAAAATTACAAGCGGAACTACCGTAAATATTATAAAATGCAATGACGGAGCAAAAAATGACAGCCAATGAATTTATTAAAAAATTTAGGTCTGATTTAATAACCCATACGCGATTTAAAAAATATCAAAATCACTGATGAAGAAATTATAAAGGTATTGAGAAGCGAAACAAAAAAAACGTAAAGAATCTATAGAGAATTTTGAAAAAGGCTCAAGACAAGATTTAATAGAAAAAGAAAGAAAAGAAATTACGGTAATTGAACAGTACCTGTCTGCGGGATAACTGACGAAGAATTATTTAATAAAGTTAAATCTGCTGCAGATGCTTCCGCAGATAAAAATTTCGGGCGGTTATGAAAGCGGCAATAGCCGCATTAAACGGACAAGCCGACGGAAAACGTATTTCCGCTGCCGTAAAAAAGCGCTTGGATACAAGTTAAAGCGTCGGCATTAATCATTACTTACTAATAAATTTGAATATCCGCTATTTATCAGATGACGGACATATACTATTCAGCGGACAAACCGTATGATTTGGATTTCTTGCCTTGCAAATTCTTCTTCCTAAAGTTTGTATCAAAAAGGGAAATTTTATCCAGGACTTTCCGGGGACTATTCCCATTAAATCTTTTTCAATTTTAACCGGGTCGTCATATTCTGTAAGTTTAAGTAAATTTGAAATTCTTATAACGTGCGTATCAACGGCAATACCCTCGGCATTTCCAAAAGCACCGCCTAAAACAACATTTGCGGTTTTCCTTGCAACACCCGGCAGTTTAAGCAATTTTCCCATAGTCTGCGGAACGCTTCCATTATACTGCTCCATTATTAACTTCGCAGAATTAATAATATTTTTTGCTTTATTACTGAAAAACCCCGCAGATTTTATATAATTTTCAAGCTCCGCAATATCAGCATCTGCATAATCTTTCACATTCTTATATTTCTTAAAAAGTTCCTCCGTTATCTTATTAACTCTTTCGTCAGTACACTGTGCAGATAAGATTGTTGCCGCAAGAAGTTCAAAAGGATTTGAAAAATTAAGAGCGCATTTTACAAATTCATAATTTTTATCCAGGATATTTATTATTTTTAATGTATAGCTTTTTTTATTTTTTACCATTGATAATTTTTAGTATTTCTTTATGCACAGCAGTACCATTTGAAGCAATCATTGTGTCTTTAAAAACCGACGCATCAGAAAACAAGTAATCTGACACTTTACCGCCTGCTTCTTTAGCTATCACAATGCCTGCAGCTATATCCCAAGGCTTCAAACCTTCTTCCCAAAAGAATTCAAAACGTCCGCATGCTACATAAGCTATATCCAGGGCAGCCGATCCAAGCCTCCTTATTCCTTGGGCTTCTAATACTATATTTTTAAAATTTTTCATTACTCTGGTATTGTTTTGCCTAATATAATAAGGAAATCCTGTAGCAGCTAAGGAATGAATTGTATCTTTTATTTTTGAGACTTTAATTTTTTTACCGTTAAGCCATGCGCCTTTATTTTTTTCAGCCATAAAAATTTCTTTCATAACTGGAGAATAGATTACGCCTGAAATAATTTCATCTTTATATTTCAAACCTATTGAAACGCAAAACATAGGTATTCCGTGTACAAAATTTACTGTTCCATCCAGAGGATCTATAATCCAGCAATAATCTTTCTCTATTTCGTTTATTCCGTTCTCCTCAGCCAAAATCCCATGTTGCGGAAAAACATCTTTTATTACCTTTATTATCGCTTTTTGAGAATTCTTATCTGCCTGTGTAACAGGGTCAATCTCACCTTTATACTCAATATCAAGCACGCTGTTATAGTATTTCATAAGGACTGCCGCTCCTTCTTCTGCAGCTGCTAGCGCCGTATTTGTATAAGATGAAAATTTCATATGCCCTCACTTTTTTAATTTATATAATTCTGAATCAATTTTTTCGCCGTTATTATCAAGTTTTTCAATTATATTTTATTTATAAATAAAATATTAAATCTTTTTTTTTATTTAAAATAAAGGAATTTACATCCTCTAAGGGCAACCATTTTCCCAATGACGTAAAAGTTTTACCGTTTATTGTTAAATATTTTGTTTTAAAGTATATGTGTAATCTGTTTTTAAGTTAAGTTCTGTAAATATCATTTCGCCATTTGCGCCCGGTAGAGTTCCTTTATACTCCTGTATAATCTTTTAACATATGCAAAAACACTTGAAGGAGAATTTAGATTTCTAGTGCCGAACGAAAGGCACGGCCGTTACATTTTTTCATTGTCAATAAAGCAAACATTCGTAACAAACTCAGGTTTTTCTACGCCAAAACCTGCATATTAGAAACAAGATATCCTGATTCCTGAGCGCTAAAGGGTTCAATACCGTATTCGGCATACACATTATTATCCATTAAATATATCTTATTTAATTTAAGGGTATTCAAAATTCTTGAAGGTTTCATCGCAATTACTATCAAAATGCTCTTATTAAAATCAGGACTGTCAACAGTATTTGTCATTGTCCTTGCAATGCCTAAAATTCTATTCAGTTTATTTGAGGAATTTACTATGAAAAAATTAATTTCATGTGAAAGTTCAACGGTATTTTAATAAAATACCCTTTGATTTCTTTAAACTGCAACAGTTGCTTTTGCCCAATATCTGACCACTGCAAGCCATCTTCTTCAAGTGTCTGTAAGGCAAGCGCTTGAGGCATAGTTTCACAGTTTGTAAATAAATAAAGCACTCATTAATAAAATTATAATTTGTTTCACTTTACGCCTTCTCTCAACAAAATAAAAGATAAAAATTTTATTTTATTAAATACAAACAATTTGACCATAATTATTTATGCTTTAATTTATTGGACATTGTTCATATGTAAGCATATTATACAATAATACAGCATCAATTCAATCATTCCCGCCATAAATAAAATTCTTAAAATAATTGAGCCGATGAGATTATAATTTCATTCGTTTCAGCATTAAAAAATCCCCGTTTCAAAAAACGGGGATTTTTTGTTTTAAAAGCTTTTATAAAAACCTGCTTATTTGGGCTTTTTGCCTGTATAGGCTAAAATACCGCCGTCAACATACAACATGTGTCCGTTTATAAAATTAGACGCAGAAGATGCGAGAAATACAGCAGGACCCTGCAAATCTTTCGGAGTTCCCCATCGCGCTGCAGGGCGTCTTAGCTATAATAAAATATTAAACGGATGACCTTTTTCACGCAACAGAGCAGTCTGCGGAGTAGCAATATATCCCATCCCGATGCCGTTTACCTAAATATTATATTCAGCCCATTCGCATGCTAAATTTCCCCCGGCTCACTCATCATAGAACAAATATTAATTATCTTTCCTGCGCCTTTTGATTATACTCGAAGCACTGCTTTAGACACAATGAAAGGACCGTTAAGATCAATATCGATAACCTGCCTGAAATCTTTTGCAGACATTTCAAGCGCGGTAATACATTTATAATACCTGCATTGTTTACCAAAATGTTTATTATGCTAACTTCCGCATTCACTTTTTCAATAAATTTATTTATAGCTTCTTCGTTTGTAACATCGCAAACATAACCGTAATCAGTAATTCCGTCCTGCTTATAAGCCTCGATGCCTTTTTAACAAGATCATCATAATATCGTTATAGTCCAGATTTTCTCCGCACATTGCCCAAATAAACGTATAATTACTTGTACCTGCCGCACAGCGTATAGACCATGACAGTGAAATAACTGCCTGTTCATTAAGCATGAATATATGACGTGTCTTCTGAGGCTGCCCATAAAATGACGGACTGCTTGTTCTTTAGGAATTAAAAGTAAGCCTCCATTCCTGCGTGAATGCGTATGTGGCGGCATTGTGTTCCATACGCTGCCGGAATGTATTTCAGTCATTCCCATTTGCAACTGACAGCATGGAATAATTTCGCTCAAAATTAATTGATTTAACGTACGGCGGTTAGACATTTCCGGAGAACCTAACTCTTTAACCCTTCTCATTTTTTCATAATTTTTACTGTCGGATAGGCCGTATGGGCAGGAGATGAGGCAAAATAATATTTGACAGGAATTTCTTTATTACTGCTTTTAAAAAATATTTCTTTTGAACCGCGCCCTACGTAAAGAGCATCTTTAAAAGCCATAGGATAATCTTTTCCATCCACAGCAACTACGCCTTCACCTTCAATACACACACAATACCTACTTCGCGTCTTTCACAAAAATATTTTGAACGTATTAAGTCAACTGTTTCCAAAGGTAATTTTTCATTTACAGGAAGCGCTCCGCCTATTATTAAACGGTCATTATGGGTATATGTCATTAAAACTTCATCTTGTGCGAAAAGTTTTTCAACTAAAATTCTTTATGTAAAAAGTTCCGTATCATAACTTTTTACATCTTCGGGATGAGTCCCCCATCTTTCTTCAATTGATGTCTTCATTCAAAATCCTCCCTTTTTACGCAGTGTCGCTATTATATTTTAACAAAAGTATAGTTAACAAAAGCGTTACCAAAGAAAATATCTTTTGCATAAAATAAGAAAAATGACTTTTTTAATAAATACAATTTTTATAGCATTTTATTATGTGATATCAATACAATGTATTTTTATTTGTTGACATTATAATGTTATATTATTAATAATAGTTTAGCAATAATTGTGAAAAACCGAAAAAACCCAAAGAGAGAAGATTTTTTAAGCAGTAACTACGATATTTTATTTTTTATCTAAAAATAAGCTAATTTACTTAAAAACATGCAATTCTAATCATGGAAAACAAGTTGGTAATACAACAATAGAATTTAAAACCTCCTGAGGTGTAGAATAATTAAGGCATTTTCTTGGTTTATCATTGAGTCAAAATTCTACTTTCGCAATTTCATCCAAAATTATATTACCAAAATTAGTGCCTTTAAGTAAGGTGGCCATCTCTCCAAATAGCTGGCAATTATAAATTAATAAAGCTGTTTGTAAAATTGTTTATAAGTGCCCTTTGGTCTTAATGCTTTTCCTGAAAATTCAGATCTGTTATCAACCGCTATTATTTCAGGTAATGTATTGTAATCTTTCAATCTGCCTAATATTGAAACAACTCT
>JAITOB010000036.1 GCA_031290155.1 Endomicrobium sp. | reverse complement strand
TCGTCAAGAATTATTTTAATTATATCTATACACTTATCATATACTTCTTTTTCCTGCGGGAATTTAACAATCTCAGCTTTTTTTATATCATAAATTCCGCATTCATAAACACTATTTCCTGTTTCTTGTTCAAATATATGTTTATACACCGGCAGCTGCAGGGAACTTATTCCTTTTTTTATATTTTTTCTATTAAAATTATTTCTTGTTAACTCAAAATATTTCTTTGAAATAATATTATCAGCGACAGCGCCTGTTTTATAATCAAATATCATATAATTTTTGCCGTCTGTATCTATTCTGTCTATTCTGCAGTCTAAATTGTAGACTTTTCCTGATAATGTTTTAATATTTGAAGTGTATTTTTTCTCGCAGGCATAAATATTTCTGTACGCTCTCCCTCTTTCATAATTTAAAACTCTTTTCATTCTGTATATTAAAACTTCTTTTATCATAAAAGAATCTTCTCTAAATTTGAAATACGGCGAATTATCAAACTTATTCTCAAGTTTTTTTAAATACTCTTTTTCAAATTCCGGAGATTGCAGTTTTTCAAAGTTAAGATTTTCATATAACTCCTCTTTTAAAAAACTATGTATGAAATTTCCTATATCGCTGCTGGAAAGTTTATGTCCGATTTCTGTTCCTTCGTCAAGCAGAAGAACGTACATAAAGTAAAATTTAAGTTTGCAGCTTAAATAAGTGTCAATTTTGCTGTAAGTATAAGACATATTTTGAAGATATTTTTTAATCTCTTCTGTTTTTTCATATTTTCGTTTTACAGAATCTCCTATTGAAAATTTAGATAAAGCAAATTTATTTATTTTAATAATATTAATATCTCCGCTTTCCCATTGTTTATTCCAAGTAAGCGATTCTATAAATCTGCTTCTTTCGTTTTTTTCATTATCCGGATAAATGAGATTTAAATTTTTTGCTCCGGAAATAAGTCTTTGAAAATGATATTGTTGTATTTCAAATTCTTTTTTTGCCATTTCAAGCCCTAAAGCATACATTATATCCCTGGGCACAAGAGGATATTCTTTTTTTACCGCGGGTATAGCCGAATCTGTCATACCTACGACAAAAACATTGTCAAAGGAGATATTTCTTGATTCCAGCAATCCTAAAACTTGTAATCCTCTAAGCGGAGAACCTTGCAAAGGAATTCTTTTATTTTTAATCAGTTTTTTAAAAATATTTAAAATATCTTCATTTTGAAACTTTACTTTTGATACTTCTCCAAATTTAAAATCTTTTACTAAAGACAACAGCAATTCCATAGCTTCAATATTTAAGGGATAACTGTCGACAGAGCTTAAAGAAGATATTTTTAATAAAAATGCGGATAAAATATCTGACAGACCGCTGAAAGTGTCTGCCTTTTCCCATAATATAAAGAAATTATCAAAAATTTCTTTTAATATTTTTATAATTTTATCAGCCGGAACGTACATCCATGCTTCTGTTACAACAAGACTTATCTCTTCAATAAGTTGTTTTTCATTCATAATTTCTTCAAAAGAAATAAACATTTTCCCGCTTAAACAACTTTTTGCGTCTTGATACAAAGCTTCCTCAATTTTATGAACAATAATTCTTGATATATAACTTTCTCCAAAGAATCTTAAATTTTTTAACAGCGGATTAGTCAGTACTTTCATAACGTCTATTGAATAATAATACCGCTCTTTTCTTGAAAGCTGCGCTTCCACAACAGCATTTAATAAAGAAAAGACTGCAGTTTTCCCGGCAGGGTATCCCGCTGAAACATTATATCTGTCAGTAACCATTGAAATTTCAGATATCACAGATTGCAGCATTGCCGACTCCGGCACAACAATAACTGTTTTATCTATATCGTCTTTGGAATAACCGCTGATAAGATTCTTGAGCAGCGCCCCCTGCGATTGATCGTCAAAAGCTGAATACACATTTAATTTATAATTATCTTTTCCATTTTTTACATTCGGCAGAGGTTCGCCAAACTCAGCATATACACGCGCCAAAATATCATACTTCCTAGGATCCCCCTGAGTAAATATGGTAAGTTTTCCGCTGCTATTAATTTTTTTAAAAATTTCAATTTCAGTTTTATGAAGATAAAAAGGAGACATAAGTATTATCTCGTCAAAATCTCCGGCTAATAAATCTGTTTTTATTGATACGGCTTTCAAAAAACTATATCCTTTTGTAGTTTTTGACGATTGTTCTAAACTATTATGGAAACTTTTTCTTATTTTAAAAATATTTTTCAATAAATTATTGACATTTTCAGGAACGTCGTAACCTATTTCTGCATTAGCTTTTACGGCTTTAAGTTTTTCTTCCGGCACATTTTCCAAATCCAGCTGCTCAATAAAAGACAAAATTTCAAAAGACCATTCCATAAAATATGCAAAAGAAGTTTTCCCGTTTAAAAGCCGAGGAATCTCATTTTTAACGATTTCAAATATCATAAACGCAGCTTCAATATCGAAAATTTTTATAAGTTCTGTATTTTCAAAAATAATCTTTTCAATAAAGCAAACATTTGTAAAAAATTCCGGGGGGAAAAAAGATCTGCCTTGTTTTTGCGCAAGTTTTTTCCTAATAAATAAAAATGGTCTTTGCCCTCCGCTTATTAAAAGGACTTTTTTACCTGATTTAAAAATATAATCGGCTGTAAAATCTATGATATTATCGTGAATATCTATGTTGATTATTTTACCAGGCATCTCTTACACCTTTTAACTTTCCGACATAAACCAAACAGAGCCCATACGGATTTTTAAACACAGCGGCAAAAACTTCTTAATTTATGCTGATAGTTTAATATTCCAGCCAGTTAAGCACCGCCGCTTTTTCAATATCCACAATACACGCTGATATTTTTTTAGCCGGATAAACCTCGGAAATAAGAGAGGCGTACAGTTTTAACTGATTTTCGTTTTTTTCTTCATCATAACTAGAACTTTTAAAATCCACTATCACAATCATATTTTTATCTGTTATCAATTTATCAACCCTGAAAATTTCTCCTGCTGAATTTGCAATTTCTTTTTCATTGTAAATACTACCGCCGTCAAAAAGAAATAGACTTAAAATTTCTTTTGCCGCAAATAACTTTTCAAGGTTTTCTCTTATAAATTCAACATCTTCAGAGAAAAATTTCCTTTTCGTAAACTTAAGTGCGGATTCAATGCTTTCGCTTATATTTTTATTTTTTAACGATATTATCTTTGACAATGCGTAATGCATAATTAAACCTTTTTGTTTAACGCCGTTTATATCAATGCTTGTTTTGTTTGTACTTTTTAAATATTTTTGTATGTCTTTATACCCTCCTGGAAAAACATCTGAAACTACGGCATTCTTTACGGCACTGCATTTAGGATTACGTTTCTGCTTAGCTCCGCAAATAAGTCCGCCACTGCCAATAAGTTTCAAAATTGCATTGTTTGAATTTCCGAATTTCACAGGAACTATTGCATAAAATTCATATTCTGCTCTTGTCATCGACACATATAATATATTAAGCTCGGACAGCAGCGAATTTATTTTTTCACTGCTGTATATTTCTTTCGCTTTCTCTGAAAATTTTATAATATTTTCAGATATTCCCAACAACTTGATTTTGTCGCCTGAATCATCAAAATACGGTTTTTCTATATTTTTTCCTGAAAGTTTAAAAAAAGGAATTATAACCACAGGGAATTGAAGGCCTTTAGCTTTATGCACCGTCATAACTTTTATACCGCTGCCAAAAGCATTTTTGATATATATATCATCTTTTAAATCATCAAAATATTCTAAAAAGTTTTGAAGACCTGAATCTTTCGCTTCAAAATCTTTTATAAGTTCTAAAAACCGCATTATAAATACTTTTGCATCAGGAAAATTATCTATAATTTTAAATTTTTCAAGTACTGCCAAAGTTAATTCATAAACAGGAATAAATCCTGCTTTTACAAAAAAATATTCAAAGTATTTATCCCACAAGCTTTCATACTTTTCTCCGAAAGCTTTATAAAAAAATCCGGTTTTATTATCTCTGTTATAAGAAAAAATAAACTGTTCTATCTCGCGGACATCAATTTCTGCCGTCATAGTAAAAATATCTCCAAGGATAAAAGAAGAAAATGACAGCGCATCTATGGGAGAATTTATAAACTTAAGCAGCGACATAATCTGTTTTATAAATTTATTATTTTTTATATTTAAAGTCTGAGATGATTCAACATCAAGCTTGTTCTCTAGAAGCCATGCGCTTACAATAAGCATTTCGTCGTTCGTTCTGCATAAAACGGTTATATCATTTGAATTAAATCTTTCTAATATCTGAAAAATATAATTTATAAACCTTAATTTTATTTCTTCTTTATCATTTTCACAGTCTTTATCTATAACATTTATTTCAACGTAACCATAATTACGTTCTTGGGGGGTTTCCTGTTTTGGAGAAGAATACGCCTCAATAAATCTTGAGAAGCCGCATTCAATATCTTTTGATTTATAAATTTCATTTAAAAATCTTTCAATATTTTCTTTTGAAAAAATATTATTATTAAAATCTACAATAATCTTACCGCTTCTAAAATTCTTTGTAAGGTATTTTTTATCAATTTTTCCGGAAGGAAATTCTTTTGACACCGTATTAAAAATCTCAGATTTTCCGCCTCTGAAAGCATATATTGCCTGTTTTATATCCCCAACATAAAAAAAAGTGCCGCTGCCGGCAAGACTTTCTTCTAAAAAATTTTTAATGCCTGCCCACTGAACAGGGCTGGTATCTTGAAACTCATCAACTAAAAAGTGTTTATATTTTTCTGACAACCTGTAATAAACTTCAGGTATGACATTATCGGTTTTTTCAAAAAAATTCACCGTTTTTTTATTTATTTCATTTAAAAATATTACTCCGTCTTTTTTTGACTGTTCGTCAAACTCAGATATAACTTTCAAATATATATTTGAATAAACATTGTAATAATTTGTCATATAAAAACCACATAGCGATTGAATTTCTTTATTTATTTCATTCCAAAGCTCGTCGGCTTCAGCATTAATTTCAGCTCCTTTTTTATATTCAAGAGTTTCATATGCAAATCTTGCAGGGATATTTATTGAAGTAAATATTTTAATTCCTTCGTTTAAAACCTTTGCAACAGCTTTATTATGGTGGGGATTGATTTTAAGTTTAGGGAGCATTTCTGAAAATTTTTTAATTTTACTTGCAATTAATTCAGATCTTGAAAAAAGTTCATTTCTAAAATTAGTATCTTTATGCGGCTGAATATCTTTGCCTGTATTAGCCATCTGCTTAAATAATTTTTCAATTTCATTATAGATATTGTCTTTAGGAAACCAGCCTGAATCTTTTATTAAATACTGCGACAGATACTGCAGTATAATTTTTCTCAAATATTCTAATGTTTGAGCTTTTTTTAAAAAAACTTCCAAAGCAAATAAAAGATTGCCGGAATAATCCTGCTCTATGCTAAAATTTGGGGAAAGGTCAATGCTGATAGCGCAAGATTTCAAGATATGATTTTTAAAACTGTCTATGGTGCTGATATTGAAGTTATCGTAAAATTCAAGTATATTTTCTAAAATAACAAGGCTTTTTTTTGCTATTTCATTCCTTGTCAGTTTTAAACTATCAAAAAAATCGCCCGTGTCTAAAGACAGCGCCGCTTTTTTCAAATAACTTATAACTCTATACTTCATTTCTACAGCTGCTTTATTTGTAAAAGTCACAGCCACTATATTTTTTATTTCAGCAGCGGAAGCGGAGTCTAGCAACAAATAGAGATATCTTTTTGCAAGATTATAAGTTTTACCAGATCCTGCGGAAGCCTGCACAGAAATTATTTGAGATTTTTCCATTCGCGTGATTAGTATGCTTTTGCTATTTCTCTTGCAATATCTTTTTTCTTTATACTTTCCCTTTTATCATACATTTTTTTACCTCTTGCAAGTCCTATAAGAAGCTTGATTTTCCCTTTATCCCCGCTGTAAATTTCTAAAGGAATAACAGAAAGACCTTTTTCTTTAACTTTCACATGCATTCTGCTTATTTCCGCTTTATGCATCAACAGTTTTCTTTTTCTTTTAGCGTCATACTCGTAAATGTGAGTGGATATATGTTCATAGGGAGCTATAAATATGTTTTCAATAAAAGCTTCTCCGTTAGAAAACCTGACAATGCCGTCAACAAGACTTACGTTAGAACGCCTTGCGGATTTAACTTCGTATCCGTACAAGACAATTCCTGTTTCTAATTTTTCAAGAATTTCATAATCATACCAAGCTTTTTTGTTTGACGATAATATTTTTTTTTTCATTTAAAGTAAAGTTATTATGATAACCAATGTAGAAAACTACATAGGATTTGAAAACAGCCGACGATAGGGTTTGAACCTACGACCTGCGATTTACAAAACCGCTGCTCTACCAGCTGAGCTACGTCGGCATAATTTATTATGTTATAAAAAAAAGTTACAGTTGTCAAAAAAGGCATTTACATACTTAATGCCACAAGAGTGATTGGGCTACAGTTTTGACTGCTTACTTAGTAAATGCGTTATTGGCTGACTCCCGTTTCAATTATTTGGTCTATTTTATTCCTTTGTGTCACAACCTGTTGCTTGATTTGCTCTTGCTTGCCTAATTTGGCTTTGATTTTAGAAACGATTTTTTGCTGTTCGGGTAAGAGAATATTAGGAATTTGAAAATTTGTGATTTCATCGGCATAAAGGTCAATCTTATTTGTTGTACCTGTATAATCTCTTTCAATTTGAAAAACCCCCTAATATACTTCTGAAAAAATACATAAAAAACAAAGGATTATAATTATTTTCTTGGATACGAATAATTGATAAATGTCCATCTGCGCATAAGTATTCTCCTGTTTCAACAACATCAACTTTTCCCAAAGAAACTTTACCTGTTGAAGCCAACAGAATATCGTTTATTTGTATTTGAGAACGTTCCGAATGATTGTAAAAATCTCTATTCACAAATTCTTCTTGCGAAAATTCAATAAAACCATTTTTTAAATGCCCTGTTTTTACAACAGAAATTTCGCCATCTGGAGTATAATTAGGACTTGCGCCTCTATGAATAGGCTCTTTTAAAAACATCTTTCACTTTCAATGTTTTCATATTATCCAACAAATTCATTAGTTGAAAACCTTAAAATCTTACTTTTCGTTAAATCTGATAAGATAATTTCAAAAGTCCTTAAATGTCTATCATCTGCTCTTTGTGTCCCTGCTGTCGTTCCTTTACCAAATTCGTTATACAGATTTCATTATACCCAAACTCTCTTGCAAAAACTTTATCAATAATCTTTTATGGTGGCACAATTTGATTTTTCAGTTCTTTGATTTCTTTCTCTATCAGCTCTATTTAGGCAACAGTTTTGTCTTGGCAAAGTTTTGATATCTGCGGGACTTTAATTTTTAATAAATCTTCTTCTTTGTAAGCCGATATGCCAGTACCGCGATAAATGTTATTGTCAAGCACTGATCTTAATTTTCTGCTTCGCAATAAATACAAAACAAATTTCTTATTCCATTCGCTTATTACTTTGAAAATATAAAAGCCGTTAGAGAAAACTGTTTTTGCAAGTCATTGTTTACAAGAAGTGATGCCGGTGATTTAGCAAGTCGTAAACTTGAAATGAGAATATTAGTATTTGAAACTTTGTATTTCAATCGCGTAGGATGTTCTTCAAGTGTTATTGGTTGAAAATCTATAATATCGCCGTCTTCGTCCATGAATGCTTGCCCCGTTGGGGTGCCTTTATATTCTTCGTCTTCAAATTCAAAACTATTGTAATCGTTTTCTAAAATATTTTTAAGCGGAATTAAATTTTTGCTTTTTGTCTCAAATAAATTCCAATCGGGAGCATTAAGAAAACTATGATTTTTCATCATTTCGCAAATATATATCTTTTGCAAGTTCGCTGAGTGTTGTTGTAAAAGTATTTAATCCCATTGTATATTTCTCATATAATCCAAAGTGGTTTCCATTTTACCGTCATCAACCAAAACAATACCATTTTCGTCTATCCTGAAAAGCTCATTTGACTGCAGCTTCTCTCCTTACCCGGTGCGCCTATAGCCTACATTCTCCACTTCCGCCACAAAGATTTTGTAATTAAGTTCTTTGGCTACTTCGCCAAACACCCACCAAGTATTAACAAAGTCAAAAACGTCTTTTGTATCTTTATCGTATTGGCAAAGGTCTGTAAGTTCGTCTTTATATTCTGCGAGTAATTGTTGTACAGATAAAGAGATATCCGGCAGCTCAATATAATTTTTGAGCATTCTTTGCAAAATTTCTTTTTCTTCTTGCAAAGTTAAGTTCTTTATAGATGGATACTTACTACGGTCTTTTTTGTTTAAATAAACATCTATTAAGTTTTTGCAACGAGTTTTTAAATTATCCCACTCTTTATCGTATTTAGCCCAAAGCTCGTCCCATTTGATTATGTCCTCTTTGGTTTTCTTTTGAGTAAATAGAAGACTTGTCTTTGTGCTTGTAAAGAGCTCAAATGCCACTTGCGGCAAAGACACAACGGCTTTTACCTTAAAATATTTATAAATAAACAAGCGTACATATTTGTTTTCCATCGTGTCAAAAACGCTTTCGGGCAAAACAACGCCAAGCATACCATTAGCTCTTAATAGCTGATACCATCTTTCTATGAAAAGATTTTCAGAGTTTTTCTTATCGTCAAATAAAAATTCATTTTGTATGTTCTTTTTTTGTATCGTTATCTAACTCTACACTAAAAGGCAGGTTTGAAATAATAACATCAAACCGCTCATTTACTTCCTTACTATTGTAATTTACGTTTTGCTCGTGTTGCTTAAGAAAATTAGGCATTGTTTCTTTATCATAAAATTTAAACGGCAAACGCCCATCTTTTACAAAAATATTAGTAGAACCGTCGTCGTGCAAAATCATATTAACTTTTGTGGCAATACCTAAATTAAAATTGATTTCCGCGCCGTAAATATAATCTTTTGCCCACTTATTTTCTCTATTATTCGGCAAAAACCATTCTGCATATTTATCTTTAACCGCCATGCTGTTATTTAATTGGCCTTTAAAGCGGCGTTTTAGATTTTCCGTTAAAAACGCATATACTCTATAAGGAACGTGCCGGAACCCGCACTGGGCCTATAAAGATAGATATTTTGATTAGCATTAACAACATGCTCAATAGCCAATTTATCCAACTGCAAACCCCAAGGGAAAAATTTTACTACGTTTATATGCGTAAAAATTGTCCTTTGCTTTGTTTAAATCCTTCCCATACAATTCCCTCAAAAAATACCTAAAATATCCTTTCCGGGAAGTCTGTTTTTGTCGTCCACAAAGCTATATTTCTCTAACTCTGAAACGGTATATTTAAGTTTGCTTAACGCAAACTTATTTTCATCTATAACAAAAGATTTTTTCAATTTGCTTTCATCAATTACATTTAACTTATGTTTTAATGCTTTGCGATAAAACTTGTTGATTCTTTCAAACAATTCTTCGTTTGTTTCAAAGCCGGAGCCGTCGGCATACTCAAAAATTTGAAAGTCATAGTTTTGTCCGTTAGTTTTCTCGTCTTCATCTTGGATTTTTGCCAAAATAATGTTTACTAATGAAGAAAAACATCGTTGTCGTCTGTACCGCCTAGACAAAGCACATTCGCAAATTCTTGCGCAAAGCGTCTATGCGCTCGTGTGTATAGTTAGTTTCCAAATCTCTTTTGCCTTTTACAAACAGCTCTTTTTGCGCTTTGCCATAGCATATGTCGGCAGAATCTCTTACATCTTTCCAATCGTCAAAAGAGTTGAATTTTCATAATCAATGAAAATGCAGTTATCTTTTATTTTGTCATTAATGATTTCAAATGTGTAAAGAACAAGGTATTTGACTCTCTTGCTTTGTCCTTTTTCTTGCGAAGCGAGACTAAAAAACTGTTTTTTAATAATTTCGTCTTTGTCTTTTTTTAATTCTATATATAAAAAAGTATTGCTGTTATCGTCCTTAACAATAATGTCTATTCGCGATTTGATTTTGATTACTTTTGGTCTGCCAATATCGTATTCTTTTTCTATTTCTATATTTTGAGCTTTGTAGCCTAACTCGGCAAAGATAAAGGCACGGACAACTTCTTCGTATCCGGAAAACTGCTTTATTGTTCTGTTTTGCTTTATATTTTTGGAATACTTTACTTCTTTCTTATCAAAATCGTATTTTTCTACAACTTTTATTTTTTGATTGTCTAAATAACTTTTGACAACGTCATATTCTGTGCTACTCCATTTAAGCAAACAGTATCAGCTGTTGTGTTGTTATTTTAGTCATATTTTTCTCCAAAAACAAATTTTATTGCGTTTTCGTTTTGATTTTTGTCCTTAAAAACAACTTCGCTAACTCGTCCATAGAGATATCAACTTTTAACGGTTTTTCATTCGT
>JAITOB010000022.1 GCA_031290155.1 Endomicrobium sp. | reverse complement strand
ACCTAAATTATATTGAGCATCGGCACTTCCTTGCTCCACAGCTCTTTTATATAACTTAAATGCTTTTTTATAATTCTGATTTGCTCTCAAACCTAAACAATGCAATATTGCCATATTTTTTCTCACCTCTTGATTAAAAATTTATTAATTCAGACTTTAAATAATTCTGCATTTTATAGTCTATTCATACTAATATGTTCTTTCAAATAATAACCTGTAAATGATTTTGGGTTTTTCATTATATCTTCGGGAGTTCCCTCGGCTACAACTCTACCACCTCTTTCACCACCTTCTGGACCTAAATCAATAAGCCAATCGGCAGTCTTAATAACATCAAGATTATGCTCTATAACTAAAACAGTATTTCCTGCATACGAAAGTCTTTTAAGCACTTCAAGAAGTTTTCCAATATCGTCAAAATGCAAACCAGTAGTAGGTTCATCAAGAATATATATTGTTCTTCCTGTAGCTCTTTTTGAAAGTTCAGTTGCAAGTTTTACTCTCTGCGCTTCACCACCTGAGAGAGTTGTAGCCTGTTGTCCTATTTTTATATAGCTTAACCCTACATCGTCAAACGTTGACAAAATTCTTTTAAGCGATGGAACATTTTCAAAAAATTTTACACTTTCTTCAATAGTCATATTTAAAACTTCGTCTATATTTTTACCCTTATATCTTATCTGTAAAGTTTCTTCGTTAAACCTTCTTCCACCGCAAATATCGCATTTCACATAAATGTCCGGTAAAAATTGCATTTCAGTTTTCAAAGTACCGTCACCTTGACAATTCTCACATCTTCCACCTTTTACATTAAAAGAAAATCTACCAGGTTGGTACCCTCTTGCTTTCGCTTCAGGAACTTGCGTAAATAAATCTCTCACTATTGAAAAAGCACCTGCATAAGTTACTGGATTTGATCTAGGAGTCCTTCCTATAGGCGACTGATCAACAATTACAACTTTATCTATATTTTCAAGTCCTTCCATATTTTTAAATTTACCTGGTTCTTCTTTTGATCTATAAAGTTTATGTGCAAGATGTTTATATATTATTTCATGCACTAAAGTAGATTTGCCACTACCAGATACTCCTGTAACACAAACAAAAAGACCAAGAGGAATATGAGCATCTATATTTTTTAAATTAAATTGTTGTGCACCTTCAATTATAAGCCATTTATCCAAAGGTTGTTTTCTCTTTTTTGGAATAGGAATTTGCAAATCACCTTTCAAATATTGACCTGTTAAAGAATCTTTAAATTTCACTATTTCTTTTACATTTCCTTCTGCTACTATATGTCCACCATGTACTCCAGCACCGGGACCTAAATCTATTATATGGTCTGCCATTTTCATCGTATCTTCATCATGCTCGACGACAATCAAAGTATTACCCAAATCCCTAAGTTTTATAAGAGTCTCAAGAAGTTTACCATTATCCCTTTGATGAAGACCTATTGACGGCTCGTCAAGCACATACAAGACTCCCGTAAGACCAGATCCTATCTGTGTTGCTAAATGTATTCTCTGCGCTTCACCACCAGAAAGAGTACCGCTTTCTCTTTCTAAACTTAAATATCCAAGACCTACATTATTTAAAAACTGTAATCTTTCATGTATTTCTTTTAAAATAGTTTTGCTTATAATTTTATCTTTATTATTAAAATTAATTTTATTAAAAAAATCAAATGCCTTTTCAATAGACATTTTTGTAATATCGAAAATAGATTTGTCATCAACTAAAACTGATAAAGCTTCTTTTTTGAGCCTTTGCCCTTTACATACATGGCAAATTTTTTCACTCATATATTTATTATGGATTTCTTCTCTTACAAAATCAGATTCTGTTTCATTATACCTGCGCTGCATATTTGTTACAACGCCTTCAAATTCACCATCGCCATAAAGAAGAATTTCTTGTTGTTTTCTTGTAAGTTCTTTCCACGGAGTATTTAAAGAAATTTTATTCTTTTTTGCCGCTTCACTTAAAAGCTTCCAGTAATACCCTCCCCAGCTATTTTTCCATCTATTTGTTCTCGTTGTTATAGGCTCAGCCCACGCAATAATCGCCCCTTGTTTTACAGAGCGATTTCTATCCGGTACTACTAAATTTTCGTCAATTTCTATTTTATTTCCAAGTCCTCCACATTCAGGACATGCCCCAAACGGCGAGTTAAAAGAAAATAATCTCGGTTCAATCTCTGCAAGACTTATTCCACAATCTGTACAAGCGTATTGTTCGCTGTAAACTGTTTCTGAAATAGATTTTCCATCTTTTATTATAGCAATATACACTGTTCCTTTCGACTCTTTTAAAGCAGTTTCAACTGAACCTGCAATTCTTGAACGTAAGTCTTTGTCAAATTTTATTCTATCTATAATTATGTCTATTGTATGTTTTTTATATCTGCTCAACTTTATCTTTTCATCAAGCAAATATATGTTATTATCAACTCTTATTCTAGAGTATCCACTTTTTGCAAGATGTGAAAAAAGTCCTTCATAAGTGCCAGTTTTTCCTTTCACAAGCGGCGCCAAAATATGAATCATCGTTCCGATAGGTATTTTCATAATTTCATCAATTATCTGTTGTGCAGACTGAGGTTGTATTGTTTTACCGCACTTAGGACAGTGAGGAACACCTACTCTTGCAAACAAAAGTCTTAAATAATCATAAACTTCAGTTACAGTTCCCACCGTTGAACGAGGATTGTGCGATGGATTTCTTTGTTCTATTGAAATTGCTGGAGATAGACCTTCAATAATATCCACATCAGGTTTTTCCATAAGTTCTAAGAATTGTCTAGCATAAGTAGACAGAGATTCGACATATCTTCTTTGTCCTTCTGCATAAATTGTATTAAAAGCAAGAGAAGATTTTCCAGAACCGGATAACCCTGTAATTACAACAAGTTTATTTCTCGGTATGTCAAGATTTATATTTTTTAAGTTGTGTTGTCGCGCTCCACGAATTTTTATTATATTCATATTATTTTCTCTTTTTATTATTATGATTAGAGTTTGTTCACACTAATAGGCTAACTATTCACTTCATATTTATTACTGTATCTTTAGCATTAGGTAGCATAAAAGGATAGTCAGTATTAAAATGAAGTCCTCTGCTTTCTTTCCTATGCATCGCACAACGTACAATCATTTCAGTTATAAATGCTATGTTTCTTAACTCAATTCTGTCCACACTAAAAGGAGATTTCTTAAAATAATTTTCTATTTCACTCTTTAAAATATTTATTCTCTTTTGTGCTTGTAAAAGTCTCTCGTTTGAACGGGAAATACCAAGATAATTCCATGTCAAGCGCCTTATTTCTTCCCATTCCGGCACAAAAACAGTATCATTTATCAAAGGTTTATTATTTCTAAGAGACTTAACATTAATTTGTGAATATTCTTTTTTCAAAAACTGTAATGAATCTCTATAGACTCTCTCTGCATACACAATGCCTTCTAGTAAAGAGTTTGAAGCAAGCCTATTTGCTCCATGTACTCCGGAACATGCCGTTTCTCCGGCTGCATAAAGATTCTTAATACTTGTCCTACCATTTTCATCTATTGCAACACCTCCACAGAAGAAATGTGCTGCAGGAATAACGGGAATCATATCTTTTGCTATATCTATGCCATATTCAAGACATTTTGCATAAATATTTGGGAATCTCTTTACAAGAAAATCTCTGCTCTTTGCAGTGATATCCAAATAAACGAAATTTTCGCCTCGAATTTTTAATTCGCTATCTATTGCTCTTGCCACAATATCACGAGGAGCAAGTTCCTTTTGAGGATGATATTTTTTCATAAACGGCTCACTGTTTTTAAGTCTTAAAATACCACCTTCTCCACGCACTGCTTCTGATATTAAAAAAGATTTGGCCTCACTATTATATAGGCAAGTCGGATGAAACTGCATAAACTCCATATTTGCAATATCCGCTCCGGCTCTGTAAGCCATTGCTATTCCATCACCTGTAGCAACATCAGGATTAGAAGTATATAAATATGATTTCCCTGCTCCGCCACAAGCTAAAACCGTTACTTTTGCTTCAAAAATTTCTATATCATCACTTTTATTATTAAAAAAGTATGCACCTCTACAAATTCTATTATTACCTAAAACTAAATCTATTGCAGTACGATCTTCATAAACAGTTATATTTTTATATTTCTTTATATTTTTTATCAGAACTTTTTCAATCTCATTTCCAGTAATATCTCCGGAATGAAGAATTCTTCTTTTAGTATGTCCACCTTCAAGCCCCAAATCAAATTCTAAGTCAGAACAAGTCTTTTTTGTAAATTCAACGCCAAGTGCTATAAGCTCTTTTATTCTTTCAGGTCCTTCAACAACAAGTCTTTCAACCATTTTCTTATTGCAAAGACCTGCTCCGGAAATTATTGTATCATGCACATGCGATTCAAAGGAGTCAGATTTATCTATAACACACGCTACCCCACCTTGAGCTTTTTCAGTAGCTGAATCAAATATTTTTCTTTTTGTAACTAAAGAAACTCTACCGCTTTTAGACGCTTTTAATGCTAAACTTAGCCCTGCTACCCCACTACCTATAATCAGATAATCAGATTTTATCATTATCATCCACTCTACTTCGTCATCACAATGTTATCTATAAGTCTCGTTTTTCCTATCCACACAGCCACTGCAAAAACTACTTTTTTTACATGTTTATCCACCGGTGATAAATCATTAAAATTTATAATTTCAGCATAATCAATTTTACTTCCATATATTTCTTTAAGCTTATTTACAGCATTTTTCATAACAGCATTCAAATTTTTATTTTTAAAGTCTTGTGCTGCCTCTTTTAAAATTTTAGATATATTCACACTTAAATTTCTTTCTTCAACACTTAAATAAGAATTTCTGCTCGAAAGAGCAAGCCCATTTTTTTCCCTTACAATCTGACACGGAATAATTTTAGTTTTGAAATTTAAATCTTTAGTCATTCTTTCTATAATTTTAAGCTGCTGCAAGTCTTTCATTCCAAAATAAGCTCTGTCGGCACATGATATATTAAACAGCTTCACAACTACTGTTGCAACACCCTTGAAATGATTTGCTCTGAATGCTCCGCATAAAATATCCTGTAAAAATTTTACTTCTAAAAAAGTTTTGTGCTCAACTGGAAACATATCATTTACGGATGGCATAAAAACATAATCAACATAATTTTTTTTACAAATCTCTAGATCCTTTCGAACAGGTCTTGGATACTTTAAATAATCTTCATTTGGATCAAATTGCATGGGATTTACAAAAATTGATACTATTGTAATATCATTGCTCTTTACGGACCTTGCAATCAAAGAAATATGCCCTTCATGCAAAGCACCCATTGTGGGAACAAGTCCTACTTCATCACCGTCTTTAATATATTTTAAAGCTATTTTTTGCATCTGTAAAGTATTTTTTATAACTTTCATTTATATATATTCTCTTTCTGAGGAAATTTTCCTTCTTTCACTTCGTCTATATAATTTTTCACTGCAGTTTTTATTGTTTCACCAAGATTTGCATATTTTTTTACAAATTTTGGGGTAAAATCGGTAAACATTCCAAGCATGTCATCGACAACCAAAACCTGTCCATCGCAATAACGCCCTGCACCTATTCCTATTGTAGGAATTTTTAAACGTTCAGTAACTTCTTTTGCGAGTTGTTCTGGAACAGCTTCCAAAACAACTGCAAATATACCAACTTTTTCCAATGCTTGTGCATCAGAAATCAATTTATTGTGTGCTTCTTTTGTTCTGCCTTGAACTTTAAAACTACCAAACTTATTTATCGCCTGAGGAGTAAGTCCCAAATGTCCAATAACAGGAATTTTTGCATCAGAAATTGCTTTAATTTTATCTATAATTTCAATTCCACCTTCAACTTTTACAGCTTGTGCACCGCCTTCTTTAATAATTCTTGCTGCATTCTTAATAGCATCTTCAATATTTATCTCGTAAGACATAAACGGCATATCAGTAACAAGTAGAGCTCCATCATTTCCTCTTTTTACAGATTTTGTATGGTATATCATATCATCAATGGTAACTGGAAGAGTATTTTCATAGCCGAGTTTCACATTGCCAAGAGAATCCCCTACAAGTAATACATCAATATCCTGTGAAGAAATAAGTTTTGCAGTAACATAATCATAACAAGTAAGCATTGTTATTTTTTCTTTAGACTGTTTCTTATTTAAAATTGTTAAAACCGTTTTTTTATTCATTTAAAAATCTGCTTTATTCCTTTTTACCAATTACGGGAATGATCCGAAACCTATTGTTGCTGTTTATTTCTTTACGACTTAGCAGCAAGACATCAAGACAAATTCAAGGTAATACTATCAATTCCGCATTTAATTCAAAAGTTGTCTTCGCTCATCAATTTGTCTCTTTGATCTATAGTATCATATAATTTTAACCTTTTGGTATTTAAGTGTCAACGATTTGTCATATAAAATACTGCTAATTTTCTGTTTAAAAACAGGATGTATAAAATTTTTTGCCACTTCACATAATGGAATTAAAATAAAAAGCCTGTTTTGTATTTCTATATGTGGAATAATTAAGTTTTTTCTATTACTGCCTTTTTTAACAAAGTTACTACTTCCAATATTTGCCATTACGGGATGTCTCTGCAAAGTACCCATCTTTTTTTGCACCTTTAACTGCTCAATGATAACGTTTCGATTAAAACTTTTGGGAATAACAGACAACGAAGAGCTTTTGATATCTTTAATATCTTCTTTTATAATTCTTGAATTGAAAAATAAAATATCAATATCAATAACACGCGGCCCCCATTTTATCGTCTTTCTGCGTCCTAAAATACACTCGGCTTGTTTTATTAATATAAATAAATTGTATGGACTTAAATTTGTTCGTGCTTTAATCACAATATTATAAAAACTTCTTTGTTTAGGCCCCACTGGAGACGTCTCATAAAAAGAAGATATTTTTTCAATATTCACAAAACCACTGCTTTGCAAAAAAGACAAAGCAGAAGTAATATTTTCCATTCTGTTGCCAACATTTGATCCTAAACTTAAATATATAGAGTTTTTCATTTTATTCCAAACTTAACAGTTACAAAAATTTAAAAGTGACATTAATTGTATGAATAAAATTTGCTGGAAATGAAACTTTTTGATATAATTATACTTCTTTTAGTTAAGCATAAATTGCCCGATGGTGTAATTGGTAACACGTCTGCCTCTGGAGCAGGAGTCTCCTGGTTCGAGTCCAGGTCGGGCAGCTTACCCTTACAAAAAACCCTCTGGCAATCTTGTTAAAGGGTTTTTTATATGTAAAATCAATCCGTTTTCCTTTCATAGAAAAGTTAGAACTTACCAAATTTAAAATCTGCCTTTTTTGCTCGCAGTGCGAACTTTCAAACAAATTGTTTACTTCTTTGGCTAATTTGAATATAGCCGCAAGCGAAAGATTGACCTTATTGTCTTCCTAACTACAATTCTGAAGTTTGTAGCTAATCTCTTCTATTGTTCTATAGTCAGGGGGTAGTGATTTTTAAACACATCAGGTTATCGCACAAAAATTTTGCTATTAAATAAAGCTGATATTCTATGTAATTCATCTGAAACATTATATTTTTTTAGTAGTGTATCAAATATATTTTTTCTGCTCATTATTAAATCCTAAAATTCTTGTTTAAAATTTTATCTATTTCTTTAACATACTCATTATTGTTATCATTATTCTTTATCTTGTCATAGCAAGAGAGAATTTTTTCATTATCTTGCTCTGACAATAAAGACAAGTCAATCATTTTCGCATTATTTATATCATTAGGTTCAAATTTTTGTAGTCCATCTCCATATTCTCTGCTATTGTCTGCAAAAATAGCACGCGCTCTGTGTTGGTTAGCAAATATGCAAAAAATATGTCTATATTCAGCTCATTAAATAAATCTTGTTTTTTGGGATATACACAATGGAATGTAGTAAGGTTTGATACTCCCGCCATATTTCTTACAAAACGCATACCGTTCCTATTGAAAACAGAAACCCATATAGGAGCAGGTAGACGATTTTCTATAGAATACCAAGGGTTTCTGCTTGCGGTTAAATATTTTTTATCTATTCCCTGCTCTTGCCCTTTTAGCAAGTATTTTTTCACATTATTGTCATCAACATTTTTAGCATTCAATAAGAAAACATTTTTATTGTTTGTTTTTAAATACTCAAAATCATCATAGCCAAAACAACTTTTTTCAACATTGACAGACCTGCATATACACGGCAATAAAAACGCTTCTTTTATTGAGAATTTTTTTTGCCTTTTCTAAATTGAAAGTAAAAAATTCATTTGCCCCATTGGCAATACCGCGAGAAACTTTTGCATAGTTTGAAAACGGAACAAGATGTTTATATTTAATACTGTTTTGTTCTTGGTAATACTGCTTCCATTTTATTTTTGGATCAAGTTCATCTATTAAATATGTTTTAGACTGCGCGCTTCGCTTAGGATATATTGATATTATATCTTCTATCTGTTTCAAATCATTTACAGTTTTTATATTTGTAAATTGAACTTTGTCATTGTTGCTATCATTAGCGCAGAGAATAATAGAAGCTGTTGTCATTGCGTCATCAAACACATTTTCTTCAAAGTCAACAACTATTATATGCCTCAAAGTCCTTGTTTTAATAAGATGTTTTTTTACCAATTTGCCATAATCCGAATTTAAAAACTCAGAAGGAACTATATAGGCGCTTCTACCATTTTTATTTAACTGATGTATTGATTTCAACAGAAATAGAGTATATAGATTTGTAAAACCATTTAAGCGGCAGTTAAGTTTTTCTTCTATTTCTTTTATAATATTTTTATTGTCGTAATCGTGAAACTTAAAATATGGCGGATTACAGATTATTCCGTCATATTTGTTAGCCCAATCATTATACATATAATCTTGCAAAATTAAATTGATTTTTTGATTATTATTAAAATGATTTTTTGAAACGGAAAAAATATTCTCATCGATTTCAAAGCCTTTTATTTTGATATTTTTTTTGTGAGTTAATATCTCTTTTGAAAATACTCCAAGTCCAAAAGCTGGTTCTAATACAGAATACATCTGCTTATTACCAAGCAACCATTTTGCCATTATTTTCGCAATCTGTTTCGGAGGAAAAAATTGAGCGTATTTTTTACGATATTCTAATGAAATGGATTGAATGTAATTATCTTCCATTGAGATATCAAACATTATCTTAAAATTCCTCTTGCAAGTTTAATAATCCTTCCAATTTCGTTATATCAAGATAAGCAGAGCCGCTCTCAAAAGTTACATAAAATAAAAGTCGTCCCCTATCAAGTTCTTTTCTAACGCTTTTATGGCTTAGTTCTTCAACTTTACCTGCTATAAGAATACCAGATTTTGATTTTTTGTATCCTGTTCTATTGAGAAAATAATCCCTTCTTTGTTTGGGTCAGATATAATATCAAGAATACCGGCAAACGATATTCCATAAACTTTATCAAAGAAAACCTGAAAATAGTAATGCGGCACATTGAATTTTTCTATCCATTTATAAACGACTTTAATATCTTCAACTTTTGGGGTTATAGACAAATAATCTCTTTTTTGAATTCCTTTTATTGCTTTTTTAAGCTGTTGCAAAAGTTCATTGACTTTGACCAATTCTTCGGTTGAGCGCCAACCCGGAACTTTAAAATCTATAGCTTCTATTGTCGCGGGAGTTATGCCGTTTAATAATTCAAGATAATTGCTTCTCTGAGGAATTGATAATAAGTTTTTGTAATTTTTAAGAATATCCTCTTTTATTGATAATGCTTGATTTGTAAATTTTTCTATTCTATTTTGCATTGCTAAATCGTATTTATCTATGAGGAAAGCGCTTGAACGAACTTCTATTGCAGAAACTGCTTTTTTAACATAACTATCAATTTGACTATGTGTTACTTTACTGATATCATAGCCTAAACTTGTATTGAAATCTTTTTTATTAAAAATCAAAATATCCGGTCTTTTCCCTATTGTGTCAAGTTCATTTTGAAAGTCTTGAAAAAACTTATCAAAACCGTCTTCGCTTGCAACTAAATCATCCGATTTCCCATATTTAACTGCCACATAATTTTTTGAAGTTGTGTTAATCACACTAATTATAAGCTTTTCAGCCCAATCCCCTGCTCTTATTTGTTATAAAATTTGACGAGGCTTGTGTTGGAGTTCTTGCAATATCTCTATCGGTAGAAAAGTCCACTATTGAAATAGAAATCTTTTTTGTGAGTTCTCTGATTTTTTCAAAATATGACATTTTTATTCTCCGATAAATATAAATTTATTCAATATCTATTTTAGGTCTTTCTTCGGTCAATATCCATTATTAAATTCTTTCTTTTTCAATTAAATTCCAATAGTGCTCGCCAAGAATTGTTAACTTACACGATTTACTTTCCATTGCGGCAAAATACATATGTTCTGCATCAACAGGAACAACCAAATTTATTCTATTATATTTTTGCAATAGTTTGAATTTAGCAACATTCTCTTTATTCGGATTTTTGCTTTCAGGTTCATAAGTTGGGTCAAGTTTACAGGGTTCACCTTTTAAAGGAAATAACTCTACTAATTTTTTTAAATCGGATAGTGAAATTGGAGGTTTCACTTTTCTTAGAGTAATAAAAGTTTCTACATTGGTTTTAAAAATCGGGCGTTGTTCCCACGCTCCAAGAGATTGGTCTATATGAGCATAAATACTCCCAGGAGTTATATTCCCTATCAAATCTGAAGCACTCCCATTCATGGCATCAATAAATAATATCGTAAAAAGACCTGCATCGTTATTTTCTATTGCATATTCGTTTTTGCCAGAAGCAGTTAAAATAGTTGTGCCTTCACTTAACATAGCGTTATTATAAGCAGTTTGTTGAAAATTTCCAAACTCACCAGAATGACAGCAATCTAATACTATTATTTTGTTTTTAGCATGAGATTCATTAACGATTTCAAGTAATTCATTCATACTTAGACCATCATCACCATCTTTACAATCAGAAGTTATTAAATAGCCTCCTGTAGAACTAATATAGCCGTGTCCCGAAAAATAAAATAATGCTATTTCGCTATTGTCTTTGAATAATGCCTCTACTTCATTTTTTAATGCTTTCTTTTCAACAATATCCTGTTCGCTATTTGCCACTTTAAGTTTAATATCAAAATTTTTACTTCCATCACTATGCCTATTAAGCACAGATTGAATAGCGTATGCATCCTTTACACACCCTTGTAAATGGGCTATGTTTTTATAGTAATTTATACCTACAACTAATGCTTTTCTTGATATCATTTATTTTTACCTTCTTGCATACATTCGTTAATTTTCTGTGCTATTTTATCCCAGTCCCAATTAATTGTTTTATACCTTGGCAATCCTTCAGGTAATGTTGTGAATACGGTTGTAGCATTTCGCACATAAATGCCAAATATCGGAACATCTTGATTTCTTGCAAAAGAAATCTCTTTCAATACTCCCGTTGCTATATATGTTTGGCTACCGACAAGAACAATAAGTAAATTACACCTATTGATTTTATCTTTTATTTCTTTTTCCCATTCGCTTTGAGACAAGCGTTCTTTTGAAGACCAATCTTCAATATCAAACGGAACTCTTGAATTCTTGCATTGTCCAGAGAATAAATTTTTCTCATTCAAGTTGTTGTCATAATCAAAACTTATAAACGCTCTTGGTATTGTCATTTCCATCTCCTTTTTTGTTTAGTAATCCTTAAGTATTTCTTCAATCTTTTTTGTTTTATCAATACTCTTTTTCAATAACTCTATTACTTCTGAAGATAATTTGTCTATTTCTTTCTGAATTTTATTTGAAACTATCGGAACTTCTATGTTGTAAATGTCAGAAAGTTTTAGTTGGATTTTGGGATTTTGCACGCTTGATTTTTTGACGCTATTACTTGCTGATATAATACTACTTTCTTTATGTCTTAAATAGGCAGCTACATAGTTGACTGAGATATTTAAATCAGGGTTTAATCTAATGCAACTTAAAAAGCCTGATGGGATTGTTTTGTAGTTGTCTTGTTTTTGAAAAATGGCAACTTTAAAAATAGTTCCGCGAGAAGATATTAAAATATCGTTGTTTTGTAAAAGATACCTATTTTTGCTGTAATCTTGTTTATTAAAAAATAAGCAATTTTCAAAGGAAAGTTCATTGTTTTGAATATCAGCAAGCCTTATAACTCTAAACCCGTTGGTTTTATACTCAAGGGAAAGAGCGTCATTAGTAAATAAAGCTGCACCAGCAAAAATGTCCGAGCAAACATCTTTTAATTTTAATGTTTTCATAGGTTAAATTAAAGCATAAATTTCATAAAAATACAAATATGAGTTAACAATGGTATTTTATTATTGTATCTTAATACAATAAAAGTTAAAAAATATTTTCACAGGAGCAGATTATGACTAAAAATCCATCAGTACGGACAGCAAAACACCAAAACGGTTGGCAAGTAAAAACAGAAGGAAGTTCTGTTCATAACACTCAAGCAGAAGCAAATAAAGTTGCAAGACAAATAGCAATCAATAATCACACAGAACACAAAATTCAAGGATGAGATAGGAAAATTGTTAACTCAAATAGTTATGGCAATGACCCTTGTCTGCCAAAAGACAAGAAATGTAAAATCTCAAAGAGATATTGGACTGAAAGAATAATGAAGAAAAAGGCGTAAAAGGGGTGTTTGATAAAAGCAGTTAACATAAAAGGACATTATGCATTTGGTTATGAATACGACAGACTAAACAGTTGAAAGCAAAAAGCTTATAGTCAAACAAGGATGCATACAATGCCAAACGCTTTATCCGCTGAATTTATCGGTATTGACGTATCTAAAGACAAATTAGACGTTTATTAAACAAAGAACAATACGTATTGCACTGTAAGCAAGGATATGCTACAAAAAGAACGTAATCGTCAAGCTCATTTCAATGATAAAGCCGCAAAGCATTGTGTTTGTGAAATAATTAAAGCTTTGCAAAAACAATTAGAACTTATAGAGCAAGAAATCAAGGACCGAATTAATAAAGACAATGCAAAACTAAGTTATAAGGTCCGTAAAGTCTGTTGGCCAAAAGACTACTATTTCTTTTGCTTAATTATTCCCTTATATCTTTTTCAGTGGGGTGATGTATACACATCCTTTTAAATAATTTCTATTATATCATTAAATTCATGTAATGAAGATAACAAAAAAAATACCGATAAAAAAGAAAACTGCTCATCCCCTCAACACTCTCTCTAGGGGAAGAGGCACTTTTTTTAGGAACTTTGGCAACAATGATTGCCGAAAGATTTTTGGAGTGTAGGAAAGAGAATCATTTAATAAGAATATAATCCAAAAAGCTTTCAAAAGATATATATAGGTTAGAGAATTGCTTGATATTCAAATGGATGTTCAACAAAAGCACTGTTACAAGATTTATCAAAGATAGAAGACATTTGACAAAGAATACTCCCATGGGTATAAGATTCAATTTATAAGTAGCATTTAGTTCTTGACTTTTTCTTCCTTTACAACTTTTTGTTTTTTATTTTTCTTATTATGTTTACCTATTTGAAAAGAAAGAAGTATTCTATGAAACCAAATAGGATCTTGTCCAGCGTACATTCCCCTTTCTTCGCCATAAAATGCATATTCAAAATTAATCCAACCAGCACTAAGTCCTCCACCTATTGTAGGATAACCAGAATTGATACCTATTCTTAGAACAAACGGATCATATTTATACTCAGTACCGATATGAAATTTTTTAAAAGGCGTCTCAATAAATGGCTCATCAGAATTTATTAAATCTGTCAAATCAGATGCAAAAACAATTTTGTTATTTGTTGTCCAATATTTTCCAAACCAATAATAAAACTTTTCAGGATAATATGCCGCACCTAAATTAAGTTCTGGATTAATTTTAGAACTATAACCATTGTTAGTTGTAGATGTTGATGCTTTATTTGAACCTAAATTCAATTTCTTATAATCTATTTTAGAATTGTAAATATCAGACACATTTAAACCAAACTTCCAGCGCGAATTTAAATGATATATCGCTCCAAAATCTATTCCAAAAGAAGTTCCGTAAAAAGCATTCGCCTTAAAATCGTAATTTTTAAATTCATCAATAGACATATTATCTGTAGAAGTCTTTACTCTATACATATATTTAAAATTTGCACCTAAAGATAATGTACCAGGAAGTTGTAATGCTTGAAGAGAACTAATCTTAAAAGCAACAGGAAGAATACCAATACCTGTAACTTGAGCCTTATATGAAATAGATGGAATAAATATACTTCGATTAAAATTACAATTTAAATCAGAATATGAAAAAACACCAAAACCAAAGTTTAATGAATTTTGATTGATAGCTATTGGACTAGCAATAAATAAAATATTAGGAGAAGAAACAAAAATATTCGGTGTATAACTTAATGCTTGGTTTAATATTTTATCAATCAATTTACTTTTTTCATCATACTGTAAGCTTTCAAAATCTGATAAACCCTTTTTATTATCTATATAGAAATTATAAAAATCAAATGTTTTTGTATTTACAGCTATATCTACAGAAAAAACTTGAATTAAACAATTATGTTGATAAGTTACACCGGCAGGATTATAAAAGAATGCATTTTCATCATCAGCAATCGCGCTAAAAGCTCCACCCATACTCATAGGACGTAACCCATTTATCATAGCCCTGTTTTCTTTGGCGCTTGCAAAAACTACTAAACTAGAAACTAACATTAAAGCTGTTAAAATTGCTATTTTATTATTCATATTAGAGGATATCCTTTACTTTGTAAATCTTTTTTAAGCTTATTGAATTCATTGTGTAAACTAGTCGCAATTTCTCCGCCATCTGATATCATAATCCTTTGAATATATAAGTCTGATTCATTTAATTGTTCAGCTAATGTATTAACAGCATCTCTTATTTTTTGATCTGCTAAACTGTAATCAGGAAAAGTGCTGCTTAATGAAAAATCACCTATAATAGTATCAAAACCTACAGCATTTACTACTGTTACGACTCCAAAAAGAGCATAAACAAGCGCAGCATTAAGATTTGTATTTGTATCAGTTGGAGGGGTTGGTCCAAACAACGCAGGAAACATTCTTTTATCATTTATTAACTCGTTCAAAGCGTTCTCTAATTTATCTATTGTACTTTGAGATATCTTGTTAAGTAAATTATCAGTATTATTTTTTTCTACAATTTCACTTATAATTTCTGTAATGTTTGAACCTAATGCTTCCGCTATAGATGCTGAAGCATAGCCCATCACAGCATCTTTATCACCATGTTTTGTATTTATTGCTTCTTTATAATATTGAGCAGCTTTGGAATAATTTTTATTTCCCATTGCGGAAACCCCATCAGACATCAATGAATCATAAGAACCAGTACCCGGAACATGAAACCATGAAAAAATATTATTATTCTCTCCACAACCAAATAAAAACACTTCGCACAAAAAAAACATTAGAAACCAACAAATATTTTTTATAATACCGCCCCCACCTACCCGATTTTGACAATTGGAAATGTGTAAAAACAATAAAAATAATTTAAAATTATAAAATACTGTTATCTATGTTTTAGAATCTGTTCAAACTCTAATCCTCTTTTAGCAATTATCCATCAATTTATTCAACGCTTCTTTATCCTCATCTGTTTTCTTTTGTATTTTTATTATAACTACAAGGAACTTTAAACAATCTATTTTATATCCCAAAACTTTCTCTATACATATCGTTTATTCTATTCCTTTGAATATTATACCATTTTGTAACTGGGGTATATGGAACAAATATTTTTATTATTCTATTAGTAGCTAATTTAAATTCACCTTTTATTAGTCCATTTTCTCCTTTATGCAAGTTTCGAATAATAATTCCATGTTCCCTTAAGTGTTCGTTCAATAACTCCAATGCACTATTATTTCTCGATTTGCTTAAGTGTTTTTTATGTATTTGCTCGCTATCGCCATACGTTCTGCTTGTAAGTATAATTTTTTGTATTGTATAGTAGTCTTTTAATAATTTATAAATATTACGAAATTCTATTTCAGCTAAATTTTTATCGGAAGAGTTATTTTCAGTTCTCATACATTTCTCAATCATATCAGTTATAGCTATATGCTTTTTCTTAAGCAAAGATTTCCGTTCTTCTACAGCTGCATCACCTTTCCAATTTTGAAATTTATAATTAAAAACATATTCAATAATTGCCCAAAACCTATTCCCTGTATTGTTTGGATAATAAAATTTAAAATCACGAGATTGCACTACAGGTGGAAAAGTTCCTACAACAAGAATTGTTGCTCCTTGCGGCACAAAATGTGCAAACGGATGTATTTCTGACATAATATAATACCTTTTATTTTATTACACACATATTTTTGCTTATGCCCAGAATTTTCAATACAAAAAAATCTAAATTAAACTCATATTTTTTTATTTTTTAAAATATAACTTATAACATTTTTTTTAAATCTATAAAATATTTTTAAATCGTTTTTCATATTTAACCGTCGCATATCTAAAGTAATTTGATTGCTTTGAATACTAAGTTTATTAATTTTTAAATTACCTATATGATGATTTACAATTATCATGTTTTTTTCAAATTTTACGAACAAATCTTTTTCCACATTTAAATTTTCAGCATTTATTATTAAGTTATTATCGTTGATTTTATAATCTAATGGAATATCAATTGTAAACACTGGAATAAAAAAAATAATTACAAAAACTATAGATGCCGTTATAATTAAGTAATTTAGAAAAACTATTTGTTTTTGAATCATTTATATTCCTCGATGACAATGCTATAATTGAATTTTTTTCTCAAATAAATCAGCAATTTTTGCTCTGTGCGAAACGGCAACAATAATTTTATTTTTATAAAAATTAATCAAACTTTTATAAATTTCTGTTCCCATATTTTCATGAACAGAACTTCCAAACTCGTCTAACAATAAAATTTCAAATTCTTTCATTAAACACCTTGCTAAAGCTATCCTTTGTTTTTCCCCTCCCGAAACAAACATACCTTTATTTCCTACAATTTTTTCATCGTCTAAATCTTCAAGTTTGCAGATTTTTAAAATTTCCAAATATTTCTGATTAACTATTGAACTATTATGATCTAAATTTAATAAAATGTTTTCTTTAACAGTTGTGTTAAACAAAAATGAATCTTGCGTGAAATAAGATATTTTAGATCTAAGATTTTTAACATTTAGATTATATAAATCTTTATCATTTATTAGAATTTTGCCTGCTGATACACTTCTATCAAAAAGTACTATTAAATTTAAAATTGTCGTCTTGCCTGCCCCGGTATTGCCAATTAAAGCAATTTTGTCATTTGAATTAATTTCTAAATTCAAATTTTTTAATATAATTTTATTATTTTTTTCTACTGAAACATTTTGAAAAATTATACTGTTGACTTTTTCAATTGAACTATCGATATCACTATCTTTGAAATTTTTATTTTCAGATTCTCTAAGTAATATTCTTTTAATCCTTTTCCAAGGTACGTCAGAATTTTTAGTAGAAAAGTAAAGACTCCAAAAATCATTAATAACATAGAAAAGACTATTTGATATACCATAAATAAAGATTGCTTGCCCCAAGGTAATTGCTTTTTGTTGAATTTGATATCCTAACAAACCAAGCAAAATTCCAATAATAACATGTTGTAAAGCTACACTAAATTGACCAGATGTAAATCCCCAAAAAGAATTTTTTATATTTACTAAAATCAAACTTTCAGTATTGGAATCAATTTTTTCTATTTCTTTTTGATATATATCAAATAATTTTATTTCTTTAACCGAATCTATCAAGTCCGATAATTTTGAAGAATATAAGGCAAACATTTCTTGATATTTAGATGTAAAATATTGATTTTTCCTATTAAAAAAAGAAATAAATAAAGACGGGAAAACAGAACTCAAAACAAGTAATAAAACAATCGAAAAATTAAATTGTAGAAAAATCGGCAGCAAACAAATTAAAAAAAATATTGAACTTATGCTTTTTGCTATTGGCTCTATGAACAAACTATTTATAAGTTGCGTATCATTTATAATTCTCTGAGATAAATATGAACCCTTATTAAAATTGCTGTTATAGTTGTATTGAGAATTTAAGAATTTTATTAAAATTATCTTCCTAAAATCAAACAAAACTTTATTTTCTAATAAATACAGAGTAAGCGTTTTAAATAAAACGGAAATTGAACTAAAAATTAACACAGAGATATATAAAATTACAAAAATCAAAATAAAATTATTACTAATATTAATTGTATCAATAAAAATCATCAGAAAAAAAGCAGTGACTATATTGATGAACTTTAAAAAAAAATCAATACATAAATACTGGGAAACTTCTGTTTTATAATTTCTAAAAAGACTAAATACAATATTAATTTT
>JAITOB010000034.1 GCA_031290155.1 Endomicrobium sp. | reverse complement strand
AAGATTTTTTTCTTTATCGGATAAATCTTTTTCTCTCCTGTCAGCTACATCTATTTTACGATCTAAGTTTTCTTCGCGCTGAGTAATTCTATTTTCTGCATTTTTTATAAACTGTCTCTTTTCTTTTATTTCCTGCTCAAATTCTTTTCTTTCTTTGTCAACGATAATTTTTGATTCTAAAAGAGCTTCTTTTGATTTTGTTTCAGCTATAAGCTTTGCTTCTTTTATAATTCTTTCTGAAATTTGTTCTACCGATTTAGCGTTCAATTTTGCATAAACAAGACGCAAAATATATCCTGCAACAAAAGCTGCAAAAGCGATTATAATAACCGCTGTTAAGTTATCCATTTTTTCGCTCCTTAATTACGTATGATCCTTTTCTCGGTAATAATAATGCCGACAGGGATATCATATTTTTCGCTTGGAAGTTTGCCTGTTATTTGAAAATCATAAGCAAGTCCTATAATTTTTTCAGAAGGTAAATTTTTAAGCCATCTGTCATAGCAGCCTTTACCATATCCCATTCTATATCCCGAAACATCAAAAGCAAGGCCTGGCACAAAAATTAGATCGATATTATCCCGTTCTATAATATTGTCTGGAATTATTTCAGGCTGCCTTATACCGTAAACAAACTGTGAAGCATCTTCAAGCCTTGAAATTTTTACAGCATACATTTTCTCATCTTCAAAGGTTTTTAACGCCGGTACAACAACAGTTTTCCTTTTATTAACAGCTGAATTTACCATACCATCAGTAATAACTTCAGAACCGTAAGATAAATAAAACATAACGGTTTTAGCTTTATTATAAGCAGAAAGTTTTTGAATTTTGGCAAAAATAACAGCGCTATAATTTAACGCTAAATCCATTTTTATTTTATTTCTTAAAGCTAAAAACTCATACCTTACTTTTCTTTTTTCTGATTTTAAGTAATCGCTCACAAATTTTTCCCTCATAACCTTCGTTTGTAGGAGTATAAAATTCTAAAGGGTCCGTCCAGTAAGCCTGTTGTACATAATGTCCATCAAAATCGTGCGGATATTTATATCCTTATCCATGTTCCAACTCTTTACCATCTAAATTTGAATCTTTTAAGTGATTCGGAACATTCCCCACTTTTCCATTTTTAATTTCTGACAATGCTGTTCTACAGCCATATAAGGTGAGTTTGATTTTGGAGCGCATGCCACATAAACGGCTGCCTGGGCTAAAATGATTCTAGCTTCAGGCATACCCATAAATTCTACTACATTTAAGAGAAGAGACAGCAAGTATTAAAGCTTTAGGATCCGCCATACCCACATCTTCAGAAGCGCAGATTATTATTCTTCTTGCAATAAAACGAGGACCCTCCCCAGCTGCAAGCATTTTTGCCATCCAGTAAACTGCAGCATCCGGATCAGTTCCGCGCATCAATTTAATAAACGCAGAAATATAATCATAATGAGCGTCCCGGGAACGATCATATAAAATCGCCCTTTTCTGCATTGATTCTTGTGCTACGGCAATATCAAAATTTCTTACGCCTTCGTCATTAATTTTTGTAGAAAGGGCTCCAATCTCAAGGGCATTAAGAAGTCTCCTGGCATCTCCATCTGCATTTATAAGTAAATGTTCTTTTGATTCCTCCGACATTGAAACTTTGTAGTTTCCGAGACCATTTTCCTTATCCTTTAAAGCCGACTCTAAAATACACAAAAGAGCTTTCTTGGATAAAGATTTAAACTCAAAAACTATACTTCTTGAAATAATTGCCGCATTAATATAAAAAAACGGATTTTCAGTCGTTATACCTATCAGATTATTAAACCCCTTTCAACATCCGGGAGTAATGCATCCTGCTGCGAACGGTTGAAATGATGAATTTCATCAAGCATAAGGATAGTTTTCTTCCTCGACATCCCAATTCTTACTTTAGCGGCTTCTATTATTTTTCTTATATCGGCGATTCCTATTATAACTGCATTTGCTTCCTCAAAATACGCTTTTGTTCTAGAGGCAATAATTTTTGCCAATGCGCTTTTACCTGTGCCCGGCGGGCCAAAAAAAATTACAGATCCAAGACTGTCAGCCTCTATTGAACGACGTAAAAGTTTACCATTCCCTACAAATACTATCCTGCCCCATAAATTCTTCAAAATTACGAGGCGCCATTCTTGCAGCAAGCGGTTTATCTTGTTGTTTTACGGCATTTTCAAGAAAATCTGTTTGTTTCATAACTGTCCCGTACTAATAAAAACCCACAATGCCGTTAGTCTTATTCGATTTAAAATCCATTTTAAATGAGAAACAGCTGCGCAGCCCACGAGCATACACTTGGCTGGCGTCCTCTAAAAGAGTCTTGTAGAAATAAATCGGCTAAAACATCGCCAACACTGCAGATATAAATGTAAAAAAATATTTCAATTTTGATAATTATTTTCATCTAAATGTATTATAAGCTCTTTAATTTTATTTTCATAATTATTTGAAATATTTTCCTGTAAATCTTTTAATTTAAGCAGTTCTGCTGCAATTTTTACAGCCGTCAAAGCTGCTATTTTCTGAGTATCGGGAACGCTGATATTTTCGCTTTTTACTTCCTGCCATTTCTCATTTACAAAATTTACAATTCTATTAAAACTTAACTCATCTATATCTATGTTAAGGTCTATATCCCTTCCCATAATTTTTTCTCTTGTAGTTGCCATAATCATAAAGCCTTTGCTGTATCAATTTTCTTTATAATTCTTTCTATTTTAACAGCAGCTTCTTCAGCATTTTTCTTTAATATTACATATTCGCTTACTTGTTTTCTGATGCGTTCGTGTTCTTTTCTTAAATATTCTAATTCCAGTCTAAATTTATGATTCTCTTCAATAAGTATTTTCAATTTTTCTACTGTTTTTTTTACTTTCACAGTTAAAATCTCAATATTATCCATGATATTATTTTATAATTTGACTATAGAATTGTCAATTGTACCGTCTAAATGCTACTTTTATTATTTTTCAACATAACTTTTCGAACAGCGTAATTTAACTTCAGCACTCCCGTCAACAACTTATTTAGCAATACCTTTACCATATGCGTTTCCAGCGCAAACAAACTGACTTATATTGCCGCTGTTAATTATTACCTTATTGTTTTTCAGCAAATCCCTCGACAATATCTTTTTCAAATTTACCGACATTAATTGTTACTTCACTGTTACAGACAGTTCTGCTGGATACCTTTCCTCCAGCAACATCACCGCAAACTATTACACTGTCAATTATTACGACAGTTGTTATTTCAAATATATGACCCTGTATATTTTTTTATTTAAAAATATGTATTCCCCTGTCTATAAATCTAAATTAACATAGAGACTAGGAAGTAATAATTACGATACGTTTTGTTG
>JAITOB010000023.1 GCA_031290155.1 Endomicrobium sp. | reverse complement strand
GACAATTCTTTTTCAAGCTCTCTGCTGCCGTCTTCAACGTCTTTTAAAAGATTCTCATCTTTTTCTATTGCGGCAAGTTCTTTTAAATCTATTAAATCTTTAACGCGTACGCTCATATTGTGCCATAACTTATATGTATTATTTAAATTGTCAAGTTCTACCATAATTTTCTTAGCTTTATTTTTATCATTCCAGAAATCCGGATTTAATATTTTAGATTCAAGCTCTTTGATTTGATCCGCTTTTGAATCAATATTAAAGAGACCTCCTTAAAGTGTCTATCCTGTTTTTTTGTTGCTCAAGCATTTTAACCCTCTCTTTTTTATATTAGTATAATAAATTTACTTCTCATAGATACGTTTTCAACGCTCTTAAATTTTTATTATAACTTGATTATAGGATATATTTACTTTCCGCGGAACCTGATATACAGCATTAATAATATTAAAATTATAAGCGCTACCGAGCATAGTTTTACAAATAAATCCCCATATTTTACATAAAAAGTCTTAAAATCATTCTGCAGAAATTTACCTCTAACCAAAGCATTTTTAGATGACGGTGTTCTTTCAACAATTAAACCGGAAGCGTCAATAATTCCAGAAATCCCGGAATTTGCAGAAATTATTACAGTTTTACGATTTTCAACAGCCCTGAATATATTCATCATAAAATGCTGGTATGGAGCGGCCGTATCAAAAAACCATGCGTCATTTGTATGATTCGTAAGAACTTTTGCTCCTGAAAGAACAAATTTTCTTGAAATATCAGGGAAAAAAATTTTCTGAGCATATTGTTGAACCTGCATATATTTTACCATTGTTAAAAATATCTGTATCCTGTCCTTTTTCAAAATCACCCATTTGGTTTAAAATATCAAAAATTTTGAAAATAAAGCTCTATAGGGAATATATTCTCCAAAAGGAATAAGATGATTTTTTCTTATGCGCTCCCGTATAACCGCCGTTGCTTTCAAAAGCTAAAACAACATTAAACAATTTATTATTCTCATCATTATATAAAGAACCTATAATATTAAACCCGCCCGCTGTATTTATTATGCGTTTTGCTTTGCTGTAAAGCTGGGTATCTCCCGGTATATAACCTGTAAGACAGTTTCCGGCCATAAAACTAAATCTGCTTTTATTTTAGAAATTTCAAAAGTATGTTTTTCAAGATTAAACAAAATTTCGCCTCTATAAAATTGATCCCATTTTTTGTATTGATCAATATTAGGCTGCACAATTGCCGCAGTAAACTCTTGATCGCCGTAAAAATCTAAATTTTCCGCTTGTTAATAATCCAAACATTGAAAATGAAATAATGAGAATTAAAGCCGTATATAAATATTTATTTCCTTTTATAGTTGAAATCCAAAAAAAACATAAATTGCAAAATATTATAATGAAAGAAACACCATATACGCCAGTAAATTCAGATATTTGTATAATTTTCAGTAAACTCAAACTGTGAATATCCTATAAGCATCCATGGGAAACCGGTAAGAAAATATGTCCTTATATACTCAAGTAAAACCATAGACATGGGCCTAAAAGAATTATAAAAATATTTGAATACAGAGTACTTTGAAGTATATTGTCAAGAGTTCTTTGTAAAAAATTTAAACATAAACTCCAAAGACCCCAATATAATGCAAGATACGCCCATAAAATCACAGCAGCAGTAATTGACTGCTGATTATTACGAATCGGTTTAAACTTAAGCGTATACACAATCCAGTACAGTCTTGCTGCGTTAAAAACAACCCCCCCCCCGCAAGAAATCCGTAAAAGAAAGAAGTTTTTAATCCGGGTTTAATTATTACAAAAATGAGAGGGGATAAGCGACACCCAAACTAAAGAAAACAGATTTATTTTGGGAATACGCATATTGTTAATAAACCTGTTATTATGCAAAGTGCAATATTTTGAATTTTTTGTTTATACAACATAAAAATCTTAACTTTGTTATTTATAAAATGAATGTTGCATTTTATATTCTCTTACGGACTAACGCGCTTAAAAATAAATTATGGCGGAAAATTAAATCTGCTAATATACTTTTTTGGATTTTCACAACATCTTTTAAACGCCGCAGCATTTTTTATATTTTTTTCCGCTTCCACACGGACAAAGATCATTTCTTCCTATTTTATTTAAATTTTTAGAGTCGATTTGTTTATTTTTATTTTCGCTTGTTTTAAAATCAGAAGTTATTTTCACCGGTTCCTGATTATGCGGTTTTACGTCAACTTGAACTTTAAATATATACTCTATTGTATTTTCTCTTATTCGTTTCATCATAGATTCAAATAAAATAAAAGACTCTTTTTGATATTCAATTTTTGGATCTTTTTGAGCATAAGCTCTAAACCCGATACCGCGTCTTAACTGGTCAAGCTCATATAAATGATCTTTCCAAGAAGAATCTATCATCTGTAAAAGCACCATTCTTTGTATATGAGACATTAATTCCGGCGTAAGCTGGATCTTTCTTTTTTCATATGCGTCAAATACTTTTTCAGCAATATTTAACTGAACAGATTCCCTGGTAAGATAATTTATATCATCCTTATTTTCAACTTTATATTCAATCCCAAAAGTTCTAAACAGCCATGCTCCTATGCTTGTCCGATCCCACTCTTGCGCATATTTAGCAGCAGCCCAGACTAAAGTTTTTTCTTCTATAGATTCATTTATCATATCTTTAATTGTGGCTGTTATATCTTCACCCTCAATAATTTCGTTTCTCAATCTATAAACAGCTTCTCTCTGTTTGTTCATAACATTGTCAAAATCTATAAGCTGTTTTCTCGTATCGAAGTTCATTCCTTCAACTTTTTTCTGCGCACTCTCTACAGCTTTTGATATCCACGGATGCTGTATATCTTCCCCTTCCTTTAAACCGAGTTTCTGCATCATAATAGACATTCTGTCAGAACCAAAAAGACGCATAAGTTCATCTTCCATAGAAAGAAAAAATCTCGATGAGCCCGGGTCTCCCTGTCTGCCTGAGCGCCCTCTTAACTGATTGTCTATTCTTCTAGATTCATGTCTTTCAGTACCTATTATATGCAGCCCGCCGTGTCTTTTAACATCTCCATTTTGAACAGCATCGCCTGCTCCAAGAACAATATCAGTTCCTCTTCCAGCCATATTTGTAGCTATCGTAACAGCGCTTTTTGCACCGGCCCCCGCGATAATCTTAGCTTCAAGTTCATGGTACTTAGCATTTAAAACCTGATGCAGAATACCTTTTTTTCTAAGCATTCCTGCAATTTTTTCAGATTTTTCTATTGATCTCGTGCCTACAAGCACGGGTTGTCCTTTTTTCCAAGAGGATTCAATTTCATCAATTATTGCATTATCTTTTTCTTTTTCAGTCCTGTATATAACATCAGCATAATCTTTTCTTATCATAGAACTATTTGTCGGAACTTCAACAACGCCGAGTTTATAAATTTCCCAAAACTCCTCTGATTCAGTTGAAGCTGTTCCCGTCATACCTGCAATTTTTTTATATATTCTAAAAAAATTTTGAAACGTTATAGTAGCTAACGTTTGGTTTTCTTCTGCAATTTTTAGATTTTCTTTTGCTTCAACCGCCTGATGAAGACCGTCAGACCATCTTCTACCCGGCATAAGTCTTCCAGTAAATTCGTCAACAATTATAACTTCGCCGTCTTTTACAACATATTCAACATCTCTGCGGTATAAATTATGGGCTTTTACAGCTTGAGTTATATGATGCACCCACTCTGATTGCAAATCATCATAAATATTTTTGACTCCCAATATTTTTTCAGCTTTCTGCACACCCTGTTCCGTTAAAACCACGGAATGATTTTTTTCATCAATAACATAATCGTACCCTTTTGCTAAATCAACACCATCATATTTTGCTTTTATCTCTTCGTTTTCTGTAATTTTTCTACCTTTAAGCATAGGAATTATTTTATTTGAAACATAATATTTATCAGTTGACTGCTCGCCTGCTCCGGAAATAATAAGAGGGGTTCTTGCTTCATCAATTAGAATTGAATCTACTTCGTCTATTATTGCATAATTTAAAGGACGCAATACTCTTTGTTCTTTTATAACAACCATATTATCCCTTAAATAATCGAATCCGAGTTCGTTATTTGTAACATAAGTTACGTCGCAGTTATAAGCCGCTCTTCTTTCTTCATTGTTTGTTTCATGTCCTACATTACCCACTGTAAGTCCAAGTTTTTCATAAATTACGCCCATCCACTCTTTATCTCTTTTTGCAAGATAATCGTTAACCGTTACTATGTGGACACCCTCTTGAGATAAAGCGTTGAGATAGGCGGCAAGAGTAGCAACTAAAGTTTTACCTTCTCCGGTTTTCATCTCGGCAATTTTACCTTTATGCAGAATATATCCTCCTATAAGCTGCACATCAAAATGTCTTAATCCTATTGTTCTTATAGAAGCTTCTCTGACACATGCAAATGCTTCAGGTAAAATATCGTCAAGAATTTCTTCATTTGAAAGACGCTCTCTGAATTCAATTGTTTTAGTTTTTAATTCATCATCCGTAAGTTTTTTTATAGAAAGTTCAAAAGAATTTATTTTTTCAACTATAGGTTTTATAGCTTTTATATCTCTTTCTTTTTGAGAACCAAAAATAGCGCTTAAAATATTTTTTAACATTTTTAACTGTCCCGTATGTATAGTTTATTTTTTTTTGATTATATAATTATTTGACCGGCTTTACAATTTATTCTCAGCTTGGGTAGTTTGCATATAAGGCAAGACATTAAACAAATTATGTGGTTTATTTAGTTATCCAAAAACTGTGAAATAATCTGATTGGAGACAAAAATATATTCTTTAGAAAACATTATTCTATTGTTTTGTTTTTTTAAAGTTTTATTTTTTAAACAATTTAAAAGTACAATATTATGTTTAGGATTATTAAAGCAATTAATATCCAATCCTTCGTTTAAAAGTCTCAATCCAAGTATAATAGTTTCTGTTTCATAAAGACGGTCGTCTATATATTCTTTTTCCGTTTCCGAAAAAGACAATCCGCCGTATTGTTTAGAATACTGCTTTTTTGTTTCCCAAAATGGCAAAAATAAGTTAATATATTTTTCTATGTTTGCAATGTTTTTATATCTTATTCTTTCAAAGTATCCTGCTGCTCCTGCGCCAAGACCTATATATTCAAGATTCCGCCAATAATTTGTATTGTGAAAAGATTCTTTATGTTTTTTAGCCCAGTTTGAAACTTCATAATGATAATATCCTTTGTCTGCCAACATTTTCACAGCTTTATCATACATATCTCTTTGAATATCATCGTTTGCAGCAATGCCGTTTTTGCAAAAAAACGTATTCTCTTCTACAGATAACGGATAAAGAGATAAATGTTCGCTGTTAAAAATTGAAACTTTTTCTAAAACTTCTTCCCAGTCTTTAACCGTCTGATTTGGCAAACCGTATATTAAATCAATATTAATATTGTTAAAATCTTCTTTTCTTGCCGTATCGTAAACATCACAAAAAATCTTAAAATTATGCGCCCTGCCCAAAAGTTTAAGAGATTTATCTTCAACCGACTGAAGACCTATGCTTAATCTGTTAACGCCGAGTTTTTTAAGAAGACTTAATTTTTCTTTTGAAGATGATTCGGGATTTAATTCAAACGTAAACTCATATATCTCTGATAAGTCAAAAATATCGCTCAGCGGCTCTAAGAGCGCTTGTATTTGTTTTAAAGATAATACGGAAGGCGTTCCCCCGCCTATATATATTGAATGTATTTTTTCATTATTAAACTGTTCTGCATGCTTTATTAAAGCATTGATATATTGATCGGCTAAAACAATATCATATTTTACAGAAAAGAAATTACAATAAAAACATTTCTGTTTACAAAATGGAATATGTATGTACAAACCTGACATTTTATTTGATAAAATTTTAATATTATAATTTTATAAGACATATACATTTACGAATATTTTTGTCAAAAAACAATAAATATACCCGCAAACACTTTGTGAAGCCAAGCAGTATACAAAAAAACAATAGCTCCTGCCCTCACATCAAATTTACAACACAGTTATTTCTCAGTTTTTATCAGCGCTGAATTATCTTTATTGTTGTCTTTCTTATCTTTAAATAATTCGGCTATTCCTCCTATTGAAGCTGTAACACCGGCAGTTTCCAGCGGAAGAAAAATCTTTGTTGCCCGACCATTAGCCACGTTGACAAGCGCTTCAAGATATTTAATAGCAATAAGATCATTTGTCGGCATTCCTTCATGAATAGCATTATAGACTATTTCAATTTTATATTTTTCAGCTTCTGCAACTTTTCTTATTGCTTCAGCCTCTCCCGTAGCTTCTAAAACCTGTTTTTCATTTACGGCTTCAGCATCAAGAATTACAGCCTGTTTTGCGCCTTCTGCTCTAAGAATTGCCGCCTGTCTTAACCCTTCAGCTTCCAAAATATTGGCTCTTTTTTCTCTTTCGGCTTTCATTTGTTTTGACATTGCGTCCGTGATGTCTCTTGGAGGATCAATTTTTTGTATTTCAACTCTTGTAACTTTTACTCCCCATTTGTCAGTAGCCTCGTCCATTACAACTCTCAACTGAGTGTTAATTTTTTCCCTGGAAGTAAGAGTGCTGTCCAATTCCATATCTCCAATTACATTTCTTAAATTTGTCTGAGCAAGTTTTAAAGCGGCAAGCGCAAAATTTTCTATATTATAAACAACCTTAACAGGATCAGTAACCTGAAAATAAATAATGGCATCCACAACCACAGAAACGTTATCTTTTGTAATAACGCTTTGCGGAGGAACGTCAATAACACGTTCTCTCATATCAACCCTTAGTATTCTTTGAAATATCGGAATAATTATATTCGCTCCAGAATCTTTTGTACCTGTATATTTACCTAAAGTTTCAACAAGCCCTTTCTCATACTGCCTTATTATTTTTATAGAACTTGCTATAAAAATAAATACAAAAGTCATAATAACTAAAACAAGCATTGATATGCCACTGTCAATAAACATTATATTGTGCCCCCCTTTTTAACTATAAGCGTTGTCCCGCTTATATCTTTTATTTTAACTATTTCGCCGGCTTCAAGTCCAACATCAGATTCAGCTCTCCATATTTCGCTTAAAACTTTTACAAACCCTGTTTTCAAAGGTGTTATCTTTTCAATAACCACCGCTTCAGCGCCAATAAGAGCGTCAATATTTGAATACACAGTTTTAGATTTAGCAATAATTTTTTTAAATACAGGTCTTATAAGATATAGGGACATTGCCGAAGCTATTACAAAAACAGCCAACTCAACGTTGTATAAAACATCAAAATAAGCAGCTATAGCCGCAGATAAAGAACCTATAGAAAAACAAATAAAGAAAAAAGTAGAAGGAGTCAATATTTCAAAAATTACAAGCGTAACTGCAATTATAATCCAAACATTCCAAGTCATATTATCCTCCAACGATTAATCGGCCAGTATATAAATAACGCTTTGCCTTTTATATATTTATCAGGCAAAGGTCCCCAAAAACGTGAATCAAAAGAAAAATCCCTATTGTCGCCCAACATCATATACTGCCCTTCCGGAACAGTAATAGGTCCAAAACTATCTCTTACAAAAATTGCCGGAATTAAAGCAAATTTGCCAGTCTCCCAGGATTTTTGATATTCCTGCAGGTTTTTAAATAAATTAAAAGTTTTAAAAATCTTAACATCATTAAAAACTACATACTTGTCGTCAACGCCGATTCCGTTGACAAAAAGTTTCTTATCTTTTATCTCAACCACATCGCCTGCAAAAGCTACACATCTTTTGATAAAGTCTTTCTTGATACCAGCTTTTCTTTCAGAAATTGTCAAAGCTTCAGGAGGACATTGAAAAACAACTATATCGCCTCGATTTACGTTTTTTAAAGCTAAGTACCTTTTACCGTGGCTTGTAAACGGAATATGAAAACCATAAATAAATTTATTTACAAAAAGATGATCGCCTTCTAAAAGAGTATTTCTCATACTGCCAGATGGAATTTTAAAAGCCTGTATAAAGAAAAACATAATAAAAGACGCTATAATAAGAGAAGTCCACCCAGTATCAATCCAAGAATAAGCATTTTTAAAAAGCTTTTGAGATAAAAGACTTTTAAAATACTTTTTTACAGCAAGCATTATCATAGCTGCTATAAAAAGAATACAACCTGCAATAAAAAGCTTAAATTCCATAATAGGCCCCGCATTTATATAAAATCTTTTTCATCTATTTTAAGTATTGCCACAAAGGCTTCCGGTGGAATTTCCACTCTGCCGAATTGTCTCATTTTACGTTTGCCCTCTTTTTGCTTTTCCAGAAGCTTACGTTTTCTTGTTATGTCGCCGCCGTAACATTTTGCAAGAACATCCTTGCGCATTGCAGATATAGTTTCTCTGGCTATTATTTTATTATTCACTTTTACTTGTATAGGTATTTCAAACATATGTCTTGGGATAATGCCTCTTAATTTTTCAGAAAGATAATGGGCTGCAGACTGAGCCTTGCTTTTATGAGTTATAACAGTAAAAGCGTCTACAACTTCCGAATTTATCATAATTTCAAGTTTCACCAAATCAGAAACAAGAGGATCAATATGTGCATAATCAAAAGAAGCATAGCCTTTTGAAACCGATTTTAAAGCATCATAAAAACCTACAATAATTTCCGCAAGAGGAATATGATATTTCAATACCACAATTTTGGTATCCATATATTTCATAGATATCTGCTTTCCTCTTCGCTTTTGGCACAATTCAAGCATAGCACCCAAATAATCCGCAGGGCATATTATGGTTGCTTCAACATAAGGCTCCCGAATTTCTTCGATATCAGCATTGTTTGGAAATCTTGCGGGATTGTCTATTGTAATAAGTCTGCCTTTAGATTTTATCTTATATACAACATTTGGAGCTGTAACTAAAAGATTTAAACCAAACTCTCTTTCTAATCTCTCTTTGACTATCTCTAAATGCAGCGACCCCAAAAAACCACACCTAAATCCAAAACCTAAAGCTACGGAAGTTTCAGGAAAATAGACAAAAGAAGAATCGGAAAGTCTTAACTTTTCCAAAGCTATTTTTAAATCATCGTGCTCTGACGTACTATTAGGATACAAACCTACAAAAACAAAAGGATTTATTTCTTTGTACCCTTCATGGGGACATTTGGTCGGATTTATACATCCGGTTATTGTATCCCCGATTTTTATATCATGTATATCTTTTATCCCAGCAACCACATATCCGACTTCTCCCGATGAAATTTCGTCTGATTCAATCATTTTTATTTTCATATATCCAACTTCAATAACTTCATGCTCTGCGCCAGATGCCATAAATTTCACTTTCATACTTTTTTTAATTTTTCCGTCAAAAACTCTTACAATCACTATGACACCGCGGTAAGAATCATAAAATGAATCAAAAATTAAAGCAGACAATGGATTTTCTTCGACTACTTTTGCAGGCGGAATATTTACTAGTATAGAATTAATTATTTCTTTTATTCCTATTCCTTCTTTCGCGCTTGCAAGTATGGGTTCAACATCAACTTCAAGTCCCTCTTTCATTTGTTCACAAGCGCCATCTACATCGGCAGTGGGCAGATCTATTTTATTTATCACGGGAATAATTTTAAGTTTTGCGTTTTTTGCAAGTATAGTATTTGCCAGCGTCTGAGCTTCCACACCCTGAGCAGCGTCAATAACAAGAACTGCGCCCTCGCATGCGGCAAGAGCTCTTGAAACCTCATAAGTAAAATCTACATGACCAGGCGTGTCAATTAAATTAAGCACATATTTTTCGCCGCTATCATCAGTATAATTCATTCTTACAGCTTTGGCTTTTATAGTAATCCCTCTTTCTCTTTCAAGCTCCATATCGTCTAGAATTTGTTCTTTCATTTCTCTGCGTGAAATTGTACCGGTATATTCGAGCAGTCTGTCGGCAAGAGTACTCTTCCCATGATCTATGTGAGCTATGATACAAAAATTTCTTATATTAGACACTGTTATTTTCCCATAACATTATTTTACTTTTTACCACAACAAAAAACACCAAATTCAAAATATAAATCAAGTCGGCAATGACAACAAAAGAATTTTCAACTTTTATTGTATTTGAATAGTGCCCATAATTTTTGAAATTTCATCTCTGTCGACACATTTTACAACTTCTTCTGCAATATTTTTGGCATTTGTAAAAGAAACGCCTCTTATAACTTTTTTAATCTCTGACATCTGTTTGAACGAGACGCTGAATTCATCAAGTCCAAGCCCCAAAAGGATAAGCGTATAAGACGGGTTTCCAGCCATTTCCCCGCACATACTGACTTTTATTCCGGCTTTATGACTTTCATCTATAATCATTTTAATATATCTTAAAATTGCAGGATGCAGAGGATCGTACAGGCTTGCTACATTTTCATTTACTCTGTCAATAGCGAGAGCATATTGTATCAAATCATTGGTTCCTATTGAAACAAAATCAACTTCTTTTGCTATAGCATCTATTATCATTGCGACAGATAGCACTTCTATCATAGTACCTACTTCCAGATTTTCATCAAAGGCTATATGCGCTGTTCTTAAATCCTGTTTAACTTTTCCAAGAATATTATTAGCTTCTCGAAGTTCGCTAAGCCCGGATATCATAGAATACATAAGTTTAACTTTTCCGAAAGCCGAAACTTTTAAAATACTTCTCAACTGATCTATAAAAATATTAGGATGCTTCAAACAAAGTCTTATAGATCTTAACCCTAAGAAAGGATTTTCTTCATATCCTAAATTAAAAAAACCCATTTTTGTAAGTTTATCGCCGCCTAAATCTACCGTCCTTATAACTGTAGGATGCGGCGATATTTTTTCCACAATTTCAAAATATTTATCAAAATGTTCTTTTTCAGAAGGCATACCGTTACGATTAATATATACATTCCGTTCTGTAAAGATCTATGCCGTCCGCACCATTTTTTAGAACTGACTGCACCTCATCCGGATGATCTATATTTGCATAAATTAAAACTTTATAATGATCGGTTGTTTCGGACGGCAAATCGTTTAATTTTTCAAGATATTTTCTCTTTATAAACTGTATATCGTATTCTTTTTTATATCTCACTATGATTTCTAAATTTGGATTTAAGATAATCTCGCCTTTATTGCCGTCAATAACGATAATATTTCCCGTTCTTGCCTGCGACGATATTACCCTTAAACCTACAACAGCCGGAATTTCAAGCCCCTGTGCAACAATAGCTGTATGCGAAGTTTTTCCACCAACATCAGTGGCAAAACCTTTAAACAATTTCCCTCTCATATAAACGGTATCCTCGGGACTTAAAGCATGCGCAACAATGATTGAATCTTCATCTAAACTCACTGTAATAGTTTTATTTTGCTTATCAATTAAATTGCCTATAATTTTTTTACTACGTCTTGAACATCAAGTCTTCTTTCTCTAAAGTAATCGTCCTCTATTGTTTCAAAAGAGCGCATAATTTTATCTACAACTTATAAAGAGCATATTCTGAGTTAACGCCGCTCTCTATAAGTTTATCGACCTCTCTTTTCATTACCGGATCATCTAATATTAAGATATGTACGTCTGCGATTTGAGCGTAATTTTTACCAAGTACACCATTAATTTAACTATAAATTATCTTAAGCTGAGCTTTAGTTTTTTCTATAGCATCATTTAAACGTTTTTTTTTCGGCTTCTATTGCATTTTTAGGTATTTCCCTATAAATAATACAGTAATCATCATTTTCAAAAAGAAAAACTTTACCTATGGCAATTCCAGGCGATACCGCAACGCCTTTAAGAATAATATTTTTTCCTGTTAAGCATTTTCACCTCTAATTTGATAAGCTTGTAAGAGTTATAATTTAATCTTTCATTCTTGTAAATAAATTTTCAATTGCATCCAAAACTTCATTTTCATCCGGTCCGTCAACAACAAATTTTAATTTAGTCCCATGTCCGGCAGCCAAAGTCATAATGCCCGTAATGCTTTTTGCATCAACTTCAAAATCATTTTTTAAAATTTTTACTGTTGACTTATACCCTGTTACAGTCTGGACAAGCATGGCTGCAGGTCTTGCGTGCAAGCCCATTTTCTTAAAACGACAATAATTTTTTCTTTCATTTTTTATATTCCTAAATATGCTATTATAATAGACATCAATATTACAGTGTAGAACAAACAAGTTGCGCCGAACTTCCATGATAACATAATTGGAAAGACCAAGCAAACAACATACACAAACGCATCGTCAATATTAATTCCCAAAAATACTTTATTAATTCCCAAAAATACTTTGTTTAATGAAAATCCAAAATTTTATATATTACAACAAGGCAGCAACTGCAAATATAAGTCCTCCATAACGCGCTACTTCCCGCAAAATTTTAAATTCAAGCTTTTTGGCAGTATAAGAATGCTGCCCTTATCAAGTTTGAAACTCATAAACATAAACCAATATCTTAATGGAATATGCACAATATTACAGAGAACAAAAAAACACCAACAACACCAGAATATTATAAATCTCAAACTTATCCAGTATTTTAGAAAAAAGCACCACCATAAAAATGCTTACAAGCGCCGCTGAAGGCTAATGTACCCAAAAAAAAACGAATACGCCTATTGCGGCTCTAAAGGAGCTGCCATCGTATTTTAATCTCATTTACTTCTGAAATTTTTCATAATTACCGCTTTTCAGCTATTTTTTTCTCTTTATTTGCAACAATAGCAATTATTACATTGCCGTATAAGGATAAGTATTAAAAAACACTGTATGCTTTAAAACAGCTTCTTTTCTTCTATCTTTGTTTAAATAAATTTTACATAAAAAAGATTTCAATACAAATAAGAAACCGATGTTCTGTATTCTTTCAAAATTCCATAAAGATTGAATAAAAAAGATTTTGTAAACATTTTAGAATATATTTTAATCATACTATCTTCTCTTAAACTGTACTTTTATATTCCTGAAACTATATATTACCATGCCAAAACCGGCTATCGGAAGTCCGCACTGCATAAAGGCGCAATAAACGCAAGCAAACAATATTTTCAATCATAATTATCCGTTATTTAAAACTGACAGCCGTTGTTCCTTGATAAGTTTTTTTCATATCCATTATCAGAATTTTAAATCGCTTCCACATGATAAATAAATAAATCGTTCCTTTTCAGAAAATTTCAATTCAATAAATCAATTGACTTTATATCACAAAAATCATCTTTGGTTTTTGATAAAAAAGCAAAAATTTGTTCCGAAGAAAAAGAAACATCAAGAACTTCAGACGAATTATTTTTAATTTAATATGCAACATTATAACCGTTTTTAAACACGGTGATATTTCTTTTGTAATTTCAACATCTTTTCCACCAACCTTACCGCTTCTCTTAAGGATTATTGCAGCCCCTTTTGTAAAAGCAGTATAAATCGCCTTTTCTTCATAATATCCAAACATACAATCTTTATGCTTTATATCGTTCGCAAAGAAATGATCTACTAAAGATGTCCTTCTGTATTTATCGTAAACTAAATATTATCCAGACCTTGTTCTTTTGACTTTTATTGTATTGCCATATTTTAAACTTCAGATTCATCGCCTACCGCAATTACGGCATTATTTATATTGTCTTTAAGTTTTTTACGATACAACTCATATCTTCTTGTCAGCACATTAATAAGATTATAACTAATTTAAAATATCCCACTCAAAAAAAAATTTAACTTTCCTCATTTTACAGCCTTAGATAACGCTTGATATTCTTTCTCAATTACTGAAACAATCCTGGTTTTAGTATCGCCGGGGAGAACTCGACCGTCTATTTCTATACCTTTAGAACATATTTTATATAGATTTTCACATCATTATCATCTACATAGAAATTATATAAAAGCTGCCTTTTACCGTTTATAAAATGCATCCCCCCCCTCTCCGATATTTATGGACTTAAAAACAGCAGCATTTTCTATCATATATAATACATCTGACGGATTCATAGTCAAAATCATTACTTTTTTGGAATATTGCCCGTTTATTACAGCATTTGCGGCCATCCTTAAGATTTTTTATATAAAGTTTTATACTATCAGGCATAACCATAGTCATCAGCGTTTGCTGCATCACATCTTTAGCCACAACATCCTGAAACAACCAACACAGTGTCAATACCTACATTTTCTCAGCCAGCTTTGCACTATTTGTTCGTGTATGAGCCTGTCATCTATTCTTACTAAGACTATAGACATTTTTATTCCTGAAACTAAATTATTTTCGCTTTTCGGTCAAAGCGCAGCCGCAATATTTATCAAAAATGTAATTTTATTTAAATTAAAGAAAAATAAATTTACTTTTTAGCAAGACTTTCTTTACATTTATTATGCTTTTTGCCCGTCAATTAAAATTTTTTCAGCTACATCTGAAGCACTCCGCCGTATTCTTACTTGAAAATATAGCAGATAATACCATCGGCAGATTGACTCCGGAAAGAACTTCCGTATAAAAGCTCTACACATTGGAGCCGCGTTACAGGGAGTTCCCCAAGCATATCAGTAAGTATCAAGTGTCGTCCTTATCATTTATACTTTTCAAAAGACTGTTCACTCTGTCATACATAAGCATTAAACTATCGTTGAGATCTCTATTAACAGCATATAAATTAGACCTTTTACCCGCGATAATTTCTGCAGAATTTACTAATTCCTGCGCCAATTCTCCATGCGCTGCAATAACAATTTTAATCATCTTTTAGATTCTCCTCATAAAAAGATACAATCTGTTATTTCATCTAAGAGCATTGACTCTATCTTGTAAAATATCTCTGTGATTAAGTTTCACTTTATATTTTTTACTTTTTAAAAATTTTACAAGTTTCTCAGCGGTAAAAACTGATCTGTGACGTCCGCCGGTACAGCCTACAGCTATAGTAAGGTAGCTTTTGCCTTCATTAATATACCCCATAAGAGTTATATTTATAAGTTTTGAAAATAAATTAAAGAAAGGCGCAAATTCTTTCTGTTTTTCTATATATTCTTTAACAGCTTTGTCTCTGCCTGTTTGAAACTTTAAATTGTGCACATAATTTGGATTCGTTATAAAACGCACATCATAAACTATATCCGCATCATTAGGCAATCCATATTTATATCCAAAAGAAATAACAGAAATATTTAAATATCGTTTTCCAAAGTGACGAGTGCCGGTAAATATTGAAATCAATTTTTTTAGTTCGCCAATAGTTAAGTTTGAGGTATCTATAACTTCATCCGCAAGCATAAAAATTTTGTTTATAATTTTTCTCTCAAGTTTTATTCCTACAGGCACTGATTGTCCTAAAGGATGACGACGACGAGTTTCAGAATAACGTCTGAGAAGCACCGCATCAGAAGCATTAAAAAAAAGAACTTTATAGCTTATTTTTTTATTTTTCAATACTGCAAGCAAACCTGTAAAAGACTCGAGAGATTTACCGGCACGCGAATCTATACTTATTGCTACATGCCTATATTTATCTGGATTGTTAATACATATACCAGCAAAATCAGAAACCATTTGAACAGGCATATTATCAACGCATACAAAACCAAAATCCTCAAAGATTTTGAGAACCTGGCTTTTTCCAGCGCCTGACATTCCCGAGATTATATATAAATTTATCATACATTATTTATTTATTTCTTTTAGTAATCTATCGTTTAAATCTCTTGCCGTAAAATGTCCTTTATTTTTAAGCCTCTGATTTAAACTTGCAGTTTCAACAAGCACCGCAAGATTTCTGCTGGGTCCTACGGGAATTCTTACTTCAGGGACTCTTACTTTTAAAATCTCTGTATAAGTTTCATCGATTCCCAACCTGTCATATTCTTTTACATATTTCCATTCTTCAAACTTTATTACAAGTTCTATATTAGTTTTGTCTAAAATATTGCCTATGCCAAAAATATCTTTAATATCGATTATCCCTATACCTTTTACTTCTATAAGATTTTTTGTAATTTCTAAACTACTCCCTATTAAATTATTTCCTGAGCGTTTTACGATATTTACAACGTCATCTGCAACAAATTTATATCCTCTTTTTACAAGTTCAACAGCACATTCCAACTTACCCATAGAAGATTTTCCTATGATTAAAATAAAATACCCAGTCCGTAAACGCTTGTTAAAACTCCATGCATTTTAATAGAAGAAGCGAGTTTACCGTCAAAATAATAAGCCAAATCACCCATAAGCGAAGAAAACACAAATTCTGTTCTTAAAAGAGGCACTTTTAAACCAGTAAACACTTTAATCATTGCACCGGTCGGTTTAAATCCTCTAGTTAAAATACAACATACAGCATCTCTGTTTGAAAATATCCTGCTTAATATTTCAACCTGTACGTCATAACTCAAACGTATCAAATATTCATACTCGCTTAATCCTATAACCTGTACGCGCTTATATGGAAAATGTTCAAAAAATCCAGCAAATGCAAGCCCTGGTCTGTTGAGGTCGCGCATTGTAATTTTTCTGTTGAGCCCATCGGAACCTGCCAGAAGTTCAAGTTTAAAATCTTTGCCCTTTTCCTTGAAAAGAGTATTTACATCCATAAAATTAATAGGAATCCTCTTGTTGTATTATTTTTACAACTTCTTCTGCCGTAACAGCATCTCTTATAGCCTGTCTTAAAAACTTATCTTTAAAGAGTCTTGAAATTCTAGATAGTGCTTTCAAATGCTGGCCGGATATTTCTACAGGACCAACCAAAAGGAAGATTGTATGTACCAGTTCTCCGTCAAGAGAATTAAATTCTATGCCTTTACGAGAAATTCCTAATACACCCATTTGTTCGTGTACAACAGCAGTTTTTCCATGAGGTATTGCAACGCCTTGTCCGATTCCTGTAGAGCCAAGTTTTTCACGCTCTAAAATAACATTGATAATCTCATCAGTTTTTTTTGCTTTTTTTGTATCTTTTAAAACTTCTACAAGCTCAATTATTGCTGATTTTTTATCCGCTGAGTTTAAATCCACTAAAATCGAACTCTGGTTTAGAAAATCCATAATCTGCATTGCTTTATCTCCTATTTTGATTCGTTCTCATTACAGCACAGGACGCTAATCTTATCCGCTCAAGCCGTCTTTAAACACATAGACCCTGTATCCAAGAGTATCCATTTCATTAATAGCATCTTCTACTGCTACAGGTTTTAAGTCAAAACGTCTTATTTTCGGAGATTTTCATTTTTGAATCTTCCATAGTGTCGTAGGAAAACACTTCTTCGATATTGCGTTTTTTATTTTTTAAAACCTTTAAATTATTTTTTCTGCGGACTTTTGGAATTTCTTTTTTTGTTTTTTGAGTTGTTTTTCAAGTTTGTCTATGGTTAGATCTATTGAAGCATATAGATCAGGGGATTGTTCTTTTGCCCTAAAAAAAATTTGCCAGCTTTTGCAATTTTTTACAGATATACGCGTCAATTGAATCTGTCAGTTTCAAATGTCTTACTGTGATATTAATCTGCATATCGCTCCTCCTTCTATAAAAAACAAATATTTAAAGATCTGGTTTATTTAATAAGTAGAAATGTCTCTTTAAAAAGTATACTAATTTATTAATATCCATTCAAACTGAGAAGTAATCACATTTTAAAATTATCACCCAAATATACTTTTCTGGCTTGACTGCTTTCAAGTAATTTTCTCGCATTTCCCTCAAGCATAATTTTACCTTCATAAATTATATATGCTCTGTCAATAATTTCAAGAGTTTCTCTTACATTATGATCTGTTATAAGAATACCAAGCCCTCTCTCTTTTAACTTTTTAATAACTTTTTGTATATCATCAACAGTTATTGGATCAATACCGACAAAGGGTTCGTCTAAAAGTAAAAATTTTGGATCTGTTATAAGAGATCTTGCTATTTCCAGTCTTCTTTTCTCTCCGCCGGAAAGAGTGACGCTCAGCTGCTTGCGCAGCTTTGTAAGTCCGAAATCAGCAAGAAGCAAACAGACTTTTTTTTCCTGTTCAAGCTTAGAAACGGGCAGCATTTGAGCTATAGCCATAAGATTATCTTCAACAGTAAGTCCTCTAAATATTGAAGGCTCCTGCGAAAGATAACCTATTCCAGCTCTTGCTCTACGATACATAGGCCAGTCTGTTACTTCGATGTCGTCAAGATAAATACTGCCGTCATAAGGTTTTATAAGACCCACAGTCATATAAAAAGTTGTCGTTTTCCCGGCTCCATTAGGTCCAAGCAGTCCGACAATTTCACCTTCTCTTACGCTTATGCTTATACCGTTTACCACCATTCTGTATTTATATTTTTTAAATAAATTTTCGGTTTTAAGTATCATTGTATTTTATCTTCCATTTCAATTTTTCCCGTAACAGAACCGCTCATAATTATCTTTTTATTATCATCGGAATTATAAAAAATCATTTCATCCGCTTCATAAATACCTTTTCGGCCGTCATACAAAATATCTGCTACCGGTCTTTTATCGTCTTTTTTAAAAGTTACTCCAAGAGTCTTCTTATCAAAAACAACATTGTCCGAATAAATCGTTCCGGACAAAGTTATAACTTCAACACAATTATAAGCGCTCAAAACTTCCCGCTTTCTGTCTACAGAAATTTTCCTAGCATTTAAAATAAGCGGCGATTTTGATGATTTCATGAAATATTTAACTACGGCACTATATCCACAAAATGTTCCATTTTCATCATTTAGATTATGCTGCGCAGATTCTCCATAGGATTCAATAAATTCGCCGTCATACGTCTCTGACACCATTTTTACGTTTCCATATGCCGAAAGAGCAGAGCTTTTTTTATTGTAAGTCATTTGATCAGCTGTTATAATATTTACATTATTAACAGCTTTTGAATTGCCTTTTGAAATAACAATATCTCCGTCATCTCTTACTTCCATAATATCTCCGCTTACAATCGTTTTCCCGGAAATAATATCGGCGAAAAAAATAACGATAAATATACAAAGAACAAATAATGCACAGCTTGATTTAATCAAATACAATCCTATGGTTTTTAACGACTATTTTATCGAGTTTTGTATCAGCTTCAAAACTTGTGCCGTACACAGTTTCACCGGGTTTTGTAATCTTGACATTATTACTGCTGTAAACCAAATCCTTTTCCGCATTATACATTAAGTCATTAGTCTGCAGATGTTCGCTACGTTTAGTGTCTATAGTACACTTGCCGACAGTTTTAATATCGTATGTCTTCATACATATATCGGCACTTTCAGCAGCAAGCGTTGAAATATAACCGCCTTTTTTATCATAAAACTTTATTACGGGCAGTTTTAAATGAACAAGATTGTTCTTTTCGTTTGCAACAGCAGATTCTGCTTCTAGAATCATTTTAAGCTTTCCTTTATGCGTTTCCGTTATAGTAAATTTCTCTATAAGCTGTTCAACCATAGGCTGAGGCGCTTCAATAACAGCTTTATCTTTACTGCAGCCAAAAAACATAAAAGCAAAAAACATTAATATAAACAATATATCGTATCTTTTATATACACTCATATTTTTACTCTTTTATACTAAAAAGCAAGATTAGTTTTACAGATAATAAATAACAATGGCAAAAAATATTTTTAACTTTCTATTTCACATTTTTGGTCTTGTTTTACATCTCTCGTGAAACCACACCCACTTGCTGCAGATATTGTCTAATGTTCTTCCCACACAAGCGAAGCCTTCTGCGTAAGATTTTAAACATCCTTGCCAAAATCTCCGGATTTTTATACTTATTGGTCCTTTTACAACTGTTTTATGTTTATATTTGTCTATTCTCTGATCAAGTCCCACCAAGGACATCTGCTCCAGAGATTTTAAAGCCAAAACTGCAAGTCCTGAAGGCGTCCATGCTTTTTCTCCGAAAAAATCAATAAATACTCCAGGCACTTTTGTATCCCGATCTACAAGCATTGCAATAATTTCCCTTTTAAAGCCTTCAGGAGTTTTTTTCCGTGTCTGGCAAATCTCTTAGAATAACATTTACGTTCTTGCTCGTTCTGTATCCGATAAGCATATTGTTAAATTCATCAATATATATCTTTTCGCCACAATATTTACTGGAACGCCAAAATCCACAACTGCCGCGACTGTTATTTCTCAGTTTCTGTATGAGCGCTTACAAAATTTATGCTTTCTTGAATAAGATAACTTTTTCTCTGCTGGAAATATTTTTGATAAAAGCTGAATTCATTCGCGGAAAGTTTGCAAGTTCAAAAAACTCTTCGTTTCGTTGCAGAATATTTCTCTCGTAATTTTTATTATTTCTTTCTCGGATTTTTCAGGAAAACATTTTTTTAAATTTTTTACTGCAATATCTGCGACGTCTCGCGTTACATAATATGCGATTCTGCCAAAAAATGCACTAAGCGTTCCGACTGAAAACTTGTAAGGTAAGACTAAAACGATTTTTGAAAAAATAAAAGCGCAGTAATAATAAATTTTTCTGCGTATTTTTGTAAAACCCGCACTCATTTATATTTTTCCAAAGATTTCTCCCACTCGCCTTTTGCTTTCATAATAAGTTCTATAACCTCTCTTACAACACCCTCGCCACCGTTAAAAACTGAAACATATTTGACATATTTTTTTACATCTTCACAAGCATTCAGCGGACACACCGAAAAACCTGCTATTTTTAATACAGGTATATCTACTATATCATCGCCAATATAGGCTGCTTCAGACGGCTGAAAATTATTTTCTTCTAATATTGTTTCCAAAGCCGGCTTCTTATTCATGCATTTTTGGATAATATAATCAATATTCATATCTTTTGCGCGCTTTTCAACCTGAACAGATTGTCTTCCCGTTATCCACGCAGTTTTAATTTTGGGAAATATATTTGAAAGTTCATGATATCCCATTCCGTCCTTGATGTTCCATATTTTTATCTCTTCACCGCTATTTAATACTATCATTTCGCCTCGTGTTAAAACACCGTCAACATCGCAAGCTAAAAGTTTAATATTTTTCGCTTTCTTTATTAAATTTTGTTTATTTTTCACTGTTGTACCGCCATACTTTTATTGTTTTTGTTAAGCCACGGAGTAATATCAGGATTAATATATCTCATATACGGCTTTAAAACAATATTTAATACAAAAAACACAACAACCAATACTCCAAGCACTATCCCGGCAGTTTTCGCATACCACTTATACGTAGGTTTCCATAAAATATTATTTTCATCATCTTTAGATTCCAATATACTTGTTCTTTTTACTTTTTCGGATTGTGGTTTAACTTTCTTAACATAATCTTGTTTTAAATCTTTCATTTTACCGCCTCGTCTATAACCTTTATATATTTAAGCAACTGTTCAAAACATTTTAAGTCAATACTGTTTGCTCCATCTGAAAGAGCTTTATCCGGATTCTCATGAACTTCAAGAAATAATGCCGCAATTCCTACTGCTGCAGCCGCCTTTGAAAGAGGCAGAACAAATTCTCTGTTGCCGCCGCTGAACGTTCCGCAACCGCCTGGAAGCTGAACGCTATGCGTGGCATCAAAAATTACCGGATATCCCATCTGTTTCATTATTTCTAAACCCCTGAAATCCACAATAAGATTATGATACCCAAAAGAAACTCCTCTTTCAGTAACAGACAAATTCTTACTGCCAAAACTCTCAGCTTTTTTAATAACGTTAAACATATCCTCGGGAGCTAAAAACTGCCCTTTTTTTATATTGACGGGTTTGCCTGTAATAGCACAAGCTTTAATTAAATCTGTTTGTCTGGATAAAAATGCAGGAACCTGCAGAAAATCTATAACTTGAGCGGCTTTTGTGGCTTGAGTTTCGTTATGAATATCTGTAATAACGCTTAAATCCAATTCTTTTTTTACTTTGGCAAGAATTTTTAGTCCTTCTTCAATACCCGGTCCTCTGTAAGAAAAACTTGACGAACGATTTGCTTTATCGTAAGAAGCTTTAAAAATAAAAGGTATTTTTAATTTAGAAGTTAGTTTTTTTAAGTTTTCAGCTAAAGTCAAAGCCTGTTTTTCACTTTCTATTACGCATGGACCTGCTATGACAACAAAAGGCTTATCATTAGCAAGAATAATATTTTTGTTAATTTTTATCTGTTTATTTTCCATTTTGTATTCCCTTAAAATCTTTATTATAAAACCTCTATTGTTTATTTTATAGTTACCGCTGCAAGATTATTTAAATTGATCCAAAAGTAAAAACAACTTAACATCTACAAATATTTCTCAACTTTTGCTATATCTTCCAAAGTGTCGACTCCAATAGAATCCTGCTTTGAAACAACAACCTTAATTTTTTTACCATTTTCTAAAACTCTTAACTGCTCAAGATTCTCAGTTTTTTCTAAAAACGACACTTTGCTTTTAGAAAATTCTAGTAAAAACTTTCTTTTGTACCCGTATATGCCCATATGTTTATAGTATTTAGTTTTTATATTGTCTCTATTATAAGGTATTGCATATCTAGAAAAATACAATGCATACCCGTATTTATCAAAAACAACTTTAACAACATTAGGATTTTTTATAACATCTTTTTCAGTTATAGGAAAAGCCGCAGTCGCACATTTAAGATATTTGTTTTTTTTCAACAAAACTGCCAGTGTGTCTATAAGCTTTGGGTCTATTAAAGGTTCATCGCACTGTACGTTAATAAGTATATCACAGTCTTTTAAAAATTTTGATGCTGTAAAAGCAATTCTGTCCGTACCGCTTTTACAGTTTTCAGGCGTCATAAAAACTTTAAAATCCAATTTTTTTACAAAATCATAAATGAGTTTGTTATCGGTTGCAACTGCTGTAAAATCAATTTCTTTACATTTTTTAACCCTTTCCAAAGTATGCTGGATGAGAGGTTTTTCTTTTATTAATGCTAAAGGCTTGCCTTGAAATCTGCTTGAACCGTATCTTGATGGTATAATTACAGCTGTTTTCATTTTTTATAGAAATCTTTTATTGTTTTTTCAAGTTCTTGTAAATTTGTCGTAGTAGTTCCAAGTTTGCCAACAACTATACCTGCAGCAAAATTGGCGATTTCCGCCGCGCTTACGAAATCTGCTTTTGCAGCTAACGCCAGGGTTATTGCCGAAATAACAGTATCTCCCGCGCCTGTAACGTCATAAACTTCTTTTGCTCTTGTGGGTATATTTACAATTCTATTGTTAGACTGAATAAGTGTCATTCCTTTTTCACCGCGCGTAATAAGGACTGAATCTGAATTTAAAGTTTTAAGTATTTTTCTGCCAAGCGCGGCTATATCCTCATCTATTTTTATACTTTTTACATTCATTCCTTCAAGTGCTTCTGTTTCATTTGGCGTCATTAATGTAACTTTCTTATATTTTTTAAAATGTTCTATTTTAGGATCTACTGTAACAGGTATATGATATTTTTTTGCCTGATATATTATTTTTTTCAAAACTTTAGGAGTTATAACTCCTTTACCGTAATCGGAAATTATTACAGCATTTACTAGAGGAGCAAGTTTTTCTATATTTTCTATAATTCTAGATTCAATGCTATGCTCAAAAAATCCTTTTATTTCTTTATCTACTCTTACAACCTGCTGACTTATGGCTATAATTCTAGTTTTTACAATTGTAGGTCTGTTAGAATCACAAATCAAATAATCCGAATTTATTTTTTTTTCTGAAAACATTTTAATTACAGAGTTGCCGGCAGTATCCTTGCCTATTACGCTTATAATAAATGTTTTACCGCCTAAATCTGTTATATTATTTGCAACGTTTGCTGCTCCGCCAAGAGCTGCCGTTTCCTTTGTAATTTCTATTACAGGAACAGGCGCTTCAGGCGATATTCTTTTTACTTTTCCCCATACAAATTGATCCACCATAGCATCGCCGATAACCAAAACAGTTTGCTTTTTAAATAAATGGATAAGTTTTAACAGTTGCATATTAATCCTATAATCACAATTTCATAAATAAGATTTATTTTTTAAATAAGAACAATAATCTTTAACTGAATCTTCAAGTTCCATAAAAGATTTATTAAATCCTGCATTCTTTAGATTATCAATTTTTGCTTGTGTAAAATACTGGTATTTTGATTTTAAATAATCAGGCGTTTCCATATACTTTATATCTTCATGTTTGCCTATAGCCGCAAACATAGATTTTGCTATATCATTCCATGTTCGAGCTTTCCCTGTTCCAATATTAAATATCCCAGTTTTTGACGGATTTTTAAATAAAAAATACATTGCCTCGGCAACATCTTTTACATAGACAAAGTCTCTAAGCTGACCTCCGTCTTTATAATTCTTATTATACGACTTAAATAATTTGATTAATCCTTTACTACAAACATTGTCATAGTTTTTGCAAATCACGCTTCTCATATCGCCTTTATGGTATTCATTCGGACCAAAAACATTAAAGAATTTTATACCAACAGCTTTGTCAAGATAATTGTTATTTAAAAGCCATAAATCAAACATATGTTTTGTAAAACCATATATGTTTAAAGGCGCTAAACTTTTTATTTTGGATATATCATCATCATAACCATATTCTCCGTTTCCATATGTAGCGGCAGACGAAGCGTAAATAAAAGGAACTCCTAGTTCAAATGCCCATAAAGCAAGAATTTTAGAATATTCATAATTATTTTTTATATAATAGTTTGCATCATTAGATGTTGTTGAAGCACATGCGCCAAGATGCACAACAGCTTGAGGTTTGGGGACTTGTCTATTTACTACAGCATTAAAAAAGTCACTTTTTTGTATATAATCGTAATATTGTTTCCCTATTAAATTTTTCCATTTTTCGCTCTCATCAAGATGATCAACAACCAAAATATCTTTTATACCTTCATTATTTAATTTCCATAGAAAACAACTGCCTATAAAACCTGCGCCTCCTGTTAATATTATCATAAAAATCCTCTTATACTTTTTTAAACGTTTATGGAACAACATATTGTATGAAAAGATACTTCCGCCTGTCAATTTGGCATTATTTTACTGCGCCAAAAGCCCCAAAACACATATTTTTATGTAATATTTCAATACTTTTAATCCAGCATTTTTCATAAGGCTTAATTGGCAATTCATTGATCTTGGAGTGTCTTCTTTTGCAATATAATCAAGTATTTCTGAGGCATATTTTCGCCTCCAGCTTTTTCCAAATATTCCGCATATTTTTCCAATGTGTACTCGGTAAGCAGCATATTATCCTGAGCTACTAAATCCGCAATCATTAAACAACCGCCGGGTTTAAGAAGTTTATAAAGTTTATTAAATGTGTATTCCCGCTCTTTATCATCTCTTAAATGGTGTAAAACTGCGCCGGCTAAAATAATATCAAAATGATTTACATTTAGGTCAGATGTTCTAATATCACTTTGTATTGTTCTAATCCCAGCATTTTTTTTGTTTTGAAATTTTTTTAAATGCTCCGCCTAACATTTTTTTACTTAAATCCAGCAATGTACAAGACAGATGCGGTACTTTGTGAAAGCATCATCAAGGTATGATTTTCCTGCACCGCAGCCAATATCCAATACATTTACAACATTAGGAACTATTCTCTTGCAGCTTCAGTAATAATATCTAAACAAATTTTCGTATCAATTATTGAAATTTGTCCGGAATCAAGATTTGAAAACCGTTCAACATCATTATCAAAACGTTTTCTTATTTCTTCAACAGTTGCATTCTATACTCCAAACAAACAACCGGACTTAATTCACACATTTAAGTACACAAGTCCGGTTGTTTCAAAAACAAAATATTTTTTTTAAAAATTATCGGCTAACTCTTCCATATAAGTTTTTGAATGTAAACAAGCCGGACATTTTTCTAAAGCTTCTTTACTCTCATATACATAACCACAGTTGCGGCATTTCCATTTAATAACCGTATCTTTTTTGAAAACTCTGTCATTTTCAAGATTATTAACAAGCTTCAAATATCTTGATTCATGATGTTTTTCAACTATAGAAATTTTTCTAAAACATTCGGTTATTTCAGAGAAACCTTCTTCATCTGCGATTTTTGCTGCTTCTGGATAAATTTTGGAATATTCTTCATTTTCACCTGAAGCGGCACATTTTAAATTTTTAACAGTACTGCAAATAACTCCGGCAGGAAAAGTTCCTGTAATCTCAAGAGTTCCGCCTTTTAAAAATTTAAAAAATCTTTCTGCGTGTTCTTTTTCATTATCAGCAGTTTCCGTAAAAATTGAAGAAATTTGTTCAAAACCTTCTTTTTTTGCCTGTGAAGCAAAATATGTATATCTCATTCTTGCTTGAGATTCCCCTGCAAATGCTTTTAATAAATTTTTTTCTGTTCTCGTTCCCTTAACTGATTTTTCCATAATAGCATACCTCCATAAATTACAACTGTAATTACACACCCACTATAAAATTTAAAATTTTTCTTATTTATTATCTTATAGTTTTTACTTTATTTCTACTTCATTAAACCATTTGCCGTGCAAATTACAATTTTCTATAACTTGAACTTTGGCTTTTGTACCGCCTTTTAAATGAATAACTGCCGCAGGATTTATATCTGATGTAAGCATAATTTGTTCTGCAAATTTATTATTAATATAAAAAGTTATTTCATTTATATGATGCTCCGACAAAGAGGGATGAATGATTTCCCCTATTTTAACATGAACATCTACACATCCTTTTCCCGGTACTAAACTGCATTCTTCTACTACTGTAAATGAGGGTATATGTTTTTTTTCTGTTTCTCCGGAAGAAGCTTTAAAGTCCGGCATTTTATATGCATCTTCTCTCTCTTCAAACACATCTTTTAAATGACAAACAGGACAACGCTCTTTATTACCGTCAAGAGACACATATCCGCATACCTTACAAACTATTCCTTTCATACCAACCCCCAATAGAAAGTTGAAATAGAACTATAAATTATACATCTCATAATTCCAAAAACAACTTTCAAATTAAATTTATTTAATAATGACGAACTAAATTATTTTAAGTCAGGAAGAGCTGTAATTCCAGGAAGTTCCTTACCTTCAAGGAATTCTAAAGACGCACCACCGCCGGTAGAAATATGACTTATTCTTTTATCTACGCCGGCTTTTTTAATAGCAGCGACAGAATCTCCTCCGCCAACCACGGATACTGCCCCATTATCAGTCGATTCGGCTACAAGTTCTGCAATTTTAACTGTACCTTTAGAAAACTCATTTATTTCAAATATGCCAAGCGGTCCATTCCAAACTATAGTCCTTGCATTTTTAATAATTTCAGAAAATTTTTCTACTGCTTTCGGACCTACGTCGACACCCATAAATTCTTCCGGTATTGCTTCATCAACTGTAGTTTTTACTACCGCCCCTTCTGGCACACGCTTATTTGCAAAATCGACTTTATCAGTAATTATGTGATCAACAGGAAGCAAGAAATCAACTTTTCTTTCTTTAGCTTTTTTAAGAAGCTCTGCTGCCAAATCAAGTTTGTCATCTTCAACTAAAGAAGTTCCTGCGCTTACACCCTGCGATTTTAAAAAAGTATACGCCATTGCTCCGCCAACTATAATAGAATCAACTTTATTTAAAAGATTTTCTACAACATTTATTTTATCTGACACCTTCGCTCCGCCAAGAATTGCCACGAAAGGACTAGCGGGATTTTCAAGCGCTCCACCTAAAAATTTTAATTCTTTTTCAACAAGAAAACCTGCTGCAACATCTTTAACATATTTTACAATGCCTGCGGTTGAAGCGTGAGATCTATGCACCGTGCCAAAAGCATCTTGAACAAAAACTTCACCCATTGAAGCAAGCTGTTTTGCAAATATATCCATCACGGCTTTATCTTTTTCACCTGAAGTATTTTTACCTTCTTCTTCAGAATGAAACCTGAGATTTTCCAATAAAAGTATTTCTCCGGGATTTAAATCAGCAGCTGCTTTTTTTGACTCGGAACTTATACAATCGCCACCAATAAACTTAACAGTCTTACCGAGCAATTTGCTTAAACGTTCTGAAACAGGTTTTAAACTCATTTCCTTAACAACTTTTCCTTTAGGTCTTCCCAAATGAGATATAAGAATTATTGCTGCATTACTTTCTAAAAGATACTCTATAGTAGGTAAGGTAGCAAGAATCCTCTTATCATTTGTAATTCTAAGATTTGCATCAAGCGGAACATTGTAATCTACGCGAATTAAAACTTTTTTATTTTTTACGTCAATATCTTTAAGTGTCTTTTTCATTTAATACCTCACCCAGGAGTAATACTTTGCCACATTATCTATTTTGTACAATAATTTTAGCTGTTTCTTGTTTAAGTATTATATAACTGAATTTACCATATCGGCAAGCAACTCTATATTCTTATATTCTTTAACTTCATTTTAATTATCCGTTCACTTTTTTCATATAAGCGATAAGTTCCAAAACCTTATTAGAATATCCCCATTCATTGTCATACCATGCAACAACTTTAACAAATTTATCTGTTAAAGCAATTCCCGCTTTTGCATCAAATATCGATGTGCGTGCATCACCAACAAAATCTGACGATACAACTTCATCTTCAGTATATCCCAAAATTCCTCTGAGCTCATTTTCTGATGCCAATTTCATAGCAGCTTTAATTTCATCATAAGAAGCAGGTTTTGCCAGATTAACTGTCAAATCAACAACCGAAACATCAAGAGTAGGGACACGAAATGACATACCTGTTAGTTTACCGTTCAATTGAGGAATTACTTTACCCACAGCTTTAGCCGCTCCCGTGGAAGAAGGAATAATATTGCCAGATGCAGCTCTGCCGCCTCTCCAATCTTTAGCAGACGGACCGTCAACAGTTTTCTGTGTAGCCGTAGTGGCGTGAATGGTGGTCATCAAACCGTCAAGAACCCCAAACTTATCATTCAATACTTTAGCAACAGGAGCTAAACAATTTGTAGTACAAGAAGCATTAGAAACAAACTGCATTCCTTTTTTATATGCATCTAAATTTACTCCGCAGACAAACATAGGAGTATCGTCTTTTGAAGGAGCAGACATAACGACATATTTTGCTCCCGCTTCTATATGAGCCTGCGCTTTATCTTTAGAAAGGAATAATCCTGTTGATTCCACAACATATTCAGCGCCAACGTCACCCCATTTTAAATCCGCCGGGTTTTTTTCTGAAGTTACGCTGACAGCGTTGCCGTTAACAACCAAATTACCGTTTTTTATTTCAACGGTTCCTTTAAAATTTCCATGAACAGAATCATACTTCAGCATATAAGCCATACAATCAACGCTAATCAAGTCGTTTATAGCAACAACCTGAATATCATTTCTGCCCTGCGCGGCACGAAATACCAAACGTCCTATACGTCCGAAACCGTTAATGCCTACTTTAATCACCATTTTACGCCCCCTCATAATTTTATTCTAATTAAAGTCCCAAATATTAAAACTCTAATCTTATTAGAAGATAATATTTGGGTATAAAATTACACCGTTTTTGTCAAATATAGTCTACTCTTATTCAAAAAATAATTTGATATTCTTCGCGCTGTATTTCCGAATTTGCTTTAATATCAAATTCAGTATTAAACAATTCTTTTAACCTTGATTTTCTTTCCATAAAATATTCAACGATATCCGAACTTAGTTTTATTTTTATTTTGCCTTCAAAACCGCCAATTTTCAATTGTTCTATTTCGTCGCATACATTAATAAAAACAGATTCTTTTGAAAGAACAAGCCCCAGCCCGTGACAAACGGGACATGTATCGCTAAGGAGAGAAAATAATGATTCTCTTTTTCTTTCTCTTGTCATTTCTATAAGACCGAGCTTTGTTATAGGCCATATCTTTATTTTAGCTTTATCACCTTTTGTAGCTTCACGAAGTTTTTCTAGAACTTTTTGCCTGTTTGATGCTTTTCTCATATCTATAAAATCAATAACAATTATTCCGCCAATATTTCTCAGCCTTAACTGTCTTGCAATTTCTTCTGCAGCTTCAAGATTTGTAATAGCAGCAGTATCTTCCTGACTTGACTTAGCCGTAAACTTTCCGCTGTTAACGTCTATAGCGCAAAGAGACTCCGCTTCCTGTATGATAAGATATCCGCAGGAATGAAGTTTTGCTTTTTTTGAACGCAGCCTGTCTATTTCCTCTGCAATACCGTATGCTTTAAATATAGGCGTTTTGCTTTCATAAAGAACGATTCTGTCAAGAAATTCAGGCGACATTATTTTCACAAAATCCATAACATCTTTAAGTTCTTTTTGCGAGTCTATATGCATAAGAACAACTTCATCTGAAAAATAATCCCTTATGGTTTGAAAAACAACGCCTAAATCTTTATGTACAAGACTCATTGGTTTTGAATTATTAAACCTTTCTACTATAGACATCCAGAGTCTTGTTAAATATTTTATTTCACTTTCAAGGTCTGCTTCTGTGGCGACCTCTGCTTCGGTTCGCACTATTATTCCTCCAGGAATATCTTTTTTGAGTTTTGCAACTATATTTTTTAATCTGTCATATTCCTGCCTGTCTTCAATATTCTTTGATATCCCTACATTGCTGCTGAAAGGCATATACACTAAAAGTTTTCCAGGAAGAGAAATATCCATCGTTACTTTAGGTCCCTTGGTATTTATAGGCTCTTTATAAACCTGAACCATAATGTCTTGTTCAGTTGTAATCATATTTTCAATGTTTTTCTCATCGCACTGCGCTATTATGTCGTCAACACTAAGATATGCGCTTTTACCAAAACCAATATCTACAAATGCCGAACCCAATGCAGGTACAATATTTTGTACTTTGCCTTTATAAATATCATTTAATATTTTTTTAGATTCTCTTCTTTCAATAAACTAAACATAAAGTCTTCCATTTTCAAGAACAGCAACTTGTGTTTCTTAAAATGTTCTGTTAACTATTATTTCTTTTTTCACTGGTTACCTTAATTTTAATTTTTTTTATAATTTATATATTTCCCCGTTTTTCGTTTCAATATATAGATTACTTCTCTCTATAGTATATATTTTTTTTTCACAAATTTCTTGACTTACCAACAATTTCTTTAAAATGATTTCGGAATTTACAGTTTTACCGCTGCCAAAACGCAATTTTAACTTTAAACCGCTGCTTTCATTTTTAAAAGACATTATCAAAGGCTTAACATCTATTTCAATAATTTTGTTCTTTTTTATTTTCTCTACTAAGATTTTATCTTGAGATAAAAATTTATCAATTGCTCCCTGAGCAATATTTATATCTTTTATTTCATATTCTGCAATATTTGCCAAAATATCTATTGCTGGAAAATTTAACGGTATTCTTTTTGCATCTATCAATTTAAAACCTTCGGGTAGCACATTTAAAAATTTAAGCTTTACATCTTCAACACTTATTTTCTGCGTAAAATAAAGCTCCATATATTCGCTTAAACTTTCTTGACCTACAGAAAGAGGCGGTCCGTAAGACGATTTGACCCGCGGACTAAAACCTGAAGTAAATGCCACGGGGAGTCCAGAACGTCTTGTTGCTCTTCGGAATACTTCTATCTGCTGTAAATGAGATATAAATCTAACCGCTTCTTTTTTTGAAAAACAAAGCCTCAACCGCATTACCGGCAAAATATTTAAAGCCTTGATGTTCACGCAGTTTTTAACCGGTAAATTATCAATACCAAGCGGTATATTTTTAATTATATCATTGGATACTTTATTAATACCAGTGCTTTCAGACACGGAGCTGCTACTATATTGTTTATAATCAGAAGTTTCATTTATAGCTTTAACGTATTCAGCATATAACGCTTCTTTTGATACTCCGAAATTTAAATGTTCCCAGGGCAAGATTTCGTCATATTTTACTTTTCTGCGCGCATAAAAATTTAAATCAACACTGCTTTCAGCGATAGCTTCATTCCATATACTATCACAAAACTTATCAGCCCATTGATCAAATCTCGCGCCTTTTTGCCATGCTTTATAAATTAAAGGCGAAATCTTCCTGCTCCCTTTTGCAATTAAAGCTTCTAAAACGCTTGATTTATGATTATGCGCTTTAACTTTCGCCGGCAGTAATTTATTCAAAAGGATAATTTTCCTTTCTAATTCAAAAAGATTTTCCATAGGCGCCCATTGAAATGCCGTCTGTGCTTTTGGGACAAAGGGCGAAACTGTAATATTAAAGTTTAATCCCTTTGCTTCTCTTTTTATAAGTTTTACAAGGCGTTCTATACCTGCTATATCTTCATCAGTTTCAGTAGGAAGCCCTATCATAAAATAAAGTTTTATAACTTTCCAGCCCATAGCGTTTGAAGCAAGTAGAGTTTTAACTATTTGTTTTTCAGAAAGATATTTTCCTATCACATTGCGCATTCTGTCAGTACCTGCTTCAGGTGCAAAAGTAAGCGTAGGTCTTTTGTTTCTGTTGATGTACTGAGCTACTTTAAGAGAATTTTCGTTACATCTTAAAGAGGGCAGAGAAATATTAAGATTCGTTTTAGCGTACAACTTATTTGTTTCAATTAACAACTTATCTAAATGTTTATAATCACTGCACGACAGAGACGAAAAAGCAATTTCTTCAAAACCGGTAGAATCTATGCCTTTTTTTACAAAATTTATTAATTTTTCAAGAGGTTTTTGCCTCCACGGATAATAATATTTTGACGCTTGACAAAAACGGCATTGTCCTGGACATCCTCTTGCAACTTCAATATTTAACCGATTGTGAATAGTTTCTACAAAGGGAATTATTTTTTTCTCCGGAAAGTACGCACTGTCAAGATTCAAAATTCTTTTTTTAACGACAGGTTTTATATCTTCCGATAACGGAGTTACCGATTTAATCGTGTTGTCATCATTATATTCAACATTATAAAATGACGGCACATATACGCCTTCTATTTTAGATAAATTTTTCAGGGATTCTATTCTTGAAAGCTTAGCTTTTTTAGATTTTTTATGTACTTTTATTATTTCTTCTATCGCTTCTTCGCCGTCGCCTAAAACAAATAGATCAAAAAAATCGCAGAAAGGTTCCGGATTAGTTAATGCCGGTCCTCCTGCAATAATTAAAGGCTCATCATTTTTTCTATCTTTTGAAAATATAGAAATATTTGATAAATCTAGTATATTTATAATATTAGTCGCAACAAGTTCACACTGAATTGTAAAACCTAAAATATCAAAATTTTTTAAATCACTATTAGACTCCAACGAAAACAGGCTGAGATTGTTTTTTCTTAAAAGCAATTCCATATCGTTGTCGGGAGCAAATACTCTCTCGCAGCGGGCAAGCTTTTTCTCATTGACTAAATGATAAAGGATTTCAAGTCCTAGATTAGAAGCGCCTACTTCATATATATCAGGAAAACACAAAACTACAGAAAAATCTGCCGACATATCGGCATGATGCGAATTCAGTTCATTGTTTATATATCTTGCAGGTTTTTGTACAAAGTTTAATATTTCATCAATTTTAGAAGATAGCTTGTTCATAAATTACATTTTATCATACATAATTGAATATAGCATAATAATATTACTATTTAGAACATAATTACAACAAATTTAAAAAGAGTATAAAAAAGTACGGATAAGAAATGTAAAAGATAAAATACCGTACAATGTAATGTAAAGATTATTTAGAATGACATAGCAATTGATAATATTTAACCAGCAAATAAATAAATTAAAAATAATGATAAATATACTGCTATAAATTGACTTTATCTCTTAAAAAACATAGAATACCTCATCGTGCCTACAATTAAAATTAATTCAGAAAAATGTAAAGGATGCGGTTTATGTATAGAAGCCTGCTTAAAGCAATGTATATCTTTTTCAAAACAATTCAATAAGGTTGGCTACTACTGGGCTGTTTTTTCAAAAGAAAATACTTGTGTAGGGTGCGGTTTTTGTTATATGGTCTGTCCTGATGTCTGTATTGAGGTTCATAAAGATATATGATTAGAAAGCTTATGAAAGGCAATATTGCTCTCTGCGAAGGTGCAATAACAGCAGGACTTAAATCTTACTTTGGTTATCCTATAACGCCTCAAAACGAAATAACGTCGTATCTTTCAAGAAAAATGGTAAATCTCAAAAGAGTTTTTGTTCAGGCTGAATCTGAAATCGCAGCGGCAAATATGGTTTTGGGGGCTGCCGCAACAGGCTCAAGAAGCATGACATCATCTTCTTCTCCAGGAATATCTTTAAAGCAGGAAGCAATTTCTTATATGGCTGGAATGCAGGTTCCGGCGCTTATAGTAAACGTGCAGCGAGGCGGACCAGGACTTGGCAATATTTCAGGTTCACAATCCGATTACTTTCAGGCTGTCAAGGGCGGAGGACACGGCGATTATAAAATAATTGTATTAGCTCCGAATTCATCACAAGAAATGTATGAAACATCTTACGACGCTTTTGATATAGCAGAAAAATACAGGACGCCTGTTATGATACTTACAGACGGCATTATAGGACAAATGATGGAGCCAGTTGAATTTAACAGAGTTGAAAAAAAATATCTGCCTGAAAAAGAATGGTTTCTCAATGGTTGTAAATCCAGAAACCCGAGATCAATTAAATCGTTGTTTATGGAGGACGGCGCCTTAGAAAAGCATAATATTAAACTTCAGGAAAAGTATAAACTTATATCAGAAAACGAAGTTAAGTATGAATTATATATGACAGAAGATGCCGAAACTATTATAATAGCTTACGGAATTTCGTCAAGAATAGCAAAATCTGCAGTAAAACTTGCAAGAAAGCAAGGGATTAAAGCCGGACTTTTAAGGCCAAAAACTTTATGCCCGTTTCCGTCTAAAATAATAAATTCACTTGCAAAAATTAATGTAAAATTTTTATCTGTCGAGTTAAGTCACGGGCAAATGATTGAAGACATAAAACTTGCAGTGAATGGAACATCTAAAGTGGAATTTTTAGGCAAAGCCGGCGGCGGGATTGTTACTGAATGGGAAATACTTAATAAACTGCAAAATTAAAAACAGAATTGCTGATGACAACCGCCAATAATTGTCTTATATAAATAGACGATAGTTTTAAATTAAATTTTTTTGACTAGCGTTTATTTATAAGTGTTCGGATTTGGCGAAGGATGGCAGGTTTATATAAGAGAATAGCAAGCTTAATTTTACTTTTACTTATCAAAAAGAATCTATGAAAAAAATATTGTCAAAACCAGAAAGTTTAAAAGATGCTGTTTTATCTTACTGCCCGGGCTGCGGACACGGCGTAGTTCACAGACTTATCGCTGAATGTATTGACGAATTAGAAATAAGAGAAAAAACCATCGCAGTAGCTCCTGTAGGCTGCGCTGTTTTTGCTTACGATTATTTTAATTTTGACGTTACAGAATCTCCGCATGGCAGACCGCCTGCAGTTGCCACCGGAATAAAAAGAACAAACCCGGATAAATTTGTATTTACCTATCAAGGTGATGGGGATATAGCTGCAATAGGAATGGCAGAGGTCATACATGCAGCGAACAGAGGAGAAAATATAACAATTATATTTGTCAATAATGCGAACTACGGTATGACTGGCGGGCAGATGGCGCCTACAACGCTAATAGGACAAATAACAGAAACCACTCCTTTCGGAAGAGATCCAAAAAGAGAAGGATATCCAATAAAACTTTGCGAACTTCTTTCAACATTAGAAGGAACAACATATCTGGAAAGAGTTTCAATACATAGTCCCGGCAATATAATCAAATCTAAAAAAGCAGTAAAAAAAGCCTTTCAATGCCAGATTGACAGAAAAGGTTTTTCTTTAGTTGAAATTCTTTCAAACTGCCCGGTTGACTGGGGTATGACTCCTATTGAATCTATAAAATGGATTGAAGAAAAGTTTATCAAATCTTTCCCTCTTGGAATAGTAAAAGATAAGATATAGGTTTATTTTTTAAAACTGTAAGCTGCTTTTAACTTAAACGTTTAAGTTAAATAACGGCAGTTGTCAATTTAATGTGATTCACATATCTAATATCAATATTTTAAAAGCCTATGACACAGTTTTTGCACGGCTTATAACAATGCCATATTGATAAAAAGATATCAATCCAAATATTCGCGCAGCGATTTACTTCTGCTTGGATGCTTTAATTTTCTTATAGCTTTAGCTTCGATTTGTCTTACTCTTTCTCTAGTTACGCCAAATTTTTTGCCGACTTCTTCAAGAGTGCTGGGATAACCAACGCCTATACCGTATCTTAGGCTTATAATTTCAGCTTCGCGCGGTGTCAGCGTGTTTAATACTTTTTCAAGTTCAAGCTGCAGCCGGTACTGCTGGGTTTTAGCTACAGGACTTGGACTATTTTGATCTTCTATAAAGTCTTCAAGGCGAGAATCTTCCTCTTCGCCGATTGGCGTTGCAAGAGAAACTGGCTCTTGCATCATTTTAAGTATTCTTCTTACTTTATCGGTAGAAAGATTTAACGCTTTTGAATATTCTTCTATACTGGGTTCCCTGCCTATATCCTGCTGATATTTCTTTTTAATTTTTGTAAGTTTGGATATAAGCTCTTTCATATGAACGGGAATTCTTATAGTTCTTGCCTGATCTGCTATGGCGCGGTTAATAGATTGTCTTATCCACCACGTGGCATAAGTTGAGAATTTAAACCCTCTTTTCCATTCAAATTTTTCTACAGCTTTTGAAAGACCAAGATTGCCTTCTTGTATTAAATCTGACAACTCAAGATTACTTATTCCAACATGCTTCTTTGCAATTGAAACAACAAGCCTGAAATTTGCTTCAATAAGCTTAATTTTATCTCTGTGTATAACATCTTCAAGCACTCTTATTTTTCTATCAGTTTCAATCATTTCTTCCGGGGTTATGGCAAAACCTTCTTGTAAATTAGTCTGCCTTGCCAAGAGAGCTTTAACCTTGTCTATATCTTCGTGTGCATCTTTTACACAAACACCGGTATATTTTTTAAAATTATTTGCAGGAATTTTTCCGGAATCGTAATTTTTAAACAGTATTTGAACTTTTGAAATTGAATTTTTATATTTACGTTCAAATCTTCTTAAATCGTCTTTTATTTCATTTAATTTCTGGGCAATGGTCTTAATTTTATTAATAAGTCTTTTAATCTTATCCTGATTGAGATTAAGACCTATAATAAGATTTATAATTTCCGTATGCGATTCTTTTATTTTTGACTGGCACTTCTCTTTATCTTTAGAAGATACTGATTTAAATTTTATTTTTTCTTCAAAAGCATTAATATTATTTTCAATGTTATTTATTTTTTTTACTACCGTCTTTATTTTTATGCCCATTCCTCTTAACTGCGCCTGCGACTTTCTTCCTCTGGGCATAAGTTCTTTGGGGGTCATTTCCTGCTGACTTATAAGAGTCTCCCAATTCCTTATTTCTTTTATGATAAGCGGAGATTCCAAAACTATAAACTTTAATTTCTTCTCATTTTCCCTTATGTTTTTCGCAAGTTCAACTTCCACAGACCTTTCAAGCAAAGGAACTTTTGACATTTCACTCAAGTACATCCTTACAGGATTTATATCTTCTTCTTCATTTGCAGCTTTTACAGATTGTTCTACGGCTTCGCCATTATTTTTTTTAATTTTATCTGCAAGATATTCTTTGTTATCTATGACTTTAATTCCCAAATCTTCTAAGGTTACAAAAAAGCTGTCAATTTTCTCAGCAATCATAAATTTTTGCGAAAGATTTTTGTTAATATCTTCATAAGTCAAATAGCCTTGTTCTTTGCCTACGTCAATTAATCCTTGAAACGAATCTTTTTTTGCCATTTCATTTCCTCGAGCCCTTTAAAAGAGCTGTCAATTTTTTATATTCATCTAGAATTTTTTCGTCCTTTTCTTTTTTTCCTTCACTCATCAAAAGAATTTCTTTTTCAAGCTTTTGTCTTTTATTTTTAAGTCCGCATGATTCAATATCCTTTAAAATAATAATAAAAGCTTCTTCAATATTGCTGTATTCTACCGCATTCAATACAAGTTCGGAAAACCAACTTTTATCTTCATTGGATAATGTATTTAATATCTCGACATCGCTTAAACCCAAAGCTACAAGTTCAAAAACCTTTTTACACCTTGAATCTTCGAAATAATCAGAATCAATTTTTTCAATATAATTTCTATCGCCCAAAATGAGATTTAAAAGATTCTCTTCCAAAGACATTGAAATTTTTTTATTTATAAAAAAAGAAGCTGAACTTTTAGCATCCGGCAAAACTCGTTTAAACTTCAGCTGCTGCTTTTTTTTAAACTCTTTCCAGACATCTTCTTCATTAACATTTATATGCTGCGCAATATTTTTTATACATTCTCTTTGAACTATAGAATTAGAACTTCTTGCTACAAAATCTAAAAGATTCAGCACAGCTTTTGCTTTTATTTCAGGAGAATTATTTTTACTCCCTGAAAACGAGCCATCATATACTCTTGCAATCATAAAATCTATTGCATTTTTAGAGCTGTCTTCAATAAGTTTTAAAAAATTTTCTTTCCCATATTGTATTGTATACTCATCGGCATCAATACCTTCAGGCAGAGCGGATACCTTACATTCTATACCGTTTTCAAGCAAAATCTCAAGAGCCTTTTGTGTTGCAGCCCTACCGGCATTATCAGAATCAAAAAGCAATATAACAATTTCGGAATATCTTGAAACTAATTTCGCATGATTTTGAGTAAATGCAGTTCCAAGAGTGGCAACCGCACCCACTATCCCAGATTGCTGCGGAATAACGACATCCATATACCCTTCAAGAATAATTATTTTTCTCTCCTTACGGAGTTCAGGCAAAGTTTGAAACAATCCGTAAAGATTTGACGACTTTGAATAAGTAATAGTTTCAGGGGTATTTAAATATTTTGGATCTTGATTTGTAATGGATCTTCCCCCAAACGCCACAACTCTGCCTTGAACGTCAAAAATCGGAAAAACTATTCTTTCCGACATATATTCAAACAATGTTCCCTTGTCTGTTTTTTTTATTAAACCTGCCTTTAAAAGATCCTCACTGCCGCATCCTTTTTTTAAAGCTGACTGAAGAAGTTGTCCTTTAGGAGCAAATCCAAGCTTAAATTTGTTTACTGTTTCGCGATTAATACCGCGTTTCTCAAAATATTCTCTCGCTTTTTTAGCGCTCGCACTTTCAAGCAGGCATCTATGATAAAATGTAGCCGAACCTTCTAAAACGTCAAACAGCTTAGATTTTTCGGACGTTTTTATTATATCTTGTTTTGTTTCTTGGATTTCTATATTTGCTTTTTTTGCAAGTTTTTTTACAGCTTCAATCCACGACATATTGTCTATCAGCATAACAAATTTAAAAACATCACCGGCAATATTGCACCCGAAACATCTAAAAATTCCTTTTTCAGGACTTACTATAAAAGAAGGTGTTTTCTCATTATGAAACGGACAACAGCTTTTCCAATTACGACCTGTCCTTTTTAAATCCGGCAAATATTCTTTTACAATAGATTCTATATCGTTTGAAAGCCTTATTCTTTCAATTATATCTTCAGATATTGTCATTTTTATCTTCTAAATCTTCTAAACCCTGAACATTCTATAAGTTTAAGTTCACCAAAATTTTTCTCTAATTTATCGAAAAGAAGATTCAATCCTAAATTATCGGACGAAATATGTCCGGCTAAAATAATGTTGATACGATGTTTCTCGGCTTCTTTTAAAGCTTTTGAACTTAAATGCATAACAACTATTGTGCCGACTCCCGCAGCCGAAAGCTTTTCAAAAGATTCAACAGGTCCTTCTGTACCGCCTGTCATATCTACAAACACTTTACCGCAGCGCGAATAATCGCTCCCATTTAAAATAAGCGGCGTATGAGCGATTTTTGACGCATGCTGATATTCCGGATATTTATTTAACAGTTCAATAATTTCTTTTAAATATAGAGGACGTAAAGCATCGATAACATTTTGTAAAAATATAGCTACATGGTTATCGGCTACAGTGTGCGCCGTCATAAGAGGTATATTTAAAAGCTTTGCGGCATCAAAAACCCTTTCATTATTCTGAGGAAGCACGCTTCTTTGCACTTCTTTCATTCTTTCAGAAACAATTTTTTCAGTAATATTTATAGGAACGCCTTGTTTATTTAAAATATCAGCCTGCATTCCTAAAACACCATAAAAAGTCGAGTAGGCATATCCTTCTGGATGATGCGCAATGATTAAATCAATTTTAGTTCCCAAATTTATAAGCTGTTTTGCAAGCAGAATTTCCTGAGTTTCTATATCTATGCCAGCCATAACGGTTTTAATATCGGCATTTTGATCTCCGAAAAGAACTCTTGAATCGTAATAAGGATTTGTAAGGCTTTCTATATCATAATTCTCTTTTTTTTGGTCTGAAAGTCCATTATATTCCGTTTTGCGCTTTGATAAATCCATCTCAACAATATTTATTCCCCGGGGGTCCGCTTCAATTCCTTCTTTTATAAAAAACTTGTATATATCTTTTAATTTCATTTTAACTCCTTAAAATAAAAAGGAGCTATATGCCGTAATACGGCCAAACATAACTCCTTTTTTTATTCTAAATTTCAATTATTTAGTCCATCTATTGTCTTTAAGCATTTTACGGCGGATTTTTCTTTTCGTTTCCGCAATTCTTTCTTTTTTCAAAACGCTTGGGGCTTTATAAAATTCACGTTTTTTTATTTCCTGCATTATTCCGTTCCTTTCGCAATCTCTTTTAAAACGCCTAATAGCTTCTTCAATAGATTCACCTTCGCGTACTTTGATGTTGACCATTTCTTTGAAAACACCGCCTTTCTTAAGAAAGATTAGTTTTATATTATCCCGGAGGCCATTTGAAGACACGTCCGCCAAGAAGATGATAATGTATATGAAAAACCGTTTGTCCGCCGTCACTACCGCAGTTGTTTACTATGCGAAACCCGTAATCCATTTCTGGAAACTGCTTTGCTATTTTTGATGCAACAATTTGAATATGCCCCAGTATTATTTCATCTTCTTCGGATATCGCATTTAAACCGCTTATATGTTTTTTCGGAATAATGATTATATGAACCGGTGACTGCGGGTTTATATCTCCAAAAGCAAAAACTTTATCGTCTTCATAAACTTTATCAGACGAAATTTCTCCCTTACTTATTTTACAGAAAATACAATTATCTGACATTTACAGTCCGATGAAGCATAGCGTTAAAAACATAAAGTACATCGGGATTATATCAAATTTTTAAGAAAATATCGAATCAGGCGCGGAGTTCTAATATATAATACTGCGTTGCGGTCTAAAATTTATCCAATATGCTAAAAATTAATGACAAAAATAAGTAAATGATGTATAATTATAAGGACAAAAAAAACACGACCTGGCTGCAGGGGCGATTTTTAATGATTTTATGAAAAGAGATGATATAAGAAATGTTGCAATTATCGCGCATGTTGACCACGGTAAAACTACTATAGTGGATTCACTATTGAAATTTTCTGGACAATTTAACGTAAAAAATAATGAATTTCAAGATATGGTTTTAGACTCGAATCCTATTGAGAGAGAAAGAGGCATAACCATTCTTGCCAAATGCGCTTCGGTAAATTATAAAGGCAGCATTGTAAATATAGTAGATACACCCGGACACGCAGATTTCAGCAGCGAAGTAGAAAGAATATTGAAAATGGTTGATGGGGCAATACTTATGGTTGATGCTGTTGAAGGTCCAATGCCACAAACACGTTTTGTTTTAAGAAAAGCGCTTTCACTGGGTTTAAAACCTATTGTTATCATAAATAAAATGGACAGACCTAATGTAATGCCTAACACGGTTGCGTATAACGTTTTAGATTTATTCATTAAACTCGGTGCAACTGACGAACAGCTCGATTTTCCAATTTTGTATGCGTCGGGACGCGACGGCTGGGCAAGTGCAGTTGCGGGAGAAAAAGGTAAAGATATAGAACCTGTTTTTAAGATAATTATGTCGTATATACCGCCTCCGGACGCAGATATTGAAAAACCTCTTCAAATGCAGCTAACAATGCTTGAATATAACAATTTTTTAGGAAATGTAGGGATAGGACGAATTCTAAACGGCATTGTAAAAAAAGGACAGCCTGTAGCGATTGTAAATTATAAAAATATTAAATCCACCAAAATATCAAAAGCAGTACGCATAGACAAATTCTACGGATTAGGCAAGCAGGAAGTTGACGAAGCGCGAGCAGGCGATATAGTTTCAATATCAGGTCTTGAAAGCATTGAAGTCGGAGATACGCTATGCGGTATTCATAATATATTGCCGCTGCCACCACTTGCCATAGACGAGCCTATAGTTTCAATGGATTTTCTGGTAAATGATTCGCCTTTTGCAGGGCGCGAAGGTAAATTTCTAACAAGCAGGCACATAAAAGCACGTCTTGGAAAAGAGATTCAGAGAAATGTCGGATTGAAAGTTGAAACGCTAGACAACGAAGGAAGATTTAAAGTTTCAGGAAGAGGCGAACTACACTTAACTGTTTTAATTGAAACTATGCGCCGGGAAGGTTTTGAATTTGCAATTTCTTCGCCTGAAGTTATATATAAAGAAAAAGACGGGAAAATTTTAGAACCTATGGAATTACTTACTTTAGACATAGAAAATCAATACCAGGGGGCAGTTTTTGAGCTTGTCGGCAAAAGAGCTGCAAAGCTTGAGAACATTATAAATGAAGGCGGAAATAGAATACATCTTGAATATATAATACCGTCAAGAGCATTGATAGGACTTAAAAACGAGTTCTTGACAAGCACGCGCGGAAACGGCATTATACATCACAGTTTTTACGATTATATGCCAAAAGTAAGTATTTCAAACTTAAGAATAAACGGTGTTTTTATAGCAAAAGAATATGGAAAAACTACAGCTTATGCGCTGGACAATCTTCAAACCAGCGGACAATTGTTTGTAAAGCCCGGAGCTGAAGTTTACGAAGGAATGATAATAGGACAAAATTCTAGAGAAAAAGATTTAGTTGTAAATCCCTGTAAACTTAAAAAATTGAGCAATATGAGAAGCAAAGGCTCTGATGATGCCGTTATACTTATACCGCCTAGAATTATGAATCTTGAGCAGGCAGTTGAATATATTGCGCTGGACGAACTGGCTGAAATTACTCCAGCTTCGGTACGTTTAAGAAAAAAGACTTTAAATCATCTTATAAGAAAACGCAATTCACAGAACGAATATGAAGAATAAAAATAAGCCTGCTAGTTTACTTTTGTAATTAACAAAATTCTTAACTAGAACTTTTACCTTAAAATAAACGTTTATTTATCAAATACTCAATGAAACATTTATATTATTAGTTGCAAATAAATTACTAAAATACGCTTGCAAGATACGAAATAAAGAGGTATTTAGCAATGAGTGATTTTGAATTTAACAAAAAATTTCCGAAGGGAGAAGTAAGAAAAGAAGATACTAAAATAGCATAGGATGTCATAAATGTGATGCTGTTGAGAAAAATATCATATGAAATATCCTAGAAATTCTTATTGTAATAACTGTAAAAGCCATTTTTCAATATTTTATGATACGATATTTAAAAAGTCTGATACAGATTTAAGGAAATGGTCTATCCTATAAATCTCATATTAATAAGCAGAAAAGAAGTATTTATCTTATAATATAAAGATAGAGATTAGTTTTTCGTATTGCTAGGGGGCATATCTAAAGCATTTGAAGCTGTTTTAGAAAGAGATGAAACCTATGTTGGCGATGAACTAAAACAAGAGGCAGAGGAACAAGAAAAACAACTGTAATGGGTATAAAAGAAAAAACTCTAAAAAGTACCTTACTTAATAAAAAGGTAAGAAACTAACAGATAGACAGTTTATCCAAAGTGTTATGTAAAGTTTGGAAAGATGACATTGCTTAAAAGAGATTTATTCGGCATTTATTAGCATAATAGGGTAATAATGTATGATAATAGAAAATTTGCATATAGATAAAATTAACATCGATAAATTGTTGAATAAATTTCGTTGCTCAGACGCATTATCTTTTTTAACGATCATACCTGTAATAGCATAGATTTGATAATTACTTCCCCCGCCATGTTATAAACAACGTGATTAGGTTGTGGCGGTATTGGCAATGAAGAAACGGAAGAAGAGTATCTAAATAACGTGTTGAATATATTTAATGAATGCTCACGTGTTATCAAAACAACAGGAGTGATTGTTTTTAATTTAGGTGCCAAATACATAAATGGTAATTTATCTCTAATACCACATAAATTTGCTCTTAAAGTATTGAATGATAAAAAGTTATTTTAATCAATCAAATTACTTGGGCAAAAAAAACAAATCCGACTCCAAGACAAGAGAATAGAAAACTAATACAATCCACAGAGCCTTTTTATATTTGCAAAAACAAAAAATTACTGTTTTAAACTAAATGAGTAATTTAAGTTATTTAGATAGAAAAAATAACTCCTAGTTTTTCCAAAATAGGAAAAAAGTATTTTGATATAATTAGTCGATCTACTTTAACAGAAGAAGAAAATTCTAAGCGTGAATTAGAAAAGGTTATATGGAAAGTTCAACTTGGAAAAATTGAAAGTTTTAGAATGAAAATTCGTGGTATTCATAAAGAAGCCTATGGTGGTATGGACGGTGGTCGGAATAATCAGATTAGAAGGAATGGGATTTACAATAATAAAAACAGGCAATGCTATGAAAAAGATTTAATAGAAAGCCCTGTGGAAATAACTAAAAATAATAAGCATATAGCAGTATATCCTTTATACATAATACAAGAATTAATAAAATTATTTCTAACAAAGTGGGACATTATTTTAGAGCCGTTTTGTGGTAGTGGGACTACTTGTATTGCTGCTAAAAACCTTGGAAGAAATTATTTGGGTATAGAAATAAATCCTGAATATGTTATGTTGTCAGAAAACAGAATAGCCAAAACAAATAACTATGAGGAAATATTTTTATGAACGAGAGAGTTGTTTTAGAGAATGCATATAATGAAGCCACTGAATTAGACACTAGCAATCTACCAAATATCATTAGGGAAGACATATTTTAATTGATAATATAGAAAACAACAAATCCTTGGTTTCCGCTTTGAGACTACAAGTCTACTAAATAAAATCATTTCCCCTAAACAAGATATTCGTCTGCATAGAACAGATTTTGTTAATGGCTACTCAGCAAGGGTACTAGATACTCGTATAACATCACCCTTTTTAAAGATAGTCAAAGTATGCAAATAAAGAAAATGCTTTTTGACGCTATCTACGAGAGAAAAAATTAAATGGATGAAAACCGAAGGTAGAAACTTAAAAATAAGTAATAAAAAACTCGAAGAGGATTTTCTAAATATACTTGACCAAACAGAAACTGACAAACAAAATCCTAAAAAATATCTTGTCTATTTTGTTTTTTAGTTTAAGAAAACTAACTGCAAATAATGATACTGTATTTCAAAAGACAGAACAACAAAAAAAGAGGAAATACTAGGAACTTAAATATAAATACCATTCTCTTAATGCTTACAGAGCATTTTCAAACAAAAAGAAGTTCAAGACTTCCTGTAATTGCAATATATTCAATATACGAAGTATTGTTTAATAAGTTTGATAGGTATAAAGATAAAAAACTTATTCCTTTACAAGCCCATACTTCATCTGATAAACACAGTTTTGGAGATATAGAAATATGTACAACAGAGAACAAGGCTTTTGAAATGGTAGAGATTAAGCACAATATTCCTATTGATGGGTATTTGATTTCTGACGTAATGAAAAAGATAAATAGTATTGATATTGATAGATACTACATTCTTACGATTTTCCACAATAGCTTTAAAAATCTAAGCGAAGAACAAAAAAATCTCAGCTATTATTTTAAATATTAAAAAGAACGCGGTGGATACAACAGCAAACGGAATTTTAACAACACTCAAATATTATTTAAGATTTATAATAATTATGACGACTTTTTAAAATGTTATACTAAAAACTTGATTAAAGACGCCAAAGTGTCTACTGAAGTCAAAAATTTTCACATAAAAAATAGTGAAATGTAGTCAAGAGATATTAAGATTATGCACATGTCATAATATTTTATGTTTCGATGCAGGCTTAATTTTACAACTTATTAAAGGATAATTCTGTTATTATTTATTATATTTTTTTGTTTTATTTTAGTTTTAAAAGTCATTAAGAACAGTCGTAAATTTTAAATTAAGACCCGTATTTGCGTAATAGCCTGCTTGTTTATAAGAAAGCAGGCTGTTCATATTTATATAAACGTTAAAATATCATACAATGCTCTAAAACCGAATTCTGTATTAAAAATATCATTTTCTATACTTTAATACGCCCGCTCTTCCAGCTAAAACTAAGCTCGTTTTTATTTCTGAATAACATTTAAACTTCTTATTTATACCATTATTTAGCTGATAACCTAAATTAGCGTTAGTACCAATTATGACAAGCTTGAAAAAAGTGTTAAATCGGCGCTTTGTGAACCTTGCTCGCTAAATTCGTTATTATTGCCATAATAGTTGTAGAAAAGCTGCATAGATGTATTTAAACTATCGCCTTCAAATTCAGCTGCAGCCGTTCTGTTAAGATATCTTATTTTCCTTAAAGAAGAATAATTCCATCGGCTGCCGATGATCATAAATTTTGCTTCAAAATCATTATTAAAAAATATGATCCGTATCCTCCCAGATTGTAGCACGCTATGCTGACATCGTCTTGATTTTGTCGAGCTTCGGCGTTAACAAAGCCAATAGTTATGCCAAAATACGGTATCATCCTAAAGTATCAAACCCCCGGACTGAACTCCGTTATTTGTAATTTTAAAATTTCCAGGCGAACATTCATCGCCTTTATATAAATAATTTACGGTATAGTAGTGTGTCCAGATATTATTTTTACAAGGATTACCGTCATTTGTAAAATAACTTTTTTCAAGGCTTGAAAAAATATTTGTTCGCGGCGCATTAAGCAATGGAATAGTAATTATATTTGCATAAATATGTCCGGATAAATCGGTTAAAGCATTTTTTTTGCCGTGTCCTGCATATTATCTATAGAATCTATATATAAAATAAGTCTTCTGCGGCTGTGACATAAATCGTATCAAAAAAGCGCTGCCTGCATTTCATTATTCATTAAATTTTAACAGTATGAAGCTGATCTACTTGAACCTCCAAACTAATTTCCTGCCACATATCACTGCTATTGGTGTCATAAATAATATTTGGATGAACTCTTGTCATCTTTTTAGCTTCAATATTACTATTATCAACAGATACAGCGACTTTTGATATTAAACTTGAAGAAATAATACTATAAGTTTTTTTGAGGATCTAATCCGTTAATACTTATTTTGATTATTGTACCTTCCATATCAGCGACATTTGTAATAATTTTATCTAAGGAATCCTCATATAAATTTATATCATGGTAAATTAATGCCGACGAAGTTAAAGTGGATATGTTTAACGCGTTTGAATTATTATTTTTAATAAACGTACCGGAAGCAAAAAACAACGTCAGATGCTGTAAACATGGATGCTGGACCGAAAACCAAAACGCCTTCTTTTAAATTAAAGTTTTGCAAATTAAAACTCCCGTTTAAGACAAGAGTTTCCATGCCATTTTTATTTACAATATTTCTTTCGCCATTACATATTATTCCTCCGTCAAAAATTATAGTTCTCAGCTTATCTGCAGACAGTTGTAAGAACGGTTGAAGAAACATCAGATAAATCCGTATACATATATATCGTGCTAATACCACCTGCCGTATTGTTTGTAAATACAGTATCTCTTGTTAAAGCTGAAATAGACGAAATGATGCCATACATATACACCAGCGCCTCCAAATTGTACAGCTTTATTATTCCTAAAATAACAGTCGTCATTTATGACAATACTTTTAGTAAATTCTACACCGCTGTTTATGGATGCCTCGTTATTTTCCGCCTCAATATAAGAATTAAACTTCACAGTTCCTGAACCGGAATAAATCGCCCCGCAGTCTCCGCCGACTGAACTGTTATCTTTAAACAAAGTATCAGCGCCAATTGTAAGCGTTCCAAGAAAAAAGCTGCTCCATTAAATAAACTGCTCCGCCCGGCATATCGCATATCCCGCCTTGAAGAATAATGTTGTTCAAAGTTACGATATTAACAATATCATTTGTAAAACCGTTAAAATTAAAAAATCTATTATTATTTTTAGCAGGAGTTTTTGAAACGTTTATGTCATCAGTTCTTAAAGCCACGGCGCCGGGAAATTCTATAACGGGAACGCTTGTAGAAATAAAAAAATCTCTATAGAAAACACCTGGATTTTCTATAGAGATTTGCTGCCATTTAGACTGGTCATTAATATCTGATTCTGTTATAAAATCAACAGCATACGCAAAAGCCTTATACAAAAGAAAAATGAGAAACGTCATTATTTTCAGCATTTTCATTTTGACACTTTAATCTGTCATAAATAAATTAAAACAGACTTCATTTAGGCGTACTAAATCTGTACTCTATTTCATCTTGCGCTGTAACATTTAATTCACTGCGCACCATTTTCTCCAAATAAGAAGGTTCATTTTCAAGATAATATATTCTCTTTTTTAACAAATCATTCTGATAATATGCACTTTTTATATTTTCCTTTAATTTATACTGTTCAAAAAAACGCCTCAAAAGAGTTCTATTTCCCTCATTGAAAGCTAAAATTAATAAAATTGCTGTAAAAATTACATAACGAATTTTAAATTTCTTCATAAAAAACTAACAAAAACAGTCCTTCGATTAAATTTGAAATATCAATTTACGTATGTAATCTGAAATTAATCATTCCATTCCAGAGCATCTCAAATAATTTTATTCATAAACAGAATATATTGGTCGTTTAAATATATGTTAATTCTTTATTGTTATCGTATACTTGAAAATGCAGATTTTCCTAAATAACTTGCTTTAGAACCAAGCTCTTCTTCAATTCTTAACAGCTGATTATATTTACATATTCTGTCAGTTCTTGATGCGGATCCAGTTTTAATTTGTCCTGTGTTTAGAGCTACGGCTAAGTCTGCAATAATACTATCTTCTGTTTCGCCTGAGCGGTGAGACATAACTGCAGTATAACCCGCCTTATAAGCCATTTGAACCGCTGCAACAGTCTCTGAAAGCGAACCTATCTGATTAACTTTTATCAGAATTGAATTTGCAATACCTCTATCAATGCCTTCTTTAAATATTTTTGTATTTGTAACAAAAAGATCATCACCCACAAGTTGAAGCTTTGATTTCAGTTCTACAGTTAAAGTTTTCCAACCGTCCCAGTCAGATTCGCTTAGCCCATCTTCTATAGATATCACAGGATATTTTTTCAAAAGATCCTCATAAAAAGCAATAATACCTTTTGAGGTTTTTACTTTATCTGTCTCGCCCTCAAGAGTATATTTATTATTTTCATATAATTCGCTTGCCGCAACGTCTAAAGCAAAAACAATGTCCTTGCCGACCTTATAACCAGCTGCTGTAACAGCTTCGCATATTACTTCCAGAGCCTCGCCGTTAGACTTTAAATTCGGAGCAAATCCTCCTTCATCGCCGACCCCTGTTACATAACCTTTTTCATTTAAAACTTTTTTTAAACTATGAAAAACTTCGCAGCCCATTCTTAAAGCCTCGCGAAAGTTAGGAGCGCTTACGGGAGCTATCATAAATTCCTGTAAATCAACATTATTATCCGCATGTTCTCCGCCGTTAATAATATTCATAAGCGGTACGGGTAAAACATATTTACTGCTTTGAATATTATAAACTTTTCTTACATATTCATATACTGGAAGTTTACTTGAATTTGCACCGGCTTTAGCGCAAGCAAGCGACACTCCCAAAATTGCATTAGCGCCTAATTTGCTCTTAAAATCAGTGCCGTCAAGCTTTATCATTATATCATCTATTTCTTGTTGTTTTGTTATTTCAATATCTGCTAGCTTAGGCGCAATTATATTGTTAATATTTGCAACCGCCTTGAGTACGCCTTTACCGCAGAATCTTGTTTTGTCGCCATCTCTAAGTTCCAAAGCTTCTCTTGAGCCGGTTGACGCTCCTGACGGAACAGCTGCTCTTCCTAACGTTCCGTCGTCAAGTTTTACATCAGCTTCAACAGTAGGATTTCCGCGCGAATCAACAATTTCTCTTCCTGTAATTTTCACAATTTTTGCCATATTTAACGCCTCCTGTTTAATTTTATAATTTAAGCATTTCAAAAAATTTAACAGACAGCATACGCGCCAATAAACTATTATTAGAAACAACCTCAACTTTCACATTAGAATTGTCAATTTTCGTTATAAAAACCGCTGCTTCAGTTGAATCTAGACAATAATTAAAGCTTTTTGAAAAATCAAAAGCCACTATATATCCTTTATTAAAATTTTTATGCGTAATTCTTGCTTTAAGGTCCTTTATTATATTGAGACTTTTATTAAAACAATCCCTTTTTTGCATCGTAAAAATCTTAATAAACCTTCCTACTTTTTCATTTTCAAATTTTGTAACAGAAAAACCCAGTACACGTACTGGATAATCTAAAGTTGAACACGACGTTAAAAATAAAAAAACAGACGTTAAGATAAAAAGAAGCCGCTTCATATTATATTCTGATTGTAGCAAATCGTATTTAACAAGTAAATAATATATGCTATCCTGAAAATATTATTTAAATTATTTAATTATGAGAGGAAAGGAATTTATGAAAAATTTATCGCCTAAACTTTCAATTATAGGATGCGACAATGTTGGTATTCGCTATGCGTATTCTATGATAATTGCCGGAGTTACAAGAGAAATCGTTCTTGTAGACTACAATAAAAAAAGCTGAGGGCGAAGCTAAGGATTTGTCACACGGAGTATCATTTGTATCGCCCGCTGAAAAATACGCTGGAGACCATCCTGAAACAGCAAATTCTGATTTGGTCGTTATAACTGCAGGGAGAGGACAACAAAATGGAGAGACACGGATAGATCTAGTAAAAAACAATATGAAAATATTTAAATCAATTGTTCCACAGATTGTAAAATACCCCCCCCCAAACGCTATTATACTTGTAACTACAAATCCTGTAGATATTTTATCTTATATTACCTATAAAATCTCAGACAAGTCGTCGTATGAGATTTTAGGTTCAGGAACCGCGCTTGATACTGCCAGACTCAGATATTTGATAAGCACGCAATTAGCAATTAAATGTTGATTCAAGAAATATCTTATGCCTCAATTTTTGGAGAACACGGCGACAGCGAGTTTCCGGTGTGGAGCGCAGCAGTGATCGGAGATGTTTTATTTAAGGATTACTTTGAGACGCACAATAAAGAAAATGGAAAACAACAGCTACAAAAAATATTTGAAGAAGTAAGAGATTCCGCTTATGAAATTATTAATAAAAAAGACGAGACGTCTTACGACATAGGACTTGCTCTTACAAAAATATCAATCGCAATTTTAAAAAATCAAAACAGTATTTTGCTTGTGTCGTCTTTGCTTGAAGATTATTACGGTGTCAGCGATACATATTTGAGCGGGACTGCAATAGTTTGCAGATCCGGCATAAGACAAGTAATGGAAGTGAACTTTAATGAAGCAGATTTAAAGCATTTCAAAGCTCTGCGGCAAAAAATAAAGAGGTTATCAGAGCGATTGGATTCTGAATATAATCTATTTTTAAACTAAATATATATATTTTCGCAGATATAAAATTAAACTATGCCGCTAAATTAATGACTAGCAAATGGTCAACCTTATATATTTTAAGGTTGACCATTTTATCTGTATATTATAAAATTTGTATTGAATTCCAAAGAGCGGAGGATAAATGAAAAATTTAGTAGTTGAGATTATAAACGGAAAGCAGGTTACAAAAAAACGAGGCTTTTAGTCTTTTTTATTTTGAAATTGAGGATTTCCTCGCTGCATCTGCGAAAATACGTAAAAAATATAAAGGCAATAAAGTAAAAGTCTGCTCTATTATAAACGCAAAGTCTGGACAATGCAGCGAAGATTGCAAATTTTGCGCGCAGTCAGTTTTTAATAAAACTAATATAGGCGTCTATCTTCTTGTGGATACCGAAGAGAGAAAAGAAGTTTCTAATAAAGCATTGGAAAATGTAAGGGTGTTTCGGTATTGTTTCAAGCGGTAATTCTTTAGACGACGCTGGAACAGAAAGACTTTATAAAATGTTTAAAAACATAATAAAGTGTCGCAATTAGGGATTTCCATAGGAAGAATATCAGATGCAACTTTTCTTAAGCTTAAAGAAGCAGATATAAAAAGAATGCACCACAATCTTGAAACATCTGAAAATTTTTATCCTAATATGTGCTCTACACATAGTTATAAAGAAAGAGTTGATACAATAAAAAGAGCCAAAAAATTTGGAGTTGAAATTTGTTCCGGAGGACTTTTGGTATAGGGGAAAGTTTGAATGACGAAATAGATTTAGCATTCACTCTAAAGGAACTCTGCCTTAACAGCGTGCCTATGAACTTTTTAATACCTATCAAGGGCACACCGCTAGAGCATTCAACGTCTATGACTCCAATTGAAATTTTAAAAACAATAGCAGTCTTTAGAATGATTCTTCAAAGCTCAGATATTATGATTTGCTTGGGCGGAGCAGTAAATTTACGAGGTATGCAGTTATGGATATTTCAAGTCGGAGCAAATGGTATGATGACCGGCGGTTAATCTTACCGCAAACGGAAGAGATATTCTTGACGATAAACAAATGGTAAAAGATTTAGGATTAGAAATATAATAAAATATTCTATTTATATTATAAACACAAGTAAAACGTTCTGCGGATTTCTTAACTGTCTTTTATTAACTAAGATATTTGTTATGGTATCAAATAAATTATATTTTTATTAAAAGTCAAAAAATTTTATATATAATAAATATCTTATTAAATAGGTACAGTTAAAAATACAATTAAGATGATCAAAGCAGTTTTTAATATGCTGGGCGATATAATCGTACGATTCTGTTTATTGCTACATCATCAATATGTACATTAATATTGATGATGTGTTAGGTAAAGCCATCCAACTCCATACATTAGATGAAAATGAGATATTATATCTTCTTAAAACAAAAGATATAAAAATGCTTCTTTCTGCGGCAGATGAAACACGCAGAAAATATGTCGGTGATGAAGTCCACTTACGCGCGCTTATAGAATTTTCAAATTACTGCAAGCAAAATTGTTTATACTGCGGTTTAAGAAGAGATAATTATCATTTAAAACGTTATAGAATAGAACCAAGGGAAATCATAGAATCAGCACAAAAAGCAAGAAGTTACGGCTATAAGACAATTGTTCTGCAGTCAGGCGAAGATCCTTATTATACCGTTGAAAAAATGACAGAAATTATTTCGGCTGTTAAAGATTTAGATGTTGCCCTTACCCTGAGTATTGGAGAAAAAACTTTTGAGGAATATAAAGCATACCGCGATAGCGGAGCTGACAGGTATTTGCTTAGGGTTGAAACTACAGATGAAGCTCTTTACAACAAGCTTGATCCAGGAATGAGTTTAAAAAATAGAATGCGATGCATTGAAGATATTGAAAAGCTGGGATATGAAACCGGTTCAGGAATAATAGCAGGACTTCCGGGTCAGACACTGGAAAGTATTGCGAAGGATATTCTTTATCTTAAATCAATACCTGTAGATATGGCAGGCATAGGTCCGTTTATTTATCATCCCGATACTCCGATAAAGTTAGAACTTTACTCTGTCTCTAATGATACAGGAAAAAAGAAAGAAAACATCCGGCAAAAAAATTCTAAGGATGTATTTGAATTATCGCTTAGAATTATGTCAATTCTGCGGTTGCTTATGCCCGGTATTAACATACCCGCAACAACTGCAATGGAAACTTTAGATCCGCAAGGACGTTTAACAGCTTTACAAAGCGGAGCAAACGTAGTTATGCCGAATGCCACTGAAACTACTTATAGAAAGTATTATGAAATATATCCCGGTAAAATTTGTCTTGGAGGTTCTCCGATGCACTGCAGATTTTGTATAGAGAATAAAATTAAATCCATAAATAGATTTGTGTCAACAGGAAAAGGGTTCTGCAGGTTGATAAAATGAATATATTGATAGGGTTAAGCGGCGGGGTTGATTCCGCGGTTGCCACTTATTTATTAAAAAAGCAAGGATATAAAGTAACCGGGGCGATAATGTCCATATGGGACGAGTCTCTTAAAGTTCCTAAAACTAAAAGCGCAAACGCTTGTTTTGGTCCCGAAGATGAAGATATTAAAGCAGCGCAAAAAACAGCTGAGTTTCTTAAAATTCCCACACATATAATAGACTGCAGCGAAGAATACAAAAAAATTGTTCTTGAAAATTTTAAAAATGAGTATAAAGAAGGACGCACGCCAAATCCGTGCGTACGATGCAACGCTTATATTAAATTCTCAGTTCTTCCTGCAGCTGCTAAAATGAAGGGAGTATCTTTTGATAAATTTGCTACAGGACATTATGCAAATATAAGGTTTGACAGTTCTATTAATATGTATCAGCTTTGCAAAGCTGTTGATCAAAATAAAGACCAGACTTACTTTTTATACAAACTCGCACAAAAAACCCTTTCAGAAACTTTTTTTCCCCTTGGTTCTTACACAAAAGAGCAGGTGAGAAATGTTGCAAAGAAAATAAATCTGCCGGTAGCCGAAAAACCAGACAGTCAAGATTTTTATTGCGGAGATTATAACGATATTTTACAGTTTTCTGCAAACTCTGGAAATATTGTAGATAAAAACGGGAAAATTCTTGGAAAACATAACGGAGTTTGGAATTATACAATAGGAAAACGCAAAGGTCTTGGACTTCCCGGAGGAACAAAGCAGCCGTTATATGTTATAAATATTTCAGCCAAACAAAATACCGTAACGGTAGGAAAAAAAGAAGATTTATATTCTTCATCGCTTACTGCTGAAAAAGTTTATTGGACTTCAATTCCAGCGGCAAAAGAGCCTTTTGAAGCAACTGCCAAAATACGCCAACAGCATAAACCGGCAAAAGCCGTTATTATTCCACAGGAAGCATCAAAAGTAAAAGTTGAATTTTATGAACCGCAAATGGCTGTCACATCAGGGCAAAGCGTAGTATTTTATAAAGATGATATAGTTTTAGGCGGGGGCGTATTGTTATAAACGTATTTAATTTAATAAATAAGCTGTATAAATAGAATGCCGTAATTGCTGATAAATTTAATTTTTTGTAAGCTTTTAATATTTCTTTTTTATTATTGAATAATATGTTTTAAAATATTTCATAACTGTTTAAAGTAGAGGAGTTATAATAAATACAGAACAATTTTGCATACTATTAAAAATTTCTCAAAACAGGGACAGCGCTATAAAATAACCGCTTTTGAAAAAAACGCATATGGTTTCAAAATAAAGTATAACAACAACAGATATTATGAATTAATTTTAAAAGATGCGCCTGACAGAATGATAAAAGTTACTTTAGTAAACGGTATTCCTAAAGCGGGAATTAAAATAAATAATAGAAAATCATATCTTTCTAAAGTTTATGTTTTTGATACCGATAATTTAATCTCTAAAATATTATATTATACTTTAAATGGCACTGATATAAAGACAGGGACTGCAGTTACAGAAAAAATAATATTTTTCCATATTTGAAATAATATCTTTATATTTACAAAAAATATAGCGCAATGAACTGTTAATTTTATTTCACAAGGGAGACAGCTGTGTATCGGAAATTAAAACAGCGGTTTATGCGGGTATAGGATTGGCATTTAAGGGAAAGAAAAAGCAGAAAAGGCGTCAAAAAAACTTGTTAAAGATAATAGAATTGAAACCATTGAAGGTAAAAAATTTATTGCTAAAACCCTAAAGTATGCTGAAATAACGAAAAATGAATTATCAAAATAATCTATATGAAACTATAAATGTAAAAAAATGGGGTTTATAACTCATAAAGAAGCAAAAAATAAAAGGCATTCTTTCTTATACGGACAAATTAATAATTTAATTTATAGACGGATACCATATTCTAACCTATATTTATCATCAATATAAAGCTACAAAACGTTAATATAAAGTTTTATTAATAAAACTTTATATTAACGTTCATAAAAGATATTATTATTTAGAAAAAAAGTTTTGATATTAAATCCGCTGGGCATACTAAATTATTGATATTATTGTTCGTCGGCCGGCGACGATGCAAGTTCTGAAGCTGCTGCAAGTAAACTTTGTTGTTCCAAATCATTAATAAGTTAGGGCATAAGCAACCTCTTCTTCTTCAAAAGCCGCTCCCGAGACGCCTGCTTGTGTTAAATTGTCCTTTTCCCTCAAGAGGGAAACGCGCTCTTGCAAGTATGCGTGTTTTTTGATTTAAGGAAGAAGCAAGCGAAGCGGTTTCTAGTGTTATATTAAAAGAAGGAATCGTTATAATTAAATAATTTGCGCTTTTCACACCTGCTGTGAGTAAAATATCTTTTTGTAGAATCTCCGTAAATTACAACTTGTCCCTATGCGCTCAGGATGTTTACCGTATCTATATCTATTTCAATAATAATCGGTTTCACGCTTTGGTTTATTAATGCCTGCGTAACTTTTTTACCCGCAGAACCATAACCAACAACTATAGCCGTTTTTTTTGCGCAAGATATTCTTCGGTAGGGAGCAGATTTTTGCGAGTTTTTTTATTTTTATTCCCTTTTTGTCAGATATAAAATTCAAAATTTTCCACAATTTTTTTTGGAACGAATAAAATTTTCTATCCTTGGAACTTTTTTAAACAATAACGGACTAAAAGTAATCGATACTATAGAGCACACATTTATTGTATTATAAACAACGTCTCCGATAAAATTTAATCTTTTTGCTTCTCTTGTCAATATAAATGAAAATTCTCCGATCTGCGATAATCCTGCAGCTACAGTAAGAGCAGTTTTAACAGAATACCCTATATAAGCAGAGGGTATTCAATTATGAATATTATATCAAAAAAGCATACCGACACCGCAAGAAAAAACAAAACGGCAAAAGCATCTCTTAAAGGAAGAATATCCACGCATGCCTGATAACTTACCTTACTTTTGCCTACAACCATTCCGCCCAAGAACGCTCCTGAAGCAATTGACGCCTGAAATACAACAGCTGCAAGAATTGCTGTTATAAAAGCTACAACCAAAATTGTAAGAATAAAAAATTCCTGCAAACGTGTTTTAATAACTTTTGATAAAATCCACGGAACAAGTTGTCCCCCCCCCTCATAACTAAAATCCACAATAAACAAGCAATTCCTATTTCTTTAAGTATCTCTACGCTTCCTGCGGCAGTATTTAAATTGGATAATATTACTGAAAGGTTTGGAAAAGAACGACAAGAATTAATACTGTTAAAATATCTCCTATAACAAGCCACCCTACTACTACGTGTCCATGAACAGTGTTAATAGCATTGTTATCATTTAAAACTCTTAAGAGCACCACAGTGCTTTGTATAATCACTCCAGGCACAGCTACGTCTTTTATAGCTATGAGATCATCTATCTTAAATGCAGTCTCCCACGCCAAACATCAAAAGAATAACGCCAGCCTCGGAAAGCTGAAATGCCAAACCGTAATTTGCAACAAACCCCGGAGAAAAAGGACCTATTAAAAACCCGGCAAAGATATCCGACAATAGAAGACAATCCCAATTTCTGCATTATAAATCCAAACATAAGCGCAAGAGCAAATCCTATTGCCATAATTCCAAGTAATTGGTATTCGTGCATTTAAAATATATCCTAGAAATAAGATTGCTAAGATTTTCAGCTTACAAGAAAATTACAATTTTTTCATAATTTTTACAGCATTTTGCTATTTTTGATAGATTTTCAATGACAAATTTAAAAATGTCTTCTTGTATTGCCGTGATATGCTAATAAGTCTTTTCTATTTTAAGTTTGTGCAGTTATTTTAATCACTATAAAAATAATATAACATTAAAAAGCAAATGCATATAAATAAATGACTAGTCATTTATTTATAATATCTTTAAATTTTTTTATGATTTTATTATAACACAGCGCAAATATATTTGTAGGCAATCGCAATATTTTTAACATATTGAACTTTAAATGATTTAAAATAATATTTATACGCGAATTTATTTTGTCAATACTGGCAAATTCATACTCAATTTCTGTTTAATCAGCCAAAATCAAAAATAAATATTATCGACAACAGGACCACCCATACAAAATATGGACGGCACTTATCTTATTTACTATTTAATCCTTTTTCTTAAAACGAGTATCTGACTCCTATATTGCCGTAAAGACTTCTGCGTTTACTTCCTGCTTCCGCCCTTCCGTTTGCGTATATCTCTATACTATCGCTTATATTATACCCCGCTCCTAAATCCACCTCTCCTGCCAGCGCCCCTTCTTCTACGCTCCGCGACTTGAATACTTCTTCCGTATCAACAAATTTACTCTCTATTTCTGCTCTTCTTCCTGTCAATATACTTTCTACTCCCACTGACATATTCCATCTAAATCCCTCTCCTGCTTTTTTTAACCCTATTCCCGCTCTTAACAACGTCTTTACATAATTATTCTCTTTTACTTCCAACCTTAATACATCTTCTCCTCTTTCTTTAAATCCTTCTGTATGCGTTATCCCTGCTCTTATTCCAGCATACGGCCTTACATCCACTTTCTCACTACTCATTTTATATCCAGCTTCTATATCTATATTCCCGC
>JAITOB010000019.1 GCA_031290155.1 Endomicrobium sp. | reverse complement strand
GGTATTGGCGCAGCTATGCTTATTGAAAAATACAGCTGGTATGGCATATTTATGGTATGTGGAGTATTATGTGTATTTGTAATGCTGCTCATTGCTTTGATATGGAAAGAAGACACCAGAAACTCCAAAGCGTCCATTCAGACAAAACAATCTTAGATTGTTGCATATCTATTTATTATATAACATAGGCAGTTTAGGCTGTGATTAGGTTTTTATTGTGAGATATATGTACCGTACCAAACGTAAAAAACTAGTTGCAGCCTTTAATGTTATGGGCATTGAAATCTTTTATCTTTGGTAATTTTTGATGAAAATGGACAATTTATATATATGAAGTAAAGATTTAATGATAATAAAAACAGAGTTTAAAATACAAAAATTTTTGTATCTTGTAGTTTATTATTTTGAAGAGTTTATTTAAAAAACCTATAAGTTATTAATAAATTTTTACCGCACATTATGCAGTAGAAAACAATGTTTTAAATTTAGTATTACGATATTAAATGGATATTTTATTTCTGTTAACTAACTTATGTTGTAAAGTCAGATTCTTACAATTAAATTTATATCATTGTTTTTTATTTATCTTACTTTTAAAAGAATACATTAGTTTTTAGAATGCACTAAATGAAAACAAAATTAAAAGAAAATTTATTGAAAGATTTAAAAAAATATAAAAATGAAGTTTTTGCAAAATATCATGCAAAATATTTTCAAACGCAAAAAGGCGGATATGGAGAAGGGGACTTTTTTTGGGGTATTAAAGTTCCGCAGCAGCGTGTTATAGCTGGGAAATATTGGGAATATATGAATTTAAAAGATATTGAAGAGTTATTAAAGCATAAAATCCATGAAGTAAGACTTACCACATTAATGATTTTGATTGAAAAATATAAAAAATCAGACGACAGCATTAAATATAATATTGTAAGAATATACTTGCGAAATTCCAAATATATCAATAATTGGGATTTAGTTGATTTGTCTGCTCTGAATATAACAGGCAGCTACTGGTATAATAATTCTTTAATAGATTTTTGGAAATATGCAAAATCAAAAAATCTTTGGAAAGAGCGAATTGCAATGATTTCAACTTTATATTTTATAAAACAAGCAAGATTTGCAGAAACTTTAAAGCTAGCTGAATTATTTTTATCGCACAAACATGATTTAATGCATAAAGCATCTGGATGGATGCTTAGAGAAATCGGGGAAAAAAATACAGATGCCCTTGTTTCGTTTCTAGATAAATATTCCGCAGTGATGCCGAGAACAATGCTGAGATACTCAATTGAAAAATTATCTTTAGAGAAAAGAAAATATTATATGGGAAAATAATGATAACAAAAGATTTAATTTTAAGAGTTTTTTCTGCAGCAAATATTTTAAGATGGAATGATCATATACACCCGTTTGATTTTTTTGAACTAGATAAACAGGCCCACAAAATGATAATTGCTTATATAGTTGCAAAATTTGAGGAAGAAGAAGGTAAAAAAATTGATTGGGTAAAACTTATTGAAGGCGGTATTTTTGAATTCTTCCAGAGAATAGTCCTTACAGACCTAAAGCCGGAAATTTTCCGCGAACTAATGTCAAAAAAAGCAAAAGAATTAAATAAATGGGTAATAGAAAACTTTAATGAAGATTTATTGGTTTTAAAAGGCGGTTTTGCGAAAAGATGCTCGCAGTATCTTTTAGAACCCGATTATGCAGCTTATGAAAAGAGAATTTTGAGATCAGCACATTGTCTTTCTACAAAATGGGAGTTTGGCATCATTTATCCGTGGAATTCAATGATATATGGAATAGAAAAAACAAGACAAGAAGTAGAAGAAAGTATTGTTTTTTTTGATGATTTATCAGGTATAAGAAAATTAATTATAAATAAAAAATATTATGGATTTTTAGATTTATGCGGGCAATTGAGATTTCAGCAGAGATGGGCTCAGGCTTTTAGAATACCAAAGACAACTGTACTGGGGCATATGCTTACAGTTGCAATTTTTGCATACGTATTGTCAATGGAAATGAATACTTCAAATAAAAGAAGATATAACAATTTTTATTCTTCTTTATTTCACGATCTCCCTGAGATTTTGACTAAAGATATTATTAAACCTGTAAAATCTTCAATATCAGGACTTGGGGATATAATAAAGCACTACGAAAAAAAACAAGTTGATGAGAAAATACTGCCTTTGATTCCGTCGAGATGGCATATAGAAATGCAATATTTTATAGAAGATGAATTTTCAGATAGAATTATTGAAAACAGCAATGTAAAAAGAGTAAATAACGCAGCAGATTTTGATGATGACGGATATAATACTGTTGACGGAAGTTTAGTTGAAATTTGTGATAAACTATGTGCATATATTGAAGCTTCAATGGCTTTGGAATACGGTATAAAATCTTTAACTTTAGTAAAATCAAAACAGGCCATTTATGATAAATATGCAAGCCTAAAGAAAAATGGCATAGATTTTAAACAATTGTTTGACTATTTTTGTTAGGCAATATTCATAATACTTCGCATAAACTAATTATTGAAATACTAGACAATTTATTGTATGTATCGCATATCGCCAAAAGAACCCCAGAGAATATTCTCTGGGGTTCTTTTTTAAAATCGCAATTCGGTTAGATTTTTTTTATGTTTGCTGCCTTAGGACCTTTGTCTGAAGTTACAACTTCAAATTCGACGCTGTCTCCTTCGGCTAACGACTTGAAACCATCAGACTGAATAGCTGAATAATGCGCAAACACATCACCTGACCCATCATCATTAGAAATAAATCCATACCCTTTCTGATCGTTAAACCACTTAACTTTGCCTTGTGCCATTGCTTACAACTCCTTGTTTTATATCCGTCTTTTACGGATAGCTAAATTCCAATCACTTATCGTGATCACCGTGACCATTGTATTAAAATAAATATATATTGTCAAGGGCTTGTGATGGTTTAATATAAATCAACATTTCGTAGTTCCATTAACAAGCTAATCAGCTGTATTGTTATAAAAATTTTATTATAAATTCATTTTTATTTTATTCTTTATTTTACTTTAAATAGTTAATATATTATTATACTTATAATCTATTTTTTAAAATTTAACACATAAACAATCAAGTTTTAAACGCGCCCAAGAGGAGTTGAACCTCTAACCTTTTGATTCGTAGTCAAATGCTCTATCCAGTTAAGCTATGGGCGCATTGGTTATTTAGACAAACAATCAATACGCTGCCAATGCGGATTCGAATAATATAAATGCATTTTGTATTGATTTTTCCATATTTTTCTCCTTTATCGTCTTTAAAATGTCTTTATTTTTTCATCAACTACACCAACCTTACCAACTCTGCTAACTTT
>JAITOB010000007.1 GCA_031290155.1 Endomicrobium sp. | reverse complement strand
CGCTTCTTCCATAAAATCCTTCAACATAAAATTTAGGAATAACTTTTGATCTGTTTATCTTAATTTTCATAGCTGCCATCTCTGTCTGAATTTTTGCAATCTGAACGTCTAAATTATTTGTCAGCACAAAACTCAATAAATTATTAAGAGAAAAGGAAATTTCTGCAATATCATTCGACAATTTATCTAAAGCTTTCGCATTTATACCCTTAATGTCTGCAACACCGACAATATTTACGAGTTTTTATTGAAAAGTTTAAGTTTATACGCGCAGCGGCATACATATCTGAAACTTTATCTTTAAAATTTTCTGCTTCAAACATATCAAGCTCGGAAATTGCTTTTGACTTATATTCATTTTTTACCTTTATAAAAAGATTATTTACTATTTCATAAGCTTTCCCTAAAGTTTTATATTCCAAGTTTACAGTAAGATGCAAGTTTTATTTTTGAAAAAGTTCTTCACGCGTTTTTGTATGATTATACTTAACCGCAGCAGCCATCATTGTTTCATACTCATATGTGGTTTTCAACTTAGGATCGCGGGACTCAGCAACTTTTATACATTGCACTAAAAGCATCTTCCGAATAAGAAAGTCCTCTGCATATTAAAAGTAAAAAATAATTATTGAGATAAAAGAGGAATATCTAAACTTTTTTCTACTTTTAACATTTGTCCCCTTCATCTTCAAAATTAACAGAAAAATTATTTTTTAGTGTATCTGAAATCGACTTATTTGTCAATGTTTAATAATATTAACACATTACAAGATTTTTAAATGAATTCATTTAGAGAGATTTAGCAGAAATTACGCTTTTTAATAAAAAACAAGATAGATATTTAATAATAGATAAAGAAACTGCCTTTTATTAATTTAAAGAAATATTTAGTTTTAAGAATATTTAAAGCACACAATACGCTAAATTTTGGAATAACTGTAAAAAAAGAAGCTTTAAATTATATTTAGATAAATATTGCTTAATAAAATTGACTTTTGCCGCTAAAATGGATAAAATACAAAAGCTGTTTTTACTGGCGGCGTAGCTCAGGGGTAGAGCAGAGGACTCATAAGCCTTTGGTCGTAGGTTCAATTCCTACCGCCGCCAATTATTACATTTTGAGTTCATACTAACTTAGAAATACCTGAAAATCAAACAATGATGCTTTTTATCAGTAAAACAAATATTATATTTCGAAATTATCCCTTCATATCTTGTTCAGTTTCAATTTCTAACGCATTCCAATCATTATAGAACCTATCGTTGAAACAAGAGTAACCGTAAATCCTTACCTTTATTCAAAACCATCCCATTTTTATTGATTTTTAATGTGGTTTTCTGATTATCTGCTATCTGGTATGTTGGCAAGTTTATATTATCGAACTCCTTAACGTCTTTTGTATTTAAAACATAAAAATGACATATTTTATCTATTTTGTTATCGAAAATGGCAATCCAAACATAAAAAACTTCTTTGCCCATATCATATCTGATTTTAAGATGAAAACTAAATTCTCTGACATCATTTCTTCCAGTTGGCTTCCCTTCTGATGTTTTAACTTGTAAATAACGAGAAATAATCATAAGTTCCGTTCTTACAATGCTTGCACAAATTTGTGACACATTTCTTGTCTTTCCCTTCATATTTTTTGTTCTTATAAATTGTTCGCTATAGTTTTGCATTCAGGAAATATTTTGTAATAGTAAAGTCAATTCCTTCGTCTATGTAGGCACGATGAACTTGCCACTCTAAGTCGTGTAATTCCATTGCAAGTCGCATTTCGCCATAAAGACTGATTACAAGTTTCTTTTTATTTTCAACATCACTCATAATCAAATTCCTCTATTTTTGGATTACCGAATGATTTTAACTTATTTTGTAAATTACTTGTAATGCTCTTTTCAAACATCTTTTTATCACTTCTATTCCAATTCCAACTTTGCCAAATTGTTTTGCCGCAATAACCGAAGTAAAACTTCCACCAAAAGGGTCTAATACTATTTCATTTGAGTATGAAAACAATCTAATCGCCATTTCTGGTATTTCTATCGGGAATGGGGCAGTATGTCCGAGTTTATTTTCGCCCTTGGAGTTTATTTTTATAACAGGATTTATTTTGATAATATCTCTTCGCCATTTTTTTATAAACTCTTGTTCAATAGCATAGCGTTTATACTGTCTGCTTTGCGTCATAATCGTTTTTAGCGAGAACCTTTTACCACGATTTGCTTTACTTCGTCTGAAACAATCAGGATTTTTGCATTCCCAGCTTTTTAATCCAATTTCAGAAACGCATTACCATTGACGTTCAAACAGCCACATATTGGGCAAGGGTATCCCGTGGTATCGTTTCTATGTTTGTAAAAATAAGAATATGCTCATAACAATTTATTGGATATTGATAAAATGGATAAGGTTTATCTCCATTTTTATGTCGTTCGCTTTGGACTTCGCCTTTATCCCATATAAAATCATCCACAAATGTAAAGCCCTCTTCCTCAAAAATCTTTGTAAAATATGCGCCAAGAGGAATACACCGTTTCCCCCAAGTAGATGCGGTTGCAAGATTATCATTATCAAATATATCGCCAACATTAAAAACAAAAACGCGATGATTGTCTAAAATTCTATATGTCTCTCTAACAATAAGTCGCATATCATTTAAATAATCGTTTAGATTTTTCCAATGAGAATATTCTCTTGCATTGTAGTATGGTGGTGAGGTGACCATTAAATTGATAGATTCTGGGAACATACCTTCATAGCTTTAAGACAATCTCCCCATACAACCTTTATGCTATCATCTTTTTGTTTGATAAACTCGTTAAATTTTTTACTGTAATTCCTGTAGGACTTTTGATAATTCTCTTTGATAAAGTCAATATAAATATTACTCCATTCCGACACCACTTTTTTGTCTACTTCTTTCTTTAAATAACCTATTTGTGAAAAAAGTGTCGTAAGCTGTTCAGGTGTAAACACCTCTTTAAGATGCATTAAGCTCTTACTAATAATCGTGTCTATATAAGAATTGTCAGAAAATATATTTTTAGATATGTTCGCAAGTATAAATTTCTACACCTCTTTGAAAGTATATTATCCTACTAAAACGCATTGCCTTAACAAACCGTCAAAGCCGTTGCCGTTCATTCTAAAACAAAACTCGTTAATGTATCTCTACGTATATTTCAGTAAAATATAATGGTAAATCCCATAGATACCACGCTTTAACAACGTCCAAAACTCTCTATCCCGTTTGTGTGAACGACGTTGACCAAACTGTCTCATACTATGATCAGCTGATAACCTGATATAGTTGTCCACATTCTTATCGTCTAACATATTATAGCTTTTGAATCGTCTGTCATAACGATGGTATTTCATCTAAAACCTTAAATAACTGCTTGCCTGTCAATTTCTTTCCGTCTTTGTTCGGCGAAGCAACTTGTGCGTATACCCTTTTCTTTAACCCCCCCCCTATAACTGCCATCTTTCTTGTGCCTCTTCCTCTTGGATTTTTGGGTTCGTTGTCATCTTTTCTATTGCTGTTGCGAGGCTTACCGCCGACATAAGTCTCATCTATCTCTACTATGGCTTCAACCGTTTTACTCATATCCTTGTTGCCCATCGCTGTTCTTATCTGCTTCAATATTCTCCAAGCCGTCTTGTAAGTAACTCCTATCTCTCCTTTCAACTGCAAAGCAGATATTCCTTTCCTGCTTAATATAACAAGATTTATAGCGTAAAATCACTTCCTTAAATCTGTATCTGACTTCTCAAATATTGTCTTTGCAAACACGGGAAATTCGCTGCTGCAGTTATTACAATGAGCCGTTTTAGGTCTCGTATGTTGGTGGCGTTAGATACATACCTCTCCGCACTTTGGATACACTATGCCGTTTTTATATCTTAATCCTATAAAGTAATCAATGACAGACAACTCCGTTGGAAACTTCTTTTGAAATTCAAAGTAATTCATATAACATATTCTCTCTTTTATTCTAGGTTATGCTGTATTATATCACTTTATTTACAAGATGTCAGGGGATAATTCTATTATTTCATATAAAAATTTTAGCATTTTAAAGCGCTGCATCACAGCCGGTTTTTTGTTCCTCTATCATATATGGAACAAGATATGCAATAAAAGAAAACAAAATAAAGATATTTTACATATATCTTAAGTTTATAGTATTTTTATAAACAATAGATTTTTAATTTTAGTTTAAGATAAAGAAATGAAAAAAGCAATTTTATAGATACTGCTTTTAAATTTTTTAGTTTCCGATGACAACGAACATTCAGCAGCAACAAAAACCATAACACTTCTATATTTTTTAGCCAAAACACAGCAACAACTAATCATAGAATATAAAAATTATAAGTATGAATATAGACTCACCATTTCTATAGCATTTAAAGCTGCGTCTGCTCCTTTATTACCAGCTTTAGTTCCAGCTCTTTCAATGGCTTGTTCTATAGATTCAGTTGTTAACACGCCGAACACTACAGGAATTTTACTCTGCAGCCCTATAGAGGCAACGCCTTTTGAAACTTCAGCAGAAATATAATCAAAATGCGGAGTAGCGCCTCTTATAACACAGCCTAAGCAAATTACTCCGTCAACTTTATCGCTTTCTACTATTCTTTTCGCAACAGCAGGAATTTCAAAAGCCCCAGGAACCCAATAAAGGTAAATATCGTCATTGGCAACAGAATGCCTGTTAAGCATATCTTCTGCGCCGGTTATAAGTTTATTTACTATAAATTCATTAAACCGCGAAGCTACTATTGCAAACTTCTTATCCTGCGCATTTAACTGCCCATTAATAATTTTCATACCCCCCCCTTTAACTACTTGGCATATACGTAAAGCAAAATAATTTTAGATAATTAACTATTTATTAATTTATATATAAGGACTTTATTATAAATCAATTGTATAAACCCGCTGATTTTCATATAAGGACAACTGCTTTAACAGATAAATTACCAAATAATATAAAAACAGATCTCTGATTAAAACATTCTGAAACAGTTAAAATACTTTTACTTTCTTACTCTTAATATTTTTATATTATCTTTAATATATGCCCCATTTTTTCTTTTTTAGTTTTTAAATATTTTTTGTTAAATTTCGTAGAATTAATCTCCAAAGGAACTCTTTGCGTTACCTTTAAACCATATCCTTCAAGTCCTACTATTTTCTTTGGATTATTAGTCATAAGATTAATGCTTTTTACGCCAAGTTCAGATAATATTTGAGCGCCCATTCCGTAATCTCTTAAATCCGGAGCAAATCCAAGCGCTATATTAGCTTCTACAGTATCCATACCTTTTTCTTGTAAACTATAAGTTTTCAGCTTATTGACAAGTCCTATTCCCCTGCCCTCTTGATGTATATACAAAACTACGCCTTGTCCGGCTTTTTCAACGGCTGTTAAAGCCGTTTCAAGCTGCTCACCACAATCGCACCTTAAAGAATGAAAAATATCTCCTGTTTCACATGATGAATGAACTCTTACCAAAACATTCTGTTTATCTTTGATATTACCTTTTACAATCGCAAGATGAAAATCTTTAGCTATAGTATCTTCAAAACATACAAGCCTAAAATTACCGTATTTTGTAGGCAGATTGACATTCACAATTTCTTTTACAAGCTTCTCTGTTCTGCGTCTATATTTTACAAGTTCTTCTATTGTTATAATTCTCAATTTATATTTTTTAGCAAACTTTATTAAATCAGGCATTCGCGCCATTGTTCCGTCATCATTCATTATTTCACATATAACTCCCGCCGGATAAAGTCCTGCGAGTCTTGATAAATCAACAATCGCTTCCGTATGTCCTGTTCTAACCAAAACGCCGCCCTCTTTATACCTTAAAGGAAATATATGTCCTGGTTTTGCAAAATCTTCGGACTTTGCAGCGTTATCAATAAGTTTATTAACAGTCATAGACCTGTCGTATGCTGATATCCCGGTTGTAGTTTCTATTTTATAGTCAACAGATACTGTAAAAGAACAACCTTTTTTTTCTGTAGGTTTTTCAATCATATTTCCTATTTTAAGTTCTTCAAGCCTTTTATGTTCCATAGGAACACAAATAAGTCCTCTTGCATATTTTGTCATAAAATTTATAACTTCCGGAGAAGTTTTTTCTGCGGCACAAACCAGATCGCCCTCATTTTCTCTGCCCGGGTCATCAGCAACAATAACCATTCTGCCTGCTTTAATATCTTCAATAGCATCTTCTACTGATGTAAAAAACGTATTTTTCATTTAAATAAACCCATTACCTTTTAACATTTCAAGCGAAATATTATTTGTTTCTTTATTTACAAATTTTTTCAAGTATTTAGCAAGAATATCAGTTTCAATATTTACTTCATCTCCGGCTTTTTTAAATTGCATAATCGTATTATTAAACGTCTCAGGTATAATAAAAATTTCAAATCCAAAAGCCGACACAGATGAAAGAGTTAAACTTACGCCGTCAACTGCAATAGAGCCTTTATCCACACAGTATGCGGATATAATTTCTTTACAAATAAATTTAATTTTATAAAAATATTCAAGTTTTTCTATTTTCTCTATTTTAGCGGTTCCCTCAACGTGTCCGTTTACTATATGTCCGCCAAGTCGCGAAGATAGCTGCAAAGCGCGCTCTAAATTTACTTTTGAATTTTGTTTTAATTTTGAAAGTGTTGTAATTTTATCTGTATTGGGACTATAATCAGCCGAAAAACCGCCAGCATTTACGAAAACTGCAGTTAAACACACTCCGTTAACTGCAATACTGTCGCCCTTTGAAACAGCATCGATATCAGTCTTAATTTCAATTCTGGAATTTGAAATATCTTTAACCGTCCCAATACCTTCAATTAAACCTGTGAACACAATCCTCACCCAAATTATTTACTGTCCTAGTCATCAAATACACGCAAGAGACAAAAAAATAAAATAATTTATTTAATTTGCCCTGTTACAAATAAATCTGAACCTATTTTCTTTATCTTCATATTTTTTACATTTAATGATTTTGATATTTTCTCTACTCCGGCACCACCTACAACAGGTATTGCATCTTTACCGCCTATTATTTTGGGAGCGATAAAAAAATATATGTCGTCTACTGCGTTTGAAAATAAAGCTGATGCTATTACTTCACTACCGCCTTCTATTAAAATTCTCTTTAGAGAAAGAAAATTTAACTTTTTGATTATTACATTAAAATCCCGTTTTGCCGCATTAATATCAAAAGGAACAGGAATTATACCCTTTTTATTTAAAAATTTAGCAGGTATTTTTTTAATATTAGAATCATAAAGAATTACTGTAGGTAAACTTGCATCAAATAAATGATACGACGCTGGAAGTTTAAATTTTGAATCTATAACGACTCTTACAGGATTTTTTAAATTTTTTGAATGCGTTGTAAGGAAAGGGTTATCTCTGAGAGCCGTATTTGTTCCAACAAGAACTGCATCATACTGCGCTCTTATTTTATGTACAATATCTCTTGACTCTTTTGATGTTATCCACTTTGAGTCGTAACTATAAGTTGCAATTTTCCCATCTAACGTCATTGCTGCTTTAACTGAAACTTTAGAGCTACTTTTTAAATATTTTAAATAATCCCTTATTAAAGTTTTAGATTTTTTTTGCAACAGTCCTTTATAAACTTCAACACCGTTTTTTATCAGTATTTCTCTACTGCCTAAAACATTATTATCCGTCAACGCATAATAAACTCTCTTTATACCAGCATTTATAATCACATGGGTACACGGAGGCTTTTTGCCATAACTATTACAAGGCTCAAGAGTAACATATAAATCTGCACCTTTCGCATCGCTACCTGCATCTATAATAGCATTTACCTCTGCATGATTCCCGCCAAAATGCTGATGCCAGCCTTCTCCTACAATTTCATTATTTTTTACAATTACACAGCCTACTAAAGGATTAACATACACCTCGCCTTTTCCTTTTTTAGCAAGCTCTATAGCAATTTGCATATATTTACATTTACCGTTCATAAAAGAAAAAGCCCCCTATAATAAAACTTGTGGGGATTACAAATGAACACACATTTAACCTTTTGCAGCAAAAGCCAAACAACTTTTCACTGACGCCATCGAGCCGTATTTAATAATAAACCTAATTCTGATGTTTAAAATAGCTATCCCTAATTTACCGCTGCGTTTATAGCTCTCCGATAATTTGCATACATTACAAACTTTTATTGATAATTTTATATATTTTCTTAGTTCTCTGTCAAATCTATTTTAAGTTATTAAATGCCATAAAATCAGCAATAAGCAATAGTATAAATAATACGGATAAAATATTAAAGTTTATTGTATGCCGTATCTTTGTATCAAACAATTTTAAAGCAAAAGCAACAACAAAAAAAACGTCCGCCGCGTCCAAATACTGAAGCAGTAAAAAGTATAAACAGAGAGATATTAAAAATTCCGGCGGTAATAGTCAGCGCTTTATCCGGAATAGACGCAACCGCTCCTGCAAAAATACTAAAAAAGCATTATTTGCATATTTTGCGCTAACAATTGACACAGCGCTTTCAAATTATAAAATTTACTATTTTAAGTCCGACAGTTGTATAAAAAACGCTGCCTATAGCATAACCCAAAAAGCGTCACAAACAGAACCTAAAGTGCAAATTAACGCTTTCCTCCACCAATTTTTAGGTTCTGCAATAACTAAAGGAATAAGCAATACATCAGGCGGAACAGGAAAAAAAGAACTTTTCATAAAAGCTATGCCGAATAAGGCATAATTTGAATTTTTTGACTCGCTCCAGTGTAAAGTCCAATTATAAACAGCATGCATCAATTTAAAAGGATAATTTATTATTTTGTTCATTATTTAATATGACCGTATATTAGGCATATATTTTTGTCAAATATAAATATTGTATAATCAATATATGTAAATCCAAAAGATATAGTAGAAAACACTTTTACTATTAACGATAGTCAAACTCATCACTACATATCTAACGTGCGCTGATTTAAAGACGGAGAAAAAATAATGATTTTGACGGCATTGGAAATTCTTATAAAGCAAGAATCGCTGTTATAAATAAAATACGATATCAGGAAATATTTTATCTTCTTCATATAAAATTCCGGACTTTATTATAAAACTTTATGTTTCAATACCAAAAGGTAGCAGATTTGAATGGCTTATAGAAAAATGCGCTGAAATAGGCATTTCTGAAATCGTACCTGTTGAAACTAAAAGAAGTATAAAAAATGATTTTTCAAAAAACAAACTTGAACGATACAAAAAGATATCCATTGCTGCAAGTTCTCAGGGTTTAAGATAAGAAATGATATTATGAAAATCGGCGAACCTGTAAATTTAGAGGCTGCGTTTAAAAAATCTGTCGATGAAAAGAACTGTATAAATATTTTACCTGGGAAAAGGAAAGCAAAAATATTTTAAATAATATATTTTTTAAATCGACGTTTTATAGAACGAATATTTTTATAGGACCTGAAGGCGGTTTTGAAAATGAAGAAGCGGAATTTGCAAAATCGCTGGGAATTATACCCGTAACACTTGGAAAAAATATTTTAAGGACAGAAACTGCAGCCATCGCCGCAGGTATTTTAATTTTAAATTTACAAACATTATGCTGTCATTATAAACTTTATAATTCACCTGCGTTCGGCAGAGCAAAGTCTCATTCTAAAATCAATATATATAATTAACACTGTATCATGATAAATAACAGGATATTAATTAAATGAGAAAATATTATATACGCATTTAGGCTGTAAAGTAAATCAGTACAAATCTCAGCTTATCTATGAGAAATTTAAAAACGATAATTTTGAACGCGTAAAAAACCTTTCTCCGAATATTGAAATAATCACAGACAAAACGAAACTTTTTAAAGAACCTCAAAAACAAACAGTTGCCGGTATAGATAAACATTCAAGAGCATTTTTAAAATACAGGACGGCTGCAAGAGTTTCTGCACTTATTGTATAGTTCCGTATGTAAGAAATACCCTCTGGAGCAAACCTGAAAAAGGAATTTTATCGGAAATTAAAAATCTTGTACAAAACGGTTATTGTGAAATAGTGCGGACTGGAATACATATAGGAAAATACAACGGCGGTTATCAAATCTTACTGAAAAAATAATTAAAATTCCTTTAGAGTTAAGAGCGCGGATTTCATCTATAGAGTTAAATGAAATTAACGATAAATTAATAGAACTTATGCAAAAAAATCCTCAAAAAATATGCCACCATTTACATATTCCTCTGCAGTCTGAAAGCAGGGAAATTTTAAAACAAATGAATAGAAAATATTTACCAAAATTTGAAGAAAAAATAAATAAAATAATATGCTTTCTGCCGGATTTTACGCTTACAACGGATATTATTACAGGATTCCCCGGTGAAACTGAAAAAACCACAAAGAAACGTGTGATTTTGTAAAAAGGATTCCATTTGCAAGATTCCATATATTCAAATACTCGGATAGATATGTCACAAAAGCTTCAACATTTGCAAACAAGGTATCCGCTGATGAAATAAAAACAGGTCAAAAAACTTATTTGAAATAGATTATAAAAAAAGAAAAGATTTTTTAAATAAAAATATGGGATTAAAAAGAAAAGCAGTAAAAATAGGAAAAGACAGGCTCTCACGGATAATTATATAACTACAAAATTATATGACGGACATTCCACAAAGTAGATAGAGTTGTTTCTGATACAGTACTGTATCAGAAAGAAATTAATAAAATACACTCAATTACAATTTGACAATAAATGAATTAATGATTGAAAGCAATTCGATGAAATGCTTAAATATAATATGGTCGCAGTAAGTAAAAGTTAATTGCAAATTTGTTTTTAATTGTTTTTTGTATAATTTTTATATCTCAAAAATTACTAAATTCGATATCCATATATAAGGATGCAATGATAATAAAAAAAGATAGGGATACGATTCACAATTATTTTGAAGATAATTCAGGCGTTACAGGTTCTAACGCAGATTTTGCTGCAATAGCTGAAACCGAAGATGATATATCTGTATTCCTGGTTGAAATGTCCAAATCAAAAACAGCGGTAACCGTTGCGGGAGCGCTTACTGGAAATACTGCTTCGGGGCTTGCATTTGGAGGAAGCGTACTCTCCTTAGAAAGATTAAATAAAATTGGTGAAATACAAAAGATTGATAATAAAAACGCTTTGATTGCCGTGCAAGCGGGAGCAAGAATTTGTGATATAAAATCAAAAGCCTATAACGAAGGCTGGATGTATCCCCCGAATCCTACTGAAAACAGCTCATATATCGGCGGAAATATTGCAACTAATGCTTCTGGAAGTAGGGGTTTTAAGTTTGGCGTAACTAGAGATTATATCAAGGCTTTAAAAGTTGCTTTTTCAGACGGATCTCAAAGTTATGTTAAAAGAGGCGAATGTTTTGCCGATAAAAACGGCGGAATAACTTTTAATACAAGCAATGGTAAAAAACATATAGTGCTTCCTAAATATAATTTACCCGTTATAAAAAACGCTGCAGGATATTACAATTATCACGGTGCTGATTTAATAGATGTTTTTATAGGTTCAGACGGCACCCTTTGTGTTATTCTTGAAGCTGTTTTAAAGTTTATTCCACGCTTTAAAGAAGTTTTTGGAGGGATAATATTTTTTGAAAACCGCAACAATGCATATAAATTTGTAAATAAAATAAAAAATATTTCTAAAAAAACAGAAAAAGAAAACCTTAAAGATTCAATCAGCGCTATGTCTTTAGAATATTTTGATAAAAATACATTGCTTATGATAAGAAATGATTATCCTTTAATACCTGAAAATGTTGAAGCCGGTATTATGTTCGAGCAAGATATATACGAGGATAATTTTGATATTTTAATGGAAAAATGGATTGAAATAATCGAAAATAGCGATATTAATTTAGAAAAAGTCTGGTTTGCTTCAAATATTACAGAACAAGAAAAACTCAGACTGTTTAGACATAAAATTCCAGAACACATAAATGAAATTATAAGAAAAAATAAAATACCCAAAGTCGGTACTGATTTTGCTGTTCCTGAAGGCAAACTGCCCGAAATTATTGATTTTTGTGATAAGGTATTCAAAGAAACAAATATTTTTAATATAACTTTTGGGCATATAGGTGAAAATCACCTGCATGCAAACATTGTAGCTTCAAATGAACAGGAGTACAAACAATGCAGACAGTTATATGCAAATATTGCTCAGAAAGCTGTTGATCTGGGCGGAACCGTTTCCGCGGAACACGGTATAGGAAAGCTTAGGCATATTTTTCTAGAAAAAATGATTGGCATAGAAGGATTTAAAGAAATGGCAAAATTCAAAAAAAGCCTTGATGAGTTCTGTATTTTAGGGCAGGACAATATATTCCCAAAGAGTTATTTATTCTAAAAGGACACATAAAAAGCTGATTCTTTGTAAATTAAAGAACCAACTTTTTTAGTTTTTTATCTATTTCCAACAATTTTAAAAACTTTTGTTGAACAATGAGGACATACTCCCGAAATAGCTTTCATACCATTTTTCATCACAACATTCTGAGGATCTTTTACTTCAACTTGTTTTTTAACATTTCATACATCTTGCTTCTGCCATAATAATACCCCCCCCTTTTTTTTTATTATCACTATCTTATTCTAATGTTACCATACCATGAAAGCGGGCGATGGGAATCGAACCCACATCTCCAGCTTGGGAAGCTGGGGTTTTACCACTAGACTACGCCCGCAAAATATCTTTTTTGTATCTTCATCAGTACAGACTGTAGATTTTATACTTTTTTTCATACGCGTCAATTTAATGTATTTGTTAGAACTATATTTTAAATTTTATAATTTCAAATATAATCATTCAAAGAAATTTATTTTTACTGTCGCAATAAGCCGAATAATGTATTAACAAGTCGGTAAATTATTACTAATTATATATTAATTATGCCTTGTTATTTACAAATTATTCTTTTATCATTTTGATATATCTTTATAGTACGCAAATATATTTTGATACTATGGTAAATATCTGCCTTATTTATTTTTAGCATTACTAAAAATCTTTTTAAATGTTCAAATTTTAATCTCGCTGCAGTTCTCTTGTTTAAACCTTTATATTTCTTCAATTTAACTCTAATTTACCCGCATTTTCACTAAGCTGTCGATATTGAAAGATATGCATGTTTTATATATAATTAACAAAGTTTAGATAAATTTTATTAATTTAGCAAGATAGTAAGCGTAAAAAAGCATTTTGTGGAAAGTCTTACTGAAAGTTTAGTAAACAAATATTTTTATCAAGAGAAGAATTTAAAAAATAATAGATTTTACTGAAAAAAGACATCTTAATATAAGATAATTTGCTGCCATCGTCTAGAGGTTTAGGACATCGCCCTCTCAAGGCGGAGATCACGGGTTCAAATCCCGTTGGCAGCGTATAGTATTTTTCAACAGCGTCGGATAATTTCAGAACCAGAGTATTTTTCTATAAATATTCTATAACTGATAAGATTATTTTATGAATAAAATTTGTATAATATGGAA
>JAITOB010000029.1 GCA_031290155.1 Endomicrobium sp. | reverse complement strand
CCCGCAAAGCATGAAAACCATTAATGAAGCAATTATTAAGTTTTTTTGTAATTAATCTGTGGAAATACTCAAATCACAATTCTTTTTAAATTCAGATATTGTAATGTAATATAATGTTATTTTTTTTGGTTATTTTAAACAGACACATAATATTTATACTGACAAACTTTTTGATATTTTAATTTTCATAGAATATCACAATTTTATAAAAACTACAACTATTATACGTGTATGCGTATATTTACAGTCTCTGTCCATTTAAGAAGTGCGGCAGACATAGTAAGACAAGAAAAGACGCATTACAGTTATGTTAAGAAAGTATTGTCTTTGGCATATTTATCGCCAAAAATAACAGAAAGCGTTAGTCCAAGGGATTTAACAATAACAAAGATATTTTCGTGCAAAGAGACAGAATGGGGGAAACAGGAGCAGTTTTTAGGATTTAAATAAAGCAGTAACTACACTCAAAAAAAAACAGACAGAGAATTTAACGCTGACTGTCTTCATTTTTTGTCTGAAAGAGCTGGAAGGATAATTCTCTAGGGTAGATACGGAATAAACACCGACGGGAACTTGGGTTCAAATTCTATTTAATTGGGATAATTCTGCGTCTGGGATACTAACTACCGGAGAGAGAGAGATTCGAACTCTCGATAGAGTTTCCCCTATAATAGTTTTCAAGACTATCGCCTTAAACCGCTCGGCCATCTCTCCATTTACTAAGATATTATATTTTACAATAGTATAATATTTTATTCAAATTTAAGTATTGCAACTCAAGGTTTATATTTAATTCTTTGATTGCATTATGTAAAATTCAGTATTTCTAAATAAAGTTTTCTAGAGTCTGTTCCCACTAATAGGACGAAAGTGCTACTAGGATTTTTGAGAAAATTTTGGAAAAATTGTGATAAGTAATATTAAACATATCTACAGAACAAAACTGACAAAATTTACCAAAAAGTCAATCACAGTTCGAATTATGGCAAAAATAGCCAACTACTGCCGTTGCTTAAGGTGTATCAATAGTCTTGCTGTTGCTACACTTTAGTGCCTTGCAATTGACTATTTTTGTTCCTAACACTTATTAGCAGCATAAACAGATTCTAATTTCATCATCGCTTCACTAGCTTTCAAAGGTATAAATATATCCGTAATTTCATTTGTGAAAACAGATGGTTTAGGGTTTATTTCAATGATGACAGCATTATTGCGTTTAGCTTGAAAAGGAAGTGATGCCGCAGGATATACAATCCCTGTAGAACCTATAACAATCATAACATCACATTTTGAACTTGCCTTTATAGACATAAGCATATCATATTCGGGTAACGCTTCTCCGAAAAAGACAAAATCAGGTTTTAACATAACACAACATTTTTTACACCGCGGAACTGTTTTTAAATCAAAATCTTTAACTTGATATCTATTACCGTCATTAATACAATACAGTCTAGACGCATTGCCGTGCAGTTCATGCACAGTTTTGCTTCCAGCTTTTTTATGCAAGTCATCTATATTTTGTGTGATAATAGCTTTAATAAGTCCTTCTTTTTCAAAACGCGCAAGAGCAAAGTGTGCTGCGTTCGGTTTAGCTTTAAATGTAGCTTCATAAAACCCATCAAAAAGCATATCCCATGCTTCTTTAGTATGTTCGGTAAAATAGTTTATTTCAAAGAGTTTTTCTTCGTATTTGTTCCAAATACCATTTTTACCTCGAAAAGGAGCAATCCCACTTTCCACAGAAATTCCTGCACCTGTAAAGGCAACTGCATATTTTGATTTTCTTAAAATCATGGCAGCCTTTTTAATGTATTCTTCCATAAAAATATCCTTGTTTATTTGCATTACTTTATATTCTTTTTTAACTTTTTTGCATAAGATTTAACAGTTTTAACTTTTGAAAAAAGTCTTTTTAAAGCTTCTTCTGTACTAGAAATTTTACCTTCATACTGTGCTTCAGCAGCAAAACTCAAAAGTTCTCCAATATGCGGACCTGGCTTTAAATTAAATTTTTTCATTATTATATTACCGTCAATAATTTTGGGCAATGGTTTTGCATTTTTTAATTCATAATAATTTTTCAAAAGTTCTCTAACGGATTTTTCTTGAAACTTTAGTTCTTTTGGAGAAAAGACTTTCAGTTTCTTATAAGAATGCCAATCCGACATTGAAAGAATAATTAAATCGGGAGTATTGTCACCAATATCTCTGAAAAATTTTAATGCTGCTCTTTTTGTGACAATATTATTTCTTGTTAAGGTTGATGGACGCATATGATTACTTATCAAAAATATTGCTGTTTCAATGTCTTTTTTACTAAGTTTGAGAGAAAACATAATTTCTTTTATTTTTTTTGCACCTAATTCTTCATGTTCAAAAAAATGCATTTTACCTTTTTCAAACTTTGCTGTTTCTGGTTTTGCATTATCATGGAAAAGAGCTATGAATTTTAAGAGGCTCTCTCTTGTGACGTTTTCAGAAAAAATACTATTGTTATTAAAATGATTTTGTAAATCAGTATAATTTTGTGGAAAATATTTCTCTAAATTGTTTAGGATATTTTCTGCCGATTCCATAGTTTCAAAAGAGTGTTGAAACAATCCATCAGGATGATAATAATATTTTTTGCGAGCTTTCTTCATTTTTTTTATTTCAGGAAAAATTTCTGAAAGTAAGCCGTAATTATCCATATCTTTTATAAAAGAAGATGCATTTTTTGACGATAACACTCTAAAAAATTCATTTTTTATTCTTTCAGGAGCAGCTTTACATATAAGTTTTGCATTTTGCTTTATTTGTTTAAGGGTGTCGATGGAAAGCTTAAAATTTAATTCTGTTGCAAAACGAAATGCTCTTAACATTCTTAAGGGATCTGTTTTAAATGATTTATGAGAAACGGTATTTATTGTTTTTGATTTGAAATCTTTTAATGCATCTTTATTAGGCAAAATAATATGCTGTTTAAAATTTTTAAAATCTTTTAAGTTAAAAGCTATTGCATTAATATTAAAATCTCTGTTTTGTAAATCTTGCTCTATGGTTTTGCCGTCAAAAAGAGAAATGTCTATATTTGCAACAACATTGTTTTTAAGTATTATTCTATAAGTTTTATTTACGTCGTCTAGAGTAATAAGTTTTGAGTTAAATGCATTTACAATTTTTTTAGAATATTTTAATGCATTTTTATTTACAGCCAAATCGATATCATTATGTTTACGGTTTAGAAGCAAGTCTCTTGAAAAACCGCCTACTGCATATACATCGAAACCTTGTGATAAATCGTTAATTTTTTTTATTAGTTTTTTCATTTTTTTTATTACCGTCTGATTTAGGGAGTAATGTTGTTATATTAGAAATTGTTGCAGGAGAATAATATTTTTTAAAGAAATTAGTTATATCGTTATCCGTTAATCTTTCTATTTCCCCCATATATCTCGTTATAAATTCAGAATTGTCCATTA